>CALGGR010000148.1 GCA_937915755.1 uncultured Fretibacterium sp. | reverse complement strand
CTGGAGTTCAGACGTGTGCTCTTCCGATCTGTTTGAGCTTGCCCATAATTGAGGCTCTTGCGTCATTTGGAAGACGCATAAGGAGTTCTACGGCCATAGGGTCGCGCAACTGTTCAACTATAGCGGCAGCGTTACGCGCGGACATTTCCCGGTAAGTTCTAGCAACCTGATTGATGAGTTCCTGCTCTGTCTCAGTCGGGCCGTCTGATTCCTGTGAAGCGTTTGCTGCCTCCTGAGCCTGAAGCCTGCGCTGTTTGCGTGAAACATCCCGCGAAAGCTCAACTAGTGCAAGCTCGCGGTTCTCGTAGACCTCCATGCGCGCAATGTCCCGGCTCTCCATCGAACGCTCCTGAGCGTCAAGCCTCCTCTGCCATTGCTCAAGCTCAACGGCTCTCCGTTCCTCAACAGTGAGGGCGTAAAATTCCGGAACTTGGAAGAACTCCGCGAGCTTTGGCCCAAAGTATGGCACTCTAGGGATCGTCTCCCAGAAAAGCGGACGGCCGTCCCAAATTCCGCTCAGGTGCATTCCTACAGCCGTACCAAGTGCGAGAAGCAAAAGCCAAAGGAAAAACGTAAATTTCCCCATGCCTTTCTTCTTTTTCTTTTTCCTCACGACTGGCGTAGGTGCTGGTTCTGCCTGCGGAGCTGCTGCCGGACGTTCTTCTGCCATATTAGCCCACCTCTCTTAACTTTCGGTATATTGACATTATGTTTCTTACGTAACGCCTTGAGACTTCGGGAATGTTTCCAGAGTCTACCCTCGCCGGGCCTGCATTGTAAGCGGCAAGTGCTTTCTCAATGTCCCCTCTGTATTTATCGGTAAGGTCGGAAATATATCTTACACCGCCCTCGATATTCTGAACGGGGTCGAAAGGGTCTTCAACTCCCAGCATGGCCGCTGTTCGAGGCATTAGCTGCATTAGTCCCTGAGCACCTTTGTTGGAGACCGCATCAGTCGTCCAGCCCGACTCAACCTGAATCATCGCGCGTATCAATTCTGAGTCAACGTTGTACTTCTCGGCGCATTCGTTGATCACGTCCTTGAGTTCGTCATAGTTAGTTTTGCCGGAGATATTGCTCCTGCTGTGCGAGGATCTTCTCACCCTTTCAACGTCATTGAGAACGTCAACAAATCTGCTCTTTAATGGCTGTGTCTGCTGGTAAGTGTTCGGCATAAGCTGTCGGTTAATCTCATCTATGCGCGTCAAAACTCTGGTTATATTCGTAAGGTCAGGCCCCATGTGTCAATTATCTCCTCTCCGTGAGTATTGCATTGTAGCAACGTCATCAAGTTCATTCTGCTCAATTCCTAATTGTTCCTGAAAATTTGCTTCTTTTAAGTGGTCTATGTATGTCTCCATTATTTTAACGTCCTTATGTCTTTCTACGAGTCTTGCTTCTGTATTTGATATTCTAGTTCTTACTTCAGTGAGGGAATTTTGACCGCGCAAAATATCCGTGTTTATGGCGTCGATGAATTGACGTTGAAACCACAAATCTGTTGCTGATATTGCCTTACCACCTGCGTTGCTGAAGTCTCGTATTGCCTGAGTCTTTTCGCCCTCAAGCTGTGTTAGGTGATCCATTACGGCACGTTCCTCGCTTCTTTCGGCGGCTAAGATAGCCTGCTCATTCTTGCGGCTGTCCTCGCGGATTTTGAGGATTCGGTTGAACTTCGCTATTCTCTGCTGCATGGCCTAAATCATAGCGTCGACGTTGCGTTTGGCATACATAACACGCAGAATGTTTACGGTACGTTTTACATCATCTACGCAATACATCATCATGAAGTTATCGACAGGCATATAACGTATTTCTTGACCCTTGTGGTTCTTCCTGCGAACGCGGTATCTTTTCGGGAACGAAGACAATGATTTTGCGGAAATTGTTATTCGGTCTGAGAAATGTGAAGCGGCCATAGGGTTACTAAGTCTTTCCGCCATATACATACATATATTGTCGACATCGTTCTGGGCTTTAAGTGTGAAGGCAACATCAAAAGTTGAAGCCATAACGTTTTGACATCTCCTCTCTGACCTTCTCAAGAGGTATAGTTCTTCCCGCTTCAAGGTCGTCAAGCCCCTCCTGAATCGCTGCGTCTATTTCATCTTCAGTCATGCTCTCAAGACACAAGGGCTTTCGTTCCGGCACATTAAGCTCAATGGGGAAAGCTCTCCGCAACACTATCTGCCTCGTGAATAAGTCTACGGCCATTGAGTAAGACATTCCTATCTTGTCCAGAATTTCCTCTGCCCTGCGCTTTATCTCAGGCTCAACTTCTACATACGCTGTCTCTGTACTCATTCCAAATTCTCCTCTCTATTGCTGATTAGGATACGGCGCAAGCTCAAGCAATCTCCTGTCCGTCTCCTCAAAACTCGTAGGGTCTTGTACCCTTTGTGACAAAAATCCCCTGACGTTCTCCATGTTCGCCAACGCCCAGTCAACCCTCATGTTACTCCCAGACTTATATGCCCCGATATTGATGAGGTCTTCGGACTCTGCATAAGTAGCGAGCAAATCACGAACTCTTCCGGCAGCATCAAGGTGTTCACGCGAAACAAGCGAAGGCATTACACGGCTAACACTGTCAAGGACGCTAACTGCAGGATAAAAATTCCTCGCGGCTATCTTCCTCGAAAGCACTATATGCCCGTCAAGAATACCCCTCACCGTGTCGGCAACAGGCTCGTTCATGTCATCTCCGTCAACAAGTACCGTATATATCCCCGTAATACTTCCAACCTCGCCAGCCCCTGCACGTTCAAGCAATCTCGGAAGCATCTCAAAGACCGATGGAGTGTATCCTCGTGTTGCTGGAGGCTCACCTATTGCAAGGCCGATTTCACGCTGTGCGCGGGCTACACGAGTTACAGTGTCCATCATTAAGAGAACATCTTTTCCCTGATCTCGGAAATATTCGGCGATTGCTGTGGCTGTCATGGCCGATTTAAGGCGGATCAGTGCGGGCTGGTCGGAAGTTGCGATTACGAGAACAGAGCGTTTAAGACCTTCAGGCCCTAAGTCGCGCTCGATAAATTCCCGAACCTCGCGACCTCGTTCACCGACAAGGGAAATTACGTTCACGTCTGCCGTAGTGTAGCGTGCCATCATTCCCATCAATGTGCTTTTCCCAACTCCTGAACCCGCGAATATCCCGAGACGCTGCCCCTTTCCGAGCGTCAGCATTCCATCGATAACTCTGACTCCTACGCTCAAAGGAGTGTCAACCATTTTTCGCTTCAATGGGTGAGGCGGTGTTGCGTATAACGGGTAGAAATCGCTTGCTGCTATCGGCCCTTTGTCATCAATGGGATTCCCCAAGCCGTCAAGAACTCGCCCCAATAATGCCTCGCCAACCGGGACTTCGAGAGGTCTGTTTGTTGACACTACATCGCAGCCAGGCCCTACCTCCTGCAACGCTCCCAGAGGCATCAAAAGCACCCTGTCTCCCCTGAAACCCACAACCTCAGCGTCAAGTTCGTGTGAGCCGTCACGGAATTGTATGTGGCACAAATCCCCAACCCTAACGTCAGGACCTTGAGACTCTGCTACAAGCCCTACAACCTGAACTATCCGGCCGTTAATCTTCACCAATGGCTTCTGCAAAAGGTCAACCGCGAAAAGCTGGAATAAATCTACATCTTCTACATCATTCATGATTACTTGTCCTCACGCGTTGATTGCTGGAATACGTCGTCAACGACCGCCTCAACCTGCCCCATCTGAGTCTTCCAGCGGGCATCGTAAACCCCGAGTCCCGTCTCAACGATACAGCTTCCGTTCTCGATATTAGGGTCTGATTTAAGCTCAAGTTTCTTCACACCGCGAAGAGCCTCACGGAATTGTGTGTCCATTTTACCCTCAAGGTGCTTCATGTCATCTGGCGATACGTAGATTAGTATCTGGTTCTTGTCGCTTAGGCGTGAAAGAAGTTCCGAGAGCACGGAGTCAATAGTGTCGGGGTTCAATTCAACCTGTCTGCAGAGCATTCGGTGTAACATTTCCGTCCACACACGAACTAGACGAGGCTGGTTGAGTTTCACGAGTTCGGCAAAATTCTCCTCCAGCTTCTTCCCAAAAGTGTCAATCAATCCCGCAAGCTCAGAGAATTTCTCGAAGTATTCCTGTTCAACCTCAGCCCGTGCCTTCTTGAGACCTTCCTCGTAACCAGTAATCTGCCCCTCGCTTATAGCCTGAGCACGAGCCTTTTCAGCTATACGGTCAGCATTGTTTTTGGCCTCGTCCTCAAGCTGCTTTCGACGGCGTTCATAATCTGACCTTATGCCCCCAATTTCGCTCTCTAATTTAGCTTTTGCCTCCGACAATTCAGCGTTAGCAACTTCAGCATTGCTCAGGCTGTTAGTGAGAGACTTTACCTGTGCTGAAAGCTCCTCAATCTCGCGGACATTAGCGGCAGGCATCTTCACTTGTACTTTCGGGGGCTGAGAATCTGGCTTCTGCTGTGAGAGCTGGGACTTCTCTGGCTTCGATGGCTTGGGGGCTTCAGGCTTCGTCCCTGACTGCTTGATTTCGCTCTCTAAGATTCCAATCTTCACAGCTTGTGGCAAGAGCCTCACCGTCCGCAGCACTCTTTGATGTGCAAGACCGCTAGACAATCATATCGTCCCCTCCGCCCGATGCTATGACTATTTCGCCCTGTTCCTCGAGGCCGCGTATTATGTTGACGACCTTCTGCTGGGCTTCCTCGACATCCTTCACGCGGACTGGCCCCATGAAGTCCATATCTTCCTGCAACATTTCTGCCGCGCGCTTCGACATGTTCTTGAGGTACTTCGTCTTGAGGTCTTCTGTCGCACCTTTGAGGGCAAGCGAAAGCTCCTTCATGTCAACCTCACGCAATACTCTCTGCAACGACCTGTCATCAAGCCGCATCGAGTCCTCGAACACGAATAGACGCTTCTTGATCTCTTCCGCAAGTTCGGGGTCATTCTCCTCAAGGTATTCCATGATGTTGCGCTCTGTGGCTCGGTCTGTACTGTTCACGATTGCTACGACTGCGTCAATTCCGCCCGCAACCGTGAAGTCCTGACCCATTACTGTGCTTAGCTTGCGTTCCAATACCCTCTCAACCTCCCTCAAGACTTCCGGCGTTATCCTGTCCATATTGGCGATTCTCTTCGTTACGTCAGCCTGCAATACAGGATTGAGGCCGCTTAGAATCATTGCCGCCTGCGTTGGCTCAAGATAGGACAAAATCAACGCTATAGTCTGCGGGTGTTCGTTCTGAATAAAGCCAAGTATCTGGCCAGCGTCCGTATGCCTCATGAAATCGAACGGCTTGACCTGAAGGCTTGCCGTAATCCTCGCAAGCAAACTCTGCGCTCTCTCCGGCCCGAGAGCTTTCTCCAAAACATCGCGCGCATATTCGACTCCTCCTCTTGCCATGAACTCACGTGCCATTAGAATTTCTTGAGCCTCTTTAAGAACCGTGAGCTTTACATCTGGCGTTACCTTCCTGAGATTTGCTATTTCGAGCGTGATCAACTCTATCGTCGAATCATCGAGCTTCTTATAGATTTCAGGGGCTATATCGCTTCCAAGAGATACCATTAAGACCGCAATTTTCTCACGGCCCGTGAGTCCCTTGTTGCCTTCATCCTTTTTATCGCTTCTTGGGGGCATCTTCACATCTCCTTATTGCAAAGAGGTAAAAAATTCTCCCCGCAAAATTCGCAGGGAGCGGGTAATTTACATTAGCTGTCCATTGAGAGCCACTCGTTGACAAGCGTCGCAATCTCTTCTGGATGACTCTTAGCGTAAGCCTTGAGCTGTTCCTCAAGCACCGCCATCTCACCTTGGAACGCGAGAAGATCCGGCGATGTGAGCATTTCCTGAATCGTCGGGACTTTCTTGCCCTCAGCCTCAATCTCCTCAACCGCAAGCCTTGCCCTCTTCGCCTTAAGCCAAGCATAGAACGCGCCGAGAACTATCAGCAAAACAATCGCCGCCGCTATAGAACCGTAAATCATCTTCCACATACGGTCTTGACGAAGCTGCTCGGCCATCGAATCGGCAAACGCTGTCGAGAATCTCATCGCGTGAACAACAAGGCTGTCTCCGCGATCCTTGTTGAAGCCTATTGCTGACGATATTACTTCCTGCAGTGCTTCGAGCCTTTCTTCCGTTATCTCGTTGTACTTGTCGTCAATCAATACTGACGCGGACAAACGCCTTACTCCTCCGGGCGTTACAATCTGGTCGCCTTTCCTCGTCGTAATCTCGTAGTTCGTAGTGTTGTTGCTACGGTTATACTCGCTCTGAACCTGCGACGAATTTATAGCGTAGCCCGGAATGTTAGTCGTAGTTCCGGGATTTCCGTTGACGGGGTTTCCCTGACCAGTGTAACTTTCCTCCTGACGCTCGTTGCTTCGTGGGACTCCTGTTCCTGTCTCAGGGTTTGGCGAATACTCAACGTAGGAATTTGTGCGCTTGTCGAAGTCCAAATCTATTCTCACTCTTACGACCGCTGTACCGGGCCCGTAAACCTGTTCGAGCATAATCCTGACTTTGTTCTCAAGTTCGCGCTCATGCTGGCGTTCAAGTTCACGCTGTACTGAGGTTACGGAATTTGTGCCATCGGGGTTGTACATTATCATGCTGTCAGAGACCATGTCAGACAGAATCCGCCCGTTTGTGTCAACAACTGTAACTGCGTCAGGTTCCAATCCGTCGACAGAATGAGCTACAAGATGGATTATCGACTTTACCTGTGTCGGCCCTATCGTCGCACCCGGCCTTAGTCTGAGCAAAACGGAGGCCGTTGAAGGTTTCTGCTGTTCCAAGAATAATCTCTGCTCTGGAATGACGACACTCACTCTTGCGTTCTCGACCTGCGACATTTGGGAGATTGTACGCGCAAGTTCACCCTCGATTGCACGCATGTACGCTATTCTCTGCTGGAACTCGCTCATTCCCATTGAAGAGTCGTCAAAAATCTCGAAGCCTGTTGTCCCGCCCTTTGGAAGCCCCATCTGCGCGAGGGTCAAACGTGTTTCATAAATTGCTCCGCCCGGCATCAATATCGCGCTCGCATTAGGGTCAAGACGGTAGGGAATATTATTCTCCTTCAAATAATCTACGATTGCCGCCTGGTCTGAAACGTCAAGGCCAGCGTACAAAGGCTCGTAACTTGTGTTACCTGTCATAAATATTAATGCACCGAGACCGCCAAGTACAACGAAGATTGCTAGAATTATTGACGCTCTCTGCCAAAGTTTAAGCCCAGCCCAGAATGTCAGGAATGAGGCTAACCAGCGTCTTAAACTGTCCATTTTCTATTTAGCCTGTTATTCGTGAAAGTGCCTGATATGCGTCGAGGAACTTGTTTCGAATTTCCATAACCAGACGCAACGCAGTATCAGCTCTTGAGGACGCAAGGACAACTTCGGAAATGTCTTCCGCATCACCTATAGCGAGGTCGCGGACTTTCTTCTCAGCTTCAAGCTGGAGGGAATTTACTTTCTTGATAGAATCCGAAAGCATATCTTCAAAGGAAACGCTCGGAGTTTCTTTTTGCTTGCTGTTATCTGTATAGGTACTGTATACACTTCTTGCAGCCCTCTGTGTTCCGTTTTGTCCGTATACTTGTGAAAAATCTATTAGCAGACGCTCCATGCTACATAGGCCTCCCGGTCAGATAATTTTTTATTCTCGCTCCGTCGATATGCTTCATAATTTATGTGATACTCTGCGAGGGAAGTCCGTTTGCGATCTTCCTGATTCAACACACGGACATTTATTCTTTCGCCCCTGTTTAGATTTATTTTACACCCATTTCCTGATTCTTATGAATGACAACAAAAATTCTCGTGCCCTTAAACTTCAATGAGGCACAAAATATTCTGTATTATATAATAAGTGAAACTCATAGCAACACATATTTTTTGAAAGGAGATTACTTTCTCTCATGAAACCATTAACTTTCTTACTGCTTCTCACGACGATGCTGATTTTTCTGCACGGCACGTCTTACGCCCTCGATGTCCCGGAAAAATACACCGACAAAATTTCAGCCGTTGACTTCTTCCCGACAGGTGCAAGATTCACTTTCGTTGTTGAACCTGAAGATAGCAGCGGAAATTTCAGGGCGTTAATCCCGGGAGCATTCAGGCCGGAATCAATAAGGCTCCTGAATCCTGAAAGCGTTTACGGCGACATTTACGTTTCGAGTTATTCGCGGACGAAATGGACTCCCTCTCAGCTCGAATCACTAAGGCTTCAGGCGGAAGAACAGTCTAAAATCGTCAGCGACCTCAACGCAAGAAAAGCAGCCTTTGAGCAGACACTCGCGTTCCTCAAGAATGCACCCCCCGAAAAGTCAAAGCCCCAAGAACTCCTCCAATACATTCAGGAGGCTCAGGGTGTGAGGCTTGCGGCAGAGAACGGGCTTTCAGCACTCAGAGTCAATCTCAGCCAAGAGCAGGAAAAACTCAGAATGCTCAATCAGGAATTGCAGAACAAGAGGCCCACAGGTGATACGAGGTACACGGAAGTAACAGGACGCGCGAGAGGGATGGTATACCTTGAGGCTTTCACAGACTCCGCATCGTGGCGGCCAAAATACGTCCTCGACCTCGACACATCAACAGGGAAAATTGAGAGCGCAATGTATATTCTCGCGTCCCAGAGAACAGGCCTCGACTTCACGGGAACGATCACTCTTCACACAAAGACACCCGATGAGCGGGTCTTAGCACCCGAAGTCTCCCCCCTCAAAGTCAGCATAAAGCCCAAAGAGCAGGTTATAGCCTCAAGTTCGGCAGTGAGCATTACGCGGACAAACAGGCAGTTCAAATCCGCAAGAGCCGCTATGAATGGTGCTGACATGTACATGGCCGCCGAAGAAATGGCCGACATCGACGAAAACGCGCTCGATGTTCCAGCACTCGGTGTTCCGGCACCAAAAGCTCCAGCTGTAACTGAAACGCTATCTGACAGGACTGTCGCGGTTGCAGGTACACTCGCAGGAGACGGGACTGAAAGAGTCTTCGAGGCATCAGGCGGAAACTCGACGATGAGCAGCAAGGTCGAGCTTATCATGATTCCCGAACAGAGAACGAATGCGTGGATAATTGCAAGCATGGACGAGGGCAACGACCACATGATACCAGGCGAAGCTGAACTCAGGGTAGACGGCCATTCATCAGGGAAAATCTACGTCGAGGAATACGGCATCGGCCAGAAGAAAATCCCGTTCGGTTATGCTGACCAGATTACGGCGAAGAAGGAAAGGCTCATCGAGAAAACAGGCGTTCAGTGGTTCAGCGGGGTCTTCACGAGCGGCTACAAACTCGAAATTACAAACGGCACGAAGAAAGAGCAGGTCATAACTGTCAGGGACAGACTTCCGATTCCGACGGACGAGAAAATCAAAATCGACGTCAAACGAATCGAACCGAAAGAAAAGGAGCGCGACAAAGAAAACCGTCTCACGTGGGAAATCACAGTACCGTCCGGAGCAACAGTGCCGATTATTGTCGATTACACGCTGAGCTATCCTTCAGGTGAGGAGCTGGAGTACAAATAATGGGACAGAATAACTTTCTCAAGTGGATAACAATCCCTCCCGTCGTCGCAATACTAACCATAATGCTCGCACGTGCAATGGGCGTTGGAAGCGTTGTCGGCGAGGTTGACATTGCGATTTGGGGACTCGTTTGGCTGCTGTTCATAGTCATGAGCATTCTTTACGGACTGTTCATAATTCACGGCTTCAACATCGGGCTGATCTCACTTCAGGCACTTGCTCAGGGTGTACTTCTCTGCCCTATGGCGATAACTTACGGCGCAAGAATGTTCCAGTGGCTCGGAGTGATTATCGCTGTCTGCGGCGGGGCGGCTCTCCTTGTTGCCTACAATCAGGAGGAGAACGAACGCAACAGAGTCATTCCAGTCGAGGTCGAAAATGATGTTAAGAGAATCCCAGTGAACTTCGCGATTACCGACGACACAGGCGCAATACTCAACCTCACGGAAGACATGCTCGACGTACTCGGAATATCGAGAATGGCATCGGTCGGGAAGAATATCTCCGAATGGTTCAGCCCTGTCTCAACAACTGCCGAGATTAACGGGAAAATCTGGGACATTGAGCGTAAAAGCATTGATGACGGAAAACGCTTCTACTTTGAGCTTACACCGAAGGGGCTTCCTGTAGGCGACTCGGAGGAGAAAAAGGGAAGTTCCGGCCCTGTTGAGTTCTTTGACCCTGACACGACACTTCACACATTCGCTTACGGCATGGCAAGGATAGCCGATGAGCTTTACCGTTCAGGACGTTACAACCACCCTGTCAGCGCGTTCATGATAAGGCTCGTGTTCCCACAGTTGCTTCCTGATGACAACATGGACAAGTACATCAGGCCGTTCAGGGCATACTGCGCCAACGTCATGAAAGATGTCAGGCAGTCAGACACGGTTATACAGGCCGGAGAGTTCCAGATCATCGCGGTAATGTCAGAGTGCCCGTATCAGATGGTCGACGGGATAATCGAGCGTCTTTCGTCAATCGTCAACGGACTTGCACCGACGTTCGAGGAGTTCCTTCATGTTACGATGATGAACGTCTCGGAGACTTACGAGGGCGGGACAAACCTTCCGTCAGCACAGGATCTCGTTGACAAACTGACACAGCAAATGACGCGGAAATATTCGGCCAACGCATTATCGCAGTAAGTAACCTCACGTCTAAAGACGGGGGCTTGAAAAAAGTCCTTGCTTACTAGCCTAAGTCTTGAGATAAAGACTACGTTACCTGCGAATGTATAGGTACCGGCGGACGTAAATCCTAATCTGCCGCTCTACGGTTTGTGGTTAAACAGTCCTGAGAGGTAGGGGCAGTGCTGCAAGCATGTAAACCGCAGGATAACATTGGCAAAGGATTATAACTCTAGCGGGCGGAGGTCTGGTTCTTTTTACCCGACATTAAAGCCCGCTCGCCTCTGGCGATATAATAATAACAAAAAGGAGGGCACACTTCCTCCCCATAGCTAAAACTAGGGGTATCCGTGCGAGTTTTTGATGAAACGAAGCTTACTCAACAAGTTAATACTCAGCTCATGCACCGGGCCATTTATGTTCGGGATATTGATATTCGTTCTGATATTCGTTGCCGGAGACTTGCTATTTCAGGCGGCAAAGCTGATCATCGAGCAAGGTGTCGCGCTTGGGGTAGTTACGCGGTTATTCTTCTACAGGCTTCCTGAGGTAATCGTCATGACTATCCCAATGTCATCCTTACTGTCAACACTTCTAGGAATGTCAACCCTCAACGCAGGAAGCGAGCTTATTGCGCTTCGTTCACTCGGGATTCCTTTCACGAGGATATTGCGGCCTGTGATCGCGGCATCAGTGATGATCTCGTTGATAGGTTTCGGGCTTAATGAGACGGTCGTACCTTTCGGGGCAATAGCGGCGGACAGGCTCATGAAGTTCGAGATAATGAAGCACCAAGCCTCTGTAGTTCAGGAAAAAGTCTTCCTTCGAGACGAGGAGGGCGGGAAACTCAAACGCGTACTCTACATCGACACGCTTGACCCTGAAGCCGGAACTCTCAGCGGAATAATGATGCACGAATTTGACAGCGAAGGACGGCTCTCACACACCCTCAACGCAAGGCGCGGAATGTGGCAGAACTCGCAATGGTGGATTGAGGACGGGAGAATGTATGATGTCAACACAGAAGGCGAAGTGAATCTCCTCTTGAGGTTTGAACGTCAGATGCTTGCACTTAGACTTTCACCCGACCAGCTCCAGAGAAGCACACGAAGACCCAGCGACATGAGCGCGCATGAGTTATGGTCATACATTAAGCAGGGCGAGGCAATAGAGTCGCAATTATCGCAGCTCTGGGTGATGTTCCATTTGAAGATGGCAGTCCCTTGGGCTTGCGTGATAATGGCCGTACTTGGCGCAGGTTTCGGTGCATCGAGGCGAGGGCGTTCAGGAGGAGGAGTTGGATTCGGAATAAGTGTTGTGATAGTATTCGCGTATTACGTGGTGATGTCGCTCTGCCGCGCGTTGGGCGAGGCCGGTAACATTCCGCCTTTAATCGCAGGCTGGGGACCGAATATAGTGTTCTTCTTCGTTGCGATTTTCTTCGCGTGGAGAGTGGACAGGATATAAATCCTCAATAGGAAGAGAAGGAAAATGACAGACAAAAAGGCAGTAGAAAGCATAGTAATCGCAATCTCAAAATCATTCAGCGGCGCGGAAAGTACAAAGGACTGGACGGAAAAGACGATCTGGTTCGACGCAGCTCCTTATGCCTGCGTAGGCGCGGAAAAAGCATCAAAGGTCTTCGATGAGGCATTCGGAAACCTGAAATCATGCGACGTTGAAATCCTCGACATGAGGACGTTCATCAACGGTACATCTGCGCTTGTATGCTCGGTTCAGAGATGGGACACGGTGAACAAAGACGGTTCAGCTAATCCCCCATTCATGATGAGACAGACGGATTACCTCGAAAAGATTAACGGTGAATGGAAAGTCCTTCACGAACATACTTCAGCGGCTTCCGACTGGGACGGTAAAATCATTGAATGACGATAGCACTAATCGCGGGCGGTGGAGTGCTTCCGATAGAAATCGCCCGCAAACTCTCAGACCTCCAGAAGCCCGGACTTATATTGTCGCTCGGTGCTGACGTTGAGACTCTGAGGCCGTACGCCGGAAAGATCGTGAAGATGAAGACACCGAATCTAGGGCGCGCAATCAATGAAATTAAGTCCTACGGTGCGGAAAAGTTAATCATGGCCGGATTTATCCCCAAAAAGTTAATATACTGCCTGCCGCTGTTCTTCGACTCATTGTCACGCTCGGTCTTGAGGAATGCGCTTCATGACGATCATTCGCTTCTCGGTTCTATAGTGTCAGCACTAGAGGGCGAGGGAATTTCCGTCATTCCGTACTGGCAAATACTTCCTGAGTTCATCGCAAAAGCCGGACAGCTCTCCTCACGTTCTCCAACAGAGAAAGAACTTAACGACATCAATTATGGCCGTGAGATTCTTGGCGTTATATTACCCTGCTCATTCGGTCAGGGGCTTTGCGTCGCGGACGGTTCTGTCGTAGCTGTCGAGGCTATGGAGGGCACTGACAACATGATAACCAGAGCGGGCGAAATTTCGGGGCATGGCGTTGTCGTTAAGATGATGAAATCGGGGCAGGACATGAGATATGACCTTCCGACTGTCGGTACGAGGACGCTTGAGACTATGCACAAGGCCGGAATGACTTGCCTTGCTGTTGAGGCCGGGAAGACGCTGATACTTGAGCCTGAGAAATTCTTTGAGCTTTCGGAGAAGTACAAGATTGCAGTATGGGGGATTGAGGCGTGAATATATTTGTGTCATGCGGCGAGGTAAGCGGCGATATTTACGCCGGGGGATTCATTCGCGAGGCGCTGAGGATTTCACCGTCAGCAAAAATCTGGGGAATGCTAGGCTCTGAGGGAGTTAAGGCCGGAGGAACTGCGTCATGGAGCTACGAGGAACTGAAACTCATGGGGCTTCTCGAAATTCTCCCAGCAATCCCGCGAATATTAAGGCTGAAACGCAACATTGCCCGCGAAATCATGAGTGTGAAGCCTGACGCTGTAGTTCTCATTGACTGCCCTGACTTTCACTTGATGCTCGCAAAATCGCTGAGGAAGTCTGGGTATTCGGGGAAGATAGTCTCATTGATACCGCCGACGGTTTGGGCATGGAGAGCCGGAAGGGTGAAGAATCTTCGGAGGGACTTTGACGTTTGTTTACCGCTATTCTCGTTTGAACACGAGTTCCTGATTTCAATGGGAGTAAATTCCCGCTGGAAGTCTCACCCATTAGTCCGCGAGATTGAGAGTGTGAAGGTCTCCGAGAAATTCCGTGAACGCTTCGAGAACAAGCGCGTAATCGCATTGATGCCCGGAAGCAGACGTTACGACATACGTTTTCACCTCGACATACTTCTTGGGACAGCTGAAATTCTCAGGGGTAAGGGATACTGCCCAGTGTTCTCGGTCGCTGAGGGATTGAGCAGTTGCCTTGCTGACGAAGTGAGGGAGCGGGCAAGTTCGGGGGGCTTCGATGTCTGGGAGGGGAGCGGGCGCGAATTGATGCTAGGCTCTGAGGCTGTCGCGGGAGTTTCTGGTACTGTCTCGATTGAGGCGATGCTTCTTCGGCGATTCATGGCCGTAATCTACAACATGAGGCGGCTGAATTACGCGATATTGAAGCGGCTTGTACATGTACGGCACATCTCGATACCCAACATGCTTACGGAAAGGCTGGTTTACCCTGAACTTCTATGCGACGACGCCACCCCTGAACGAATTGTGAGCGAGCTTGAATGCTACCTCAATGATGAGACAGTGAGGCATGAGACCGACAAGGCTCTCCAAGAAGCCAGGCTCTCAATGGGAGAATATGACGCTTTCAAATTCTGGGCTGAATGCGTAGTTAATCCGTAACATTTTTTAAGGAAGTTGTGTTATTATTACCTCCGTAAGAGTTGGCCGACTCGAAATCATTTGCGGAGGTTTTATAATGTTCAAACGTTCATTCATTCTCGCAACAGCATTCATCATCGCGTCAGTTCCAGCGTTCTCTCACGAACTCACAATCAAGGCAACTGACACAGCCATGAAGGAAGGTCAGCCATTCGCGGCAACAGTACAATCGGCACACAGGTTCATAGTTCCCGAAGAGGTCGAGATACTTTCGAGGGTCAAGGCCGGAATAATCGAGGACGGAAAATTCGTCCCCTCCGAACTCAAAGCCAATGAGCCGGGCCTCTGCATCGACTTCACCGTTATCCCTAAGGATTTGTCGAAGTCTGTGATTCTCGTCTCAATGAAGGACGGAGAGTCATGGTGCGTAACGAACGAGGGCGGTAAATCTGGCTCGCGGAAAGACCTCGAAGCTCAGGGTCTCAAAGTCATATCGGCCAACAAATATGACAAGTACGCTAAGGCAATCTTCAACACATCCCATGACGACAAGAATTACTCTCAGGCAGTCGGGCATCCTCTCGAAATCGTCCCAGTAACGAATCCTGCAGACGCAAAAGTCGGTGAGTACTTCCACGTCAAAATCCTCCTCAACGGTCAGCCATACACAGGGCCGGTTTGGGCAACTTATGACGGCTTCGTGACTGAGTACGAGAACACCTACGCATATTACACGGAGGCAGAGAACGGCGAGGCTCACGTGAAGATCACCGCGCCGGGCTGGTGGGGAATAAGGGCGGCTCAGTCAGGACTTCCGGGAGTTGAGGGCGACTATGACAATCTGAACCTTCGGGCGTTCCTCCTGCTTGAAGTGAAATGAGGACAAAAATTTTCATCGGGCTGACTTTAGCGGTCGGCCTGATTCTTCTTTCGGAGTGTGAGATTCTTGCTCATGGTACGGGCTACAGGCACTCGGAAATTCGTGCGGTCTCGCTTGAGTTCATGTACTCGACGGGCGAGATGATGAGTTACCGTGAAGCACGGGTTTTCTCGCCGAACGATGAGAAATTCGCGTACCAAACTGGAAGGACTGACGAGAAGGGGCGTTTCGCGTTTGTTCCTGACATTGCGGGGACGTGGCGCGTTATTGTCCGCGATGAGGAAGGCCATCAATGTACGGCGGAAATTGATGTTACGGCGGAATTTCTTGCGGGAAAATCTGACGGCACCCAGCAGCATGATGACGGGACATTTCCGCAGGGTATGGAGCTTTTCATTCGGGCATTGCTTGGGGTGAGCGTAATCTTCAACATTGCAATGATAGTGAGGCGTAGAAATGCACATCAGTGAGGGAATATTATCGGGCGGAATGCTCGCTGCAGGCTGGGCAGGAACAGTCGCTGGAGTATCATTCGGCCTGAAGCACACAGAGTCCGACAAAATCATTCGCACCGCGCTCGTGTCGTCAGCATTCTTTCTGGCCTCACTCGTCAACATTCGCATAGGCCCGTCGTCAACACACATCTCACTCCTCGCACCAATGGGGCTGCTCTTGGGATATTCGGTATTTCCGGCTGTGTTCACGGCGTTATTGCTTCAAGCTGTACTGTTCGGATTCGGGGGGCTTGTTGTTCTCGGCGCAAACACGATCGTAATGGGATTGCCCGCACTCATGTGCCACGTGATTTTCGGGAAGACTGTACGTGATGGAAGGGGTAAGACTGCAGCGTTGATGTCATTCATTGCCGGAGCATTTGCAGTCATGATGGGGGCGGGATTATCTGGGGTATTCTTAGGATTATCGGACAGAAATTTTCTCGGAGCCGTGAAGTTATTGATGATTGCTCATGTACCCTTAGCACTCGTTGAAGGTGTAGTAACGTCGTTCCTCATAATGTGGCTGAAGAAGTCAGTGCCGGAGTTTCTGTCATGACACGAGCAGTATACACTCTCGAAATTCCCAGCGAAGCTCTGGCTGTGAGCATAAAATATTCCCCCGTTGCTGCCATAATATCAGCAGTAATTTATGCCGTTGCCGTCTCGGTAAGCAATACACTTCCCTCCTTGATACTGGCCTCAATCATGCCTGTAACATTCCTTGTGATGAAACGCTTTCCCCTTTCCCACCTAGTCAGCATAAACGTCTTCAACCTCGTAATGATTCTCACTCTTGCTCTTACATGGCCGAATCTTATTGACGCCCTCATAATGGGTATTATCATCGCGCTCAGGGTGAACATGATCGTCATCACATTCGGAACAATGGTCTATCCTATGGGAACGTCAGGAATTTATGCTGCAATGTCATCTCTTCATGTCCCTGTGAAGCTCCGGGTACTTGCGATTCTTACATTGAGGGGCGTGAATACTCTCAGAGAAAGCTATGAGACCGCGATAAATTCCGTGAGACTTCGCGCTCCAAGACTTCACGGGATAATAAGGCTCAAAGTCTTTGCGTACATGACGGGGACGATACTGCTTCAGAGCTTTCTGCGTTCTGAGAATATGATGAAGTCCGTGAAATGTCGCGGAGGCTTCGGAGGTTTCATACAGGCTGAGAACGAGAGACTAAGCGCGGGTAATGTGGCGATGATTGCGGGATTTTTTGCTTACGGAATGAGTATAGCTGTGATGAATTATGCTTGAGGTTGAGGGGCTTCGCTACAAATACTCAGATGGCCATGAGGCTCTTCGCGGAATAAATCTCCGGGTTTCTGACGGTGAAAAGGTTGCCCTTGTCGGCGCAAACGGCTCAGGGAAATCGACATTGCTTCTTCACATTGCGGGGGCTTTTGAAGTACAGTCAGGGAAAATTGCTTTCAACGGCCACGAAGGCTCTGAAATATTGCGTGAGAAAGTGGGCTTGACGTTCCAGAATGCCGATGACGAACTTCTCATGCCATCAGTGATTGAGGACGTAGCATTCAGCCTTGTAGCATCGGGAATGCCTCCACACTCAGCGCACGAACGAGCAGGGGAAATTCTCGCAACCCTCGGAATCTCTCACCTATCATCACGACCGCCTCACAGGCTTTCAGGCGGCGAGAAGAGGCTCATAACATTTGCGGGAATTTTGGCCTCGAACCCTGAGATACTCGCGCTTGACGAACCAACGGCCGGGCTTGACCCAAAAGCAAGGCGGCGTGTCATAAACTTTCTGCGTGAAACTGAGAAGGCTGTAATCCTCGCTACTCATGATCTCGATATGGCTCTTGACGTTTGTACCAGGGCGGTGATACTTTCGGGGGGAGTAATTTCGTCTGAGGGTGAATTGCCGGAATTATTCACGGACGAGAAAATTCTCGAAACATCGGGGCTGGAGCTTCCGTTACGTTTCCAATCGTAAAGTACCTCAGCCCTGCTTTCTGCGGCTATTCCATGTGATGAAGCTCGTCATTCACCATGTCGATGTTGACTTTCATGATGTTCATAAACTAAATTATACAGGCCGCCTAACTCACGACTAAAGTCACGAGTGTGCGACGGTTATTTCATGAAGTTCGTTGTTCACCATATCGATGTTCACTTTCATCACGTTCATCATGGCAGCCATGTTCTGCATGATCTCGACGGAGTTCTTAGCGTTTACCTCAAGAAACTTCATGAACTCCCCTCGGCTTATCCTCATCAGCAGCATGTCAGTGTAGGCCGTTACAGTGTAAATTCCCGGCTTTCCCGTCAGCAAAGAATATTCCCCGAAGGTCTTGCCTTCCTTGAGGCTTCCAAGAATGTACTCGTCATCTGTCCCGTAATTCAAATAGCATATCGCACGCCCTGAGACTATCTTGTACATCTCGCCGTTAGTGCTGCCCTCACGGAGTATCACTCTCTCGGCTGGAACTCTAACGAATTTCGCCTGATGCGTGGATTGCTTGGAAACTTGCTCTTTGAGGCGCGCAATGTTCTCATCGTTCAAGAATTTTCCCAGACGTATTATGCCGTTAAGAAAGCGTTTGACGGGCGACGTGTTCAGGAACGCGGCATTTACGCACGTTATCACGAGGAATATATTGCTCTCACGAAACTCGTTCTCAAGTACACGCGAGAATATCCCCATGAAAGCCGAATCTCTTTCCGCTAGAATGTCAAAGCCCTCGATGACCAGTATCATCCTGTGGCCATGCTGAAGCTCCGCAATGTACTTCAGCGCATCGTCCCAGAACATGAACGGCTCATGCTCCTTGTCCTCGCAGTATGTGAGTATATTTGTAGAGAACTTTCCCAAATTCGCCCGGCTGCTTCCTTGTGAGGCTGTGAAATATATCGCAGACTTATTCTTGCAGAACTCCTCAAGAAGCGTCGTCTTCCCTGAACTTTTAGCCCCGTAGACAAGAAAGAGCCTGAACCCTTCCCTGTCATAAGCATTCTCAAGCTGTGAAAGTTCCTTCTCTCGACCTATGAACATTTTATCGTCTTGCGCATCGTGAAAATATTACAGCCATCACGGTATTCATAGCTCACACTGTCCATTGTCTTCTTGACGATGTATATTCCAAGACCGCCGATCTGCCTTTCTTCGGCTGAAAGAGTCGTATCAGGGTCAGGGCGTGAAAGCGGGTCATATGGAGTGCCATTGTCCTTGAACGTAATCTCGGCTACTCCGTCATCGTCCGTTATCGAAATCCGCGCGTCGCCGTCACATGCGCCGTAAGCATAATGTGCAATGTTCACGAAAATTTCCTCAACAGCCACGTCAATCTGCATCATCGTCTTCATTGGGCAGTCCATCTCCTCAAGAAAGCCGTCAATGAAATCAATAACCTCGTCAAGTTTCTCTGTCTTAGCTTCAACTACAAGTTCCAACTCATTCACCCTCCCCGTAGAATTTCAGCATAAGCATGGTAATGTCATCGAATTGCGGAGCTTCTCCCGTGAAGTCATCAACATTCTTCTTCATGGCCGAAAGCACACCTTCCGCAGACACTTTTAACCCCGCCGTATCATTAAGTGCGTCGATCATTCTCGCCGTACCGTAAAGTTTGCTGTCAATGTTCGTAGCTTCAGCAACTCCGTCAGTGTAAAGATAAATGCAATCCCCCGATTTCAAGTCAAACTCGTACTCCCGGAACTTCATTCCCTCCATCGTGGCGACCGCTGGGCTGTGCTTGTCCTTCATCAATGACCAGCCTTCACCCTTCCTGAAGATTGCGGGGTACTCATGGCCGGCATTTGAGGCTTTCACGTTCCCTGTCTTTATGTCAACGATTCCGAGCCAAACAGTAACGAACAATCCTGCCTCATTCCCTTCGCAGAGCTGGTTGTTCACGTCAGAAAGTATCTCACCCGGACTTCCTCCCATCAATGCGCGATTCTTTATGAGAGCCTTCGAGATTGCCATGAAGAGCGACGCAGGCACACCCTTTCCCGAGACGTCCGCAATCACCATAGCGAGATGACTGTCATCGGCCATGAAAAAGTCATAGAAATCCCCGCCGACTTCCTTTGCTGGAGTCATTGACGCGAAGATCTCAAACTCCTTTCTCACCGGGAACTCACGCGGAAGCATACTCGCCTGTATACCTGCCGCTATGTTAAGCTCGGCCTTTATCTGCTCCTTTTCCTGAGTTATCCGTGTTATGCCGTCGATGTAGCTCAGGACTTGCGACTCCATTGCGTCAACAGTTCTTGCAAGCTGGCCAATCTCGTTCTTTGCGGTAATGTGTTTTCCAAGCGGCGACTCTGGTTCAGTATGTTCACCGGCGAACCTCATGGCCTCCGAAGCTATCTTCTTCAGCGGAACAATCAACAAACGCCCCAAGTATACTCCGTAGACCGTGAGGACGAATCCAAGAATTACAGCCGCCGCAATCGCTACATGCCTGACGTATGATTTACGGTA
Organism: uncultured Fretibacterium sp.; assembly: GCA_937915755.1. Classification (GTDB taxonomy): domain Bacteria; phylum Synergistota; class Synergistia; order Synergistales; family Aminobacteriaceae; genus JAFUXM01. The sequence goes on along the minus strand of CALGGR010000148.1, from coordinate 78,855 downwards.
GAAGTTGAGGCGTTCCATTTGACGCTGGACGCAGAGTATCCAGTCAACCCTGTCGGAATTTCTTGCCTTGACGGGAATCATGACGGTTATGTGGTGTCCTGTCTCACTGTCTCCCTTGTCGCGGAATATCGTGGCCATATTCTTGCCGTTCTCGCAGATTTCGCGGTAGGCGTTGCGGTATTCGTCATTCGATGTCTTACGGAGGTAGCCGCTCGGGTAACGCTCATAGTGTGCCGACTTGTTCATTACGCTCAGGAAGAACTCGATGTGATTGTAGTCGGTCTTGTCTGGGCGTATGAGGTATATGAACGTCGCGTCCTGAGTGTTTGCGAGGCGTTCCCATTCGTCATTCAGCATCTTGAAGCGCATCTGGTACTCAGCTCCGGCAATCTCTCCCGTGAGAAGCTCTGGGACTATCATCGTCGCAGCAGTACGTGCCGTGTTATACGCGCAATCCTCGTACTGTACCTCTGCTGAAAGCGTGAATCTCTGGTATCCGATCACGCAGACCAGGACCGCAAGCACCGCGATTACGCAGACGAACCCTGCTACGATTTGGACGGCCAGATTCTTCCTTAACATTTCCCGTTATACCTCAATGAGAGCATCGTGATGTCATCGAACTGCGGCGCATCTCCCGTGAAATCATCGACGGATTTCTTCATTACCGCGAGAACTTCATCAACCTTCATGTCAATGGTCTGGTTGAGAGTTGCAATCATTCTGTCAGTGCCGTAAAGCTCATTATTGCTGTTCGTGGCTTCCGCTACACCGTCTGTGTAAATATAGAGACTGTCGCCCGGATTCAGAGTGAACTCACTGCTCCTGAATTTCAATCCTTCCATTGTTGCGACAGCGGGACTCTGCTTCGTCTTGAAGAGAGTGTAGCCCTCGCCCGGACGGTAGATTGCGGGGTATTCATGGCCGGCGTTTGAAGCGGTAACATGCCCTGTCGAGATCTCAAGTATCCCTAGCCAGACGGTAACGAACAACTCAGCCTCATTGCCCTCACATAACTGCTCGTTGACGTCCGCGAGAATCTCAGACGGTGTTCCGCCCATTTGCGCCCTGTTCTTGATGAGCGTCTTTGAGATTACCATGAAGAGGGCAGCGGGTACACCTTTTCCAGAGACATCGGCCATGACCAAAGCAAGATGATCGTCGTCAACCATGAAGAAGTCATAGAAGTCTCCCCCAACTTCCTTCGCTGGGTTCATCGAGGCGTAAATGTCGAACTCTTTGTGGTCAGGGAATGGCGGGAATATTCTCGGAAGCATGTCGGCCTGAATCTGTGTGGCAATGTTAAGCTCGGCACCTATGCGCTCCTTCTCGGCTGTAACTGCGGCGAGGTTCTTCACGTAATCCTTGAGGGACGCGGCCATGTCGTTGAAGGATTTTGCAAGGTCTCCGATTTCGTCATTGGTACGGATCTCGGCCCGGTAATCAAGATTTCCGCCGGAGATTTCTTTAACGTCATGTTCGAGTGCTACGATAGGGTCTGTGAGTTTGCCTGAGAATTTCCGGGCGGCAATAACAGCAAGCACAACGATGATCACGAACGCTCCCAAGAATGAGAGCATCGTGTAAATCACGCGCTCATTCATAGAACGGACGGGCGCAAGTATTACGCTCTCAGGGTTTCTGACACAGAACTTCCAGCCCGTACTCTCTATCGTCTTGTAGGCATAATATATCCTGCTGTCAGAGAGTTCGACTCCTTTGTCGTCTGACATGATTTTTTTGGCGAGGCTGTGAGTTATGTCGCTGATATTCTGTTCGGCGGAAATTTCTTTTTCTGGGGGAGCGATGATTTTCCCTTTTCCGTCAACAAGAAAAGCATATGCCTCATCACCGAGATCAACATCAACAATAGCCCTGTACAAGTCCGAGATCAGTATATCCATGCAGACAACTCCGGCAAAATTCTCCTCAGCATCATAGAATGGCGCTGCGCAGGTTATCATCATTCCCATGTTGTAGTTGTCGGGGTAAACGTCCGTGAAGAATACTCCGCCTTTCTCCTGCCCTCTTTTATACCAGTCCGCCTCATGGAAGTTGTAATAACTTTCAGGGCCTTCCGTCGGTATTCCGTTGTTGGAGTTTTTGTCGTAAGTGAGCATTACCCCTGATTTTGTTCCTGCGTAGATAGCGGTTATAACGCCCTCTTTCTCAATCATGACAGGATTCCAAATGTGCCTGAGATTCCCGAGCATAGAGATTTCGCCCATTACGCTTGGGACATCGAGGCTTTTGCTGACGATAGCCCTCTGCATTGCGAGTACTCCGGTGTTCTCGATTCTTGGCGGCAGAACTTCATGAGGCATATAATCGCCCGAGTTTACGTACAAGTCATGAATGTAATCGGCAAAATTTCGAACATATCCCGCGTACTTTCCAAGCTCGGAGTCGGCAAGGTCGGCCTTACTGTCCGTGAGGTTTGCCAAATTCTGCTCCATCTGCTGCGTCAATGCTTTCTCGCTGTCGTCCTGTATGCGTCTCATTCCGGCTATTCCGACCGCGCCCGTGATTATCAGCGCAATCACCGAGATATAGAGAACAACACCCTGTAACTTCTTTCTGATTGTTGACTTTCGCATTTCGTCCTCCTAAACTACCGCGTGTACATAATTCACGCCCCCGCTGTAACTGAATGAGGCGCGTATTGCCCTCCGCTTTATTATTTTCATGCCCATAATGTCAATCTCATCTTCGCCCGCTTCCATCTTGAAGGGGTTATACCTTTTGCCCTCATAATGAAGCCGTGCCGATATTGCGTCCCCGAATATTACTGAGACTGATATTCTCGCGTCAGGATCAGCCTTAAGGATTCTTATTGAAAGCTCCTCGATACAGCTCTGAATTTCAAGGACACGTTTCATTTTAACGCCGCGTTTCATTCCGGCGGTTTCAAGAATCTCATTAGCACCCTCAAGGCTCTCAGCGTTGGGAAGAAGACAGAACTCAGCATCATATACGGGCGTTTTCCATCCCGGCATTAACGGCTCAATGTAGAGCAATGACGAGAAAAGTATATTTATTGGCAGGCCGACTAATAATCCTGTGAGAAAATACGCAAGCCCCGCCGAAACGTGATAGAACGTTCCCGAAAGCGCGCTCAGTGCGAAAAGTATCACAATATAGCGGGCGTAATCCTGCCATGACTTGAAGGACGGTCTTGATGATTTCGTCGACATGTGCCACGCGTGGAACATTCCGAGTCCTGTTACGGTTATGCAGACGCACTCAATGATTGCCGCGTTCAAGTGCGAGTCTAGTACGACTGCTGACAGAATACAGCCCAGCACACAGCCTGTTACTCCATAGAGTCCAAAGAAAAGCCCAAGCGTCGACGGCAGGAAGTTCTTGATTCCGGCATATGATGGGAGAATGCCTGTCATCTGAACTGGAACGTCCATCAGAAAATACGCGAGGCATGACACGATTACGAGCGTAAATTTTTCACGGCTGCTTAACACGGGCTAAAATCCTCCTTAACGCTGCTAATACTTCCGGCTCTGCAATGAGTATTCCTGTAACCATAACAACACCCCCGATAACTTTCGGCAACGTGATAATTTCAGGCTTAGTCCCCAAAAATTCAGCAAGTATCGGAGAAGCGGCCATAGTTATAATAGTTTCGGTCGAGAAAATCAATGACGTGTTGAGCGGGCTGATATACCTCTGCGCGTAAATCTGTATTATCGTGAAAAGTCCCCTCATGAACAGGCTGATATATATCACAGAAGTCCAGAAAATTCCGTCCGAAGGCAGCTTGAACGTCCCCCCGTCAAAAATAACCTGCCATGTCCAAAGAAGCAATGAGAATACTGAACAGAAGAACGTTTGACCCATAGCTAAAATAGCCGGATTCGATGACGACGCATAAGCCCCTGTAGTGATTACGTAGAGCGCGAAAACTATGTCAGCGAGAACAAGGTAAATTATTCCTCCGTCAACAGAGCCTCCCTTGTATGCCTCAGTGATAAGGAAAAGCCCCGAAAGTACCATGAGTACCCCCGTAAAAGTCCCGGCATCTGGGAATTTCCTCGCCTTTAACGCGGAGAACGCCGCAACGAATACGAAGTATGACGAAAGCACCGCAGCGGTAACAGTTGACGATGAGCCGGAGACACCCAGAAGCATTAGGAAGTTGAAAGCCACTAACTCCGATGACAGTATCAATGACTGCAAGACCTGCTGAACGTCGAGCCTGAAAAGTTCACCGAAGAAAAACGCAAGCAATATCGCAAAACCCACAAAGTTAGTTACACATAGAAACGCGAAATGTGAAACGCTGTCAGGGACTCCCGCGAGGAAAACGTAATGTATTGACGCTAGAAACGTTATGATTAACAGTGAGATGTTGGCTTCGAGACGGTTCATATTTCTGTCAGTATAAATTTCTCAATCATTCGTACGGGATAATACTCAACCTTCATTTCCCGCAGTCCCGGAATGCCTAAGTCTTCCTCAAAGTTGACGTACTTGTAGCCCTCACAGCAAACTCTAGCAAACTCGCGCTTCAATGCTCCTGAAATTCTGGGAACATCAATGTCTCCTTTCCCCGACCTTGCATCGAAGCATTCAGAATTTAATGGGAAGCCGTACATGTAAGCACTGATTTCGCCGTCAATGAGTATAACGACTCCTGACATTCCAAGCTCGAAGAAGTCATCGAGCGCGCATTGAACTCCTTTATTCTCGTCCCTCAGGAGAGTTTCGAGAGCCGGAGTGATTCCGTTGAGGGTCAAGAATTTTTCCTCGCGCCATTTTTGTTGGCACTCCCTTATTCCTTCAATGTGTCCTGGTGAAATTTTCAGTGTCTCGAATCTTCCGGCATACTCACGGCAGAAACGGTTGAAATCTCTTCGCCTCCACTGAAGATGCTTGCCTGAGAGTGTAACTTGGCTGTTCACGTCGTAAATGTATTCTGCCAAGTCGCGGCTGTAATGTACTTCGAATTGTCCGGGAAAAAGCTCCGTTATTATGTCCTTTGCGGATTCTGTTACAGTCTGGAACTTCACGCGGCAATTATGGCTGTGCGCATCGTCGATTACGTTCTGTATTGCACACCTCAATGCGTCCGTATCATATCGCGGGCCTAACGGGAAAAGGTATACCCTTTCGGAATCATTGCAGAGATTTGCACGGAGGGTGTAGAGGAAACCTTCGTGTTCGCAGAACGAGTCGCCGTACTTGTGCCTTAGACACCACGAGGACACAAAAGAGTGCTGGCAAGATTCCTCGCCGTATTTGAACGTGTAGGAATCCGCCAGCGACTTTAAGCCCAAGGAGAGGGGCTGGAAATTGAGCATGGTTACTCGATGTTGAGGAGTTCGTCGAAGCCAGTTACCTCGAAGATTTCCTTAATCTCCTGACTTGCATTCTTGACGGTCATTTTGCCCTGCTTGTTCATGAGCTTCTGGGCCTTTAGGAGAACGCGGAGGCCTGCTGAAGAGACATAGACGAGCTTGGCCATGTCGATAGTGAGGTCAGTGATTCCGTTGAGGCCGCCAGAGATTTCTGCTTCGAGCTGGGGAGCTGTGGTTGTGTCGAGTCTTCCGTCGAGTGCGATTGTGAGTGATGAACCGTTTACTTCTTTCTTGAGTTCCATGTTTCGATTATCCTCCGTAATTATGAGAATTATTATTCATGGTAGAAATTACCATTTTTTCCCCGCCCTGTCAAAATCTTAGGATAGCTTTTCACTTCAACCCCTGACAATAAGATTGTTCGCCCCCAAAGTATTCGTGTACTGCACGTCCTTCGACATTTTCATGATGATGGACAGTCCCGCATCACGCTGGCGGCTTTCATTGAGTGCCTTGTAGTATTCCGTGAGGTTGAGCGGCTTGCAGTCGTCGCGCATTCGGATAATCAGCTCCCTGCCTTTTGCCACAAGCCGGGCGTTCATGCTACGCTTCCTCTTTTGCTTTCATCACAAGACGCTTGCCCAAGTCGTAGGCGTTCTGAAGGTCAGTCCCGAAATGTTCATCTCTGTACTTCGCTTTCACAGTCTCGCTGAACATGTTAGCGTCATAGCGCGAATAGTCCCTGAACTGATACGTATTGTAGGCGCAAAGTTCCTCGCAGTATCCCAGCACAATGTTCATCACGAGGGCATTAGGCGCGAGATATTCGGGGTAATGTACCTCCTCTGCGAGCTCTTCTGGGCAGTTCATCGTGTAGATTAATGCGCTGTATATCGTCTTGTCGATTGCGCGGGGTCTTGTTCCGTCAGGGTTGACGTTGTAGCTCATGATGGGGAACAGAAAACGCTCGATGAATGAGCGGAACATTCCCGTCGGATAGCTGAAGTAAATGGGACTTCCAATCACTATAACGTCTGACTGTAACGCCCTCTCAAGAACAGGACGAAGATCATCACGGTATGCACATAGTCCGTTAGTCTTCGAGTTCTTGACCTTGCACGCGAAACATGACACGCACCCCTTGAAGCTGTAATCATAGAGATGTACAAGCTCACACTCTGCACCAGCGTCTGAAGCTCCCTTCATCGCGCTCTCAAGCATTTTGTGAGTGTTCCATTCTTTGCGGGGCGAGCCGTTCACAAACATAGCTTTCATTATTTTGCACCTGCTTTCTCAACGAGACGTTTCCCCAGCTCATAGGCTTTCCTGAGGTCTTCAGGGAAATGTTCATCGCGCCACTTTGCTTTCATCGGTTCAATTACTTCCGCAACGTCATAGCGTGAATAATCGCTGAACTGGTACGTGTTGTAGGCGTAAAGCGTCTCACTGTACCCGAAAAGCTGTTCAAGGAATCTCCGTGTCTCGTCAAAAACTTTGAGATAGCCGAAGTCCTTTATGCCCTCCTCATCTGGGTAGCCCATCGTGTATATCATGCCAGTGAAAATATCCCGCGTCATTATTCGGGACTCCATAGTGTGAGTTTCCTCGTCATATTTCCCGTTGTATGAGAGTACGGGGAACATCAGGCGTTCGAGGAACGAGTAGAACATTCCTGTAGGGTGGCTGAAGTATATCGGGCTTCCCGCGACAATAACATCGCTCGATAATGCTTTCTCCAAAATCGGCCTCAAATCGTCCCTGTAGGCGCAGAGTCCGTTGGTTTTGCTGTTCTTGACCTTGCAGGCGAAGCACGAAACGCACCCCTTGAAGCTGTAATCATAGAGGTGAATCATCTCACACTCTGCTCCTGCGTCAGACGCTCCTTTCATGGCATGTTCGAGCATTTTGTGAGTGTTCCAGTTCTTTCGCGGCGAACCATTCACGAATAATGCTTTCATGTTGTATAATTCCCCCTCCGAAAATTTGATTGTGTTTGTATTATACTAAAGCAACATAATGGGGAGGAGAGTTTCTGCAATATGCCGTCAAAAATATTCAGAGAAGACTCGCAATATAAGGCGTTCATTCTTTCATTGGCAGTATTCGGATTGGCTTACGGATTGTACAAGGCAGTCCTCGATAATTATCTTGCCGAAATAGTGAGCATGTCTCAATTAGACAGAGGTGTCTCAGAATTTTTCAGGGAATTGCCGGGCTTCTTGCTGGTTTTCATTCTAGCGTTGCTTTACGAGTTCAGCGCGGAAAAAATCTTCAAGGCCGGCGCGATTGTGATGCTCGCGGGAATGGCAATGCAGTCTGTGATTCCAGCGAACAGATTTCTCGTTACCTGCGCTGTCTTCGTATACTCTCTCGGTGAACACATGCAGTTCGGAATGAGAAGCACGTTAGCCCTCGAGTACTCACAGTCTGGAAGAGGAGGCGCGGCGTTGGGCATTCAAAACTCGGCCTACCAGTGCGGGACGTTGGCGGGGTATATCGTCGTTGCAATCGTTTTCGGGCTTCTCTCTGGGAAATTCAGCCTCTACCGTCCAATGTTCATAGCATCGTCAGCAATAATCCTTATCGGTTTCATCATCACACTCAACATGAAGGGAGCCAGTCAGCAGAAGCACACCGTAACACGCTTCTACTTCCGCCGAAAATACTTCAAGTTCTACATGCTCGAAGTGTTCTACGGAGCGAGAAAACAAATATTCTTCACGTTCGGGCCGTACTTGCTTGTACTTTTCTACGGTGCTGGGGCAATGGCTATAAGCATACTCTTCGCGCTGTCGGCTGTGTCAACTTTCATATGCGCTCCGATTGTGGGGAGGATCATTGACCGCTTCGGCTACAAAATTGTGATGGTCATGGACACTTTGATACTCGTAATCGTGTGCTTCTTCTATGGATTTGCTCACCACATTTTTCCGATGAATGTCGCGTTCATTGTCTGCTGTGTGAATTACATTCTCGACGCTGTGATCTCGCTTGCATCAATGGCCTCGAATGTCTACGTTCAAGATTTGTCGGACACTCCCGAAGAAGTCAAAGCCACAATCTCAACGGGCGTATCAGTCAACCATCTTATAACGATACTGATCGCGTTATTCGGCGGGTGGATATGGCAGGTTATGGGTATTGAGACGCTCTTCATGATGTCGGCGGTATTCGGGTTGCTGAACAGTGCTTACGCTGCGAGCATAAAGACAGTGAAAAAATGACCCCTCAACTTTGCGAGGGGATTTAGTGAGCAGCTCTATCTTGAGGGCGGTCTTCTGTTGTTGGAAGGAGGCGGGACTCTCTGCGGGTTCTGCCTCGTTACGGGCTGTGGATGACGGTTCGGAGGGGCTTGGCGGTAATGCGGCGGCGCAGGCTGATGATGCGGAGGAGGAGGCGGGCCGTAAGATGGTTCGGAGTTTCTATGTCTCGGCCAGTTGTTGTGAATTACCATTCCCGCAATTATCCCGATTACTCCGGCGGCTATGATTGCTCCTGTGTTGTCGGACTTCTTGATGGTCGGGGTGTTATCTGCGGAGACTGGGGCCGGAGCTTTTGATTTTGATGCTGACGCACTGACTGTCCCGGAGGCTGCCGCGAGTAATGCCTTCCTCTGCGACGGAGTAACAGCATCAGGGTCTTCCGAGATTAGGCGAACTACTGCGCCTCTGCAAGTCTCGCTCATCTTCCCGCCTTCAGCGACCCACATCATGCAGGCCTGACGTTCTTCGGGGAGAAGGTTGGCGAAAGCATTGGTGCCGGAATATGCTATCATCGCGTCGCGGGCTTCATCGTCAGCAAAAGCGGCTGAAGTTCCGGCAATGAGCAGCGTAATTACTGTGAGTGCAAGAATAATTTTCCTCATTCTTCATTCCACCTTTCATAAGGCCAAAATAACACGGTGATATAAAAATTCTGTGAAAAAGTTTTTGAAAAAGTATGAAAACAGACAGAGCTTATGCTATAATAACTTTGTCATAATTTCTAGCACGCGACTGCTTATGTCTGTTTCCTTATTTATAGTGATTATATCATAGGCAGGGTGTGGGCATTAGTAGTGGTGTGCAAAAATTTTCGTTGAAGGTATGCAGTATACAGTCTGCATGAAGATTCATCTGTAATCAGAAAATAGATGACGGAGCGGGAAATGTTAGGAGGTGAGTATCATGAAAAAAGTACGCAACGGTTTTATGTTTTGGGTATGTATATTGGCATTATTGCTAACGATTGCGGGTAGTGCTTTTGCGAGCAGGGGTATCTGGAGCTATGCGGCAGATTGCACCTACGGTGGTTGTAAGTGTACAGAATTTCGGAGTACAGATGCAGTCGGCAAGCATTATACATGCTGGCATTGCGGACACGGGGAAGGTTATCATAAAAGAAGATAACTGACATTTAAAACATAGAGTTCCCCTTTTGCATAGAGGGGGACTCTTTTTTCTGCCCAATTTATACCGTAACATATTATAATTATCTTACTGAACGCAAAATATTTTGAGAAGAAATAATATCTTCCTGAAACAGAAACATCACCATCGCGTATAAACATTATGAATTTCCATATATAATATCTCCCAACTTCACACATAAGGAGACAATCAATGACTGCTCACTATTACGACTCGCCATTAGGTGAGATTACGATTTTCGGCGACGACGGAAAAATCACGGGCCTCTACTTCAGCGACCAGCTCACGGAAAATCACAGGGATACTACGGCTGACAGCATTCCAATTTTTGAGCAGGCTGATGAATGGCTCAATATATATTTCAGTGGGAGAACGCCGGATTTCACGCCGCCGTTGAAGATCGAAGGCTCGGATTTTCACAGAGAGGTTTGCGGGATTATGCTTGAGATTCCATTCGGCCACATCATGACGTACGCGGAGATTGCCGGAATAATCGCCCAGCGTCGCAATATCCCCAAAATGTCAGCGCGTGCGGTAGGGGGGTCAGCGTCGAGGAACAAAATATCACTCATCATTCCTTGCCACAGGGTTATAGGCGCAAGGGGTAATCTCACGGGCTACGGCGGAGGAATTGAACGCAAACGGAAACTTCTTGAGCTTGAGGGAGTTAAGTTATAATAGGTCTGTCCATAAAATCACAAACTCAAGACGAGGGGGAAATCTCAAATGGGAATGAGAGGAATCCACACATCAATCAACGACATAAGAAGGGCAATATTCGCTGAGGTCGCAAGATTATCCTACAACTACAAGCCCGGCGATCTTTCCGAGATGGAGCAGATACCGTACAGGGTAATCCCCGGCGAAGTCTCGCACTACAGGGACGACGTTTTCCTTGAGCGAGCAATAGTCCGTGAAAGAATGAGGCTCGCAATGGGACTGCCTCTGCGAAAAGCCTCCGAACATGCCCCAGTCTCAACAGGCGCAGAAGAGTGCGTTCACCCCGAAAAGTACTACCAGCCTCCGCTGATCAACATCATAAAGTTCGCGTGCCATTCCTGCCCCGACAACAAGGTCGTAATCACAGACCAATGTCAAGGCTGCCTTGCCCGTCCATGCTCTCAAGTCTGCCCGAAAGACGCGATATATTTCGACAAGGGTCAGGCTCATATTGACGGGACAAAGTGCATAAAGTGCGGAAAGTGCATGACCGTCTGCCAGTACGGAGTGATCCTGAGAATGCAGAGGCCATGTGCTGTAGCCTGCGGTGTTAAAGCCATAACGACGGACGAGTTCGGGCGCGCTGACATTGACCAGGAAAAATGCGTGTCCTGCGGAATGTGCCTCGCTAACTGCCCGTTCGGAGCGATTGCGGATAAGGCTCAAATATTCCAGTGCATTCAGGCAATAAGGAGTGAGACTCCTGTTTACGCGGCTATAGCCCCCGCGATTGCCGGACAGTTCGGGAAGACCTTAACGCCTGAGAAGATGAGGGCGGCTTTCAAGGAATTGGGTTTTGCTGACGTTGTTGAGGTTGCGGTTGGTGCTGACTTGTGTACGTTGCAAGAGGCTGAGGATTTCGTGAAGGAAGTTCCGGAAAAGCTCCCGTTCATGGGAACATCATGCTGCCCCGCGTGGTCGGTTATGGCGAAGAAGGAGTTTCCTCAGTTTGCGGAGTGCATAAGCATGGCATTGACACCTATGGTCTTGACAGGGAGGCTCATAAAGAAGGAACACCCGAATTGCAAGGTAGCATTCATCGGGCCATGTGCGGCAAAGAAACTTGAAGCAAGCCGCCGAAGCGTGAGGAGTGATGTTGACTTCGTGCTTACTTTCGAGGAAGTTGCTGGAATGTTCGAGGCTAAGGAGGTTGACTTCGATTACTTGGAGAAGATGCCTGTCCCTGACAACGCGAGTGCTGACGGAAGGGGCTTTGCGGTTTCTGGCGGAGTTGCTGAGGCTGTCGTGAACTGCATAAAGAATCTTCACCCTGACCGAGAAATTCTCATCGAACGCGCAGAGGGTCTCAACGATTGCCGGAAGATGCTCCTCATGGCCAAAGCTGGGAAACGTAACGGCTATCTTCTTGAGGGAATGGCTTGCCCGGGCGGCTGTGTTGGCGGTGCGGGAACTGTCGAGCTAATCAATCAGGCGGCGGGTGAGGTCGCAAAGATTAAGAAGATGAGCAAGAAGGCCCACGCATACGAGAGCGAGTTCGAGAAGATTCTTCCAGAACTTGAGGAATAGTTGGCTTAAAATGCTATAATACACGAAACAAACGAGGAGGTTAAAACCATGGCGAACAAGTATGCAGGAACACAGACCGAGAAGAATTTGCAGGCGGCTTTTGCAGGAGAGTCGCAGGCAAGGAACAAGTACACCTACTTTGCGTCAAAGGCAAAGAAGGAAGGTTTCGAGCAGATTTCAGCAATATTCCTTCAGACAGCGGCAAACGAGAAGGAACACGCGGAGATCTGGTTCAAGGAGCTTGACGGAATCGGCGACACAGCGGCTAACCTCAAGGCTGCGGCTGAGGGCGAGAACTACGAGTGGACTGACATGTACGAGGGCTTTGCGAAGACGGCAGAGGCTGAGGGATTCAAGGCACTTGCGGCGAAGTTCAGAATGGTCGCGGAAATCGAGAAGCACCACGAGGAGAGATACCGCGCGTTGCTGAAGAACGTTGAGGCTCAGGAAGTATTCGCAAGGAGCGAGGTCAAGGTCTGGGAGTGCCGTAACTGCGGGCATATCGTGGTCGGAACGAAAGCTCCAGAAGTCTGCCCAGTCTGCGCTCACCCGAAAGCATATTTCGAGATTCACGGCGAGAACTACTAGGATTTTATCGAGAACGATTCCCCTTGTCATTCGTGGCAGGGGGAAAAATTTTATCGGAGGGAGAATATATCATGACATTGAAAGAAGAAGCATACGCGATTATCGACAAACTGCCGGACAAAGTTATGGGGGACATACTGAAGGATCTGCAGAGGAAAGCTGATGACCCTATCACGTGGGAGACTCCGGAACAGGAAGCGGCTCGGAAAGCAAAGGAACGTGAGAAGAGTATGCAGGCATTCCTGTGGATGGAAGAAATGAAGAAGAAGAGTCCCTTGCTGATCCCTGAAAACTACGAGGAAGCATACGCAGATGCACTAGCAGAAAAATACGGGCTGGCGAAATGATGAAGATACTAGTAGACACGAACGTAATAATCAACTACCTTACAGAGCGTGAGGACAAGTACAAAGAGTCTTCCATTCAGGTTATGGAGATGTGTGCAGACAGGAAAATTGAGGGCTACGTGGCTTTTCATTCACTGTCTATAATCTGGTACTCTGCTGGGAGAATGAAGCAAAACGAAGAAGTCCGCCGTGAATGGCTCGACCGTGTTTGTACAGTACTCACAACATCAAGCGCGAATCATGATTTGGTTGTTGGGGCAGTACACAACACAAAGTTCCGCGACTTTGAGGACAATTTGCAGGAATGTTGCGCTGTTAATGTCGGAGCTGATTACATCGTTACGGTGAACGTAAAAGACTATGAGAACAGCAGGGTAAAAGCAGTAACCCCCGAACAGCTTGTGAAAATCATGAATAGCCTATAATATCCCTGAAAGGATATGATACTAAGCCATGAAAAGATTAACCGCAATACTCTTGTCTCTGTTCGCAGTAATATTTGCACCGTCATCAGAAGCAGCCTACACCCGCCCCGCAACATTCGTAATCCCTCCCAGCTTTCAGGAGGCCCGCGACTTCCACGAGGGACTAGCCGCCGTGAAGTCAAATGACAGATGGGGGTACGTCGATTACTTGGGACGAATAGCGATCCCGTTCATTCACCGAGTTCCCGAAGCCGGAGATTTCTCGGAAGGTTTCGCGTTTGTCGGCGACCATTACATTGACACAGAGGGACAGCCAGCATTTGTCAGGATTGACCCCGACACTGATGAACGTACAGAGAGATTCTTCACCAATGGCCTCCCCTTCTCTCAGGGAATGGGTGCGGTTCAAGTTGCCGGACAATGGGGATACATTGACATGATGGGGAACTACTTAATCCCGCCGTCATTCGAGAGAGCCGGGAGGTTTGTTGACGGCCTTGCTCCCGCCCGCAGAAACGGCCTCTGGGGATATATCGACATGCGGGGACGCTGGGTGATTGAGCCGAAGTTCACGAGAGCCGGAGAATTTCACGAAGGACTTGCGGCAGTATATATTCGCGGACGATGGGGCTACATCAAGACCGACGGAAAATATGCAATCCGCCCGCAGTATGTTGAAGCCGGAGATTTCGCCTATGGTGTTGCGCCTGTAAGAACACGGACAACATATCGAGGTTGGGGATACATAGGCCACTGGAATAACAAGGCAATCCCGCGACGCTACAACAATGCCGGGAATTTCGGGGACGGTCTCGCTCCTGTTACTGGTGATACTCGATGGGGATATGTGAATGTCAGGGGTGAATGGGAGATAGCCTCGCAGTATGAAGATGCACGGTCATTCAGCGAAGGTCTTGCTGCTGTTAGGGTCGAGAATAAGTGGGGATATATAAGGCAGTGATGATTAAGCAATAAAATAGGGGGACAGAACCGAAAATAGCTCTTCCCCCGCTGATGGCATGTTATGAACAACGCCTTCTTATTCCTCCACGCCGATTTTACTGAGCGTGTAGTTCATTGCCTCGCCTACTGATGTGAGCTTCTCAGCGTCCTCGTCAGGAATCTCGATGTCGAACTCTTCCTCGATTCCCATGATAAGCTCCACGATGTCCAGCGAGTCAGCTCCTAAATCCTCAACAAATGACTTCTCCGGCGTAACCTGATCCGCTTCAACGTCAAGGCGGTCTGATACTATTGCTTTGAGCTTTGCTACTGCTTCTTCTTTCGTCATGTTAGTTCACCTCCCATCAAGATATAAATTCCCGGCACTGAATACTAAACCATTGTCATTCCCCCGTCAACTGCGAGGGTCTGTCCAGTAATGTATGCGCTTTTCTCTGACGCAAAGAACGACACCGCTCTTGCAACTTCTTCCGGGTCTCCGATGCGCCCCACAGGTATTGACTTGAGTATCCCGTCCTTCACTTCGGGTTTCAGTATACCAGTCATTCCCGTATCAATAAAGCCCGGTGCGATTGCGTTTGCTGTAATTCCGCGTCCTGCGTATTCGCGGGCAACCGATTTCGTGAAACCGATTATACCAGCTTTTGAGGCCGAATAGTTACATTGTCCCGCATTCCCGACAAGTCCGACGACTGAAGATATGCTGATTATACGTCCGTAACGAGATTTTGCCATGTCCTTTACCGCGAGCTGAGTGCAATAGAACGCGGCATTGAGGTTCGTGTTGATGACCGCGAGCCAATCTTCAGCCTTCATTCTCATTAGGAGGGTATCGCGTGTAATTCCTGCGTTGTTTACGAGGACGCTGACATTTTCGCCGAACGACGATTTTACGTCAGCAAACATCTTCGCAGCTTCCTCCTGAAAACTGACATCAGCCCTGAAAATTTCAGCCTTAACTCCTAGAGCAATCACTTCGTCCCTGAGAGACTTCGCGGCATCCTCACTGTGCGCGTAATTTATTGCGACATCGAATCCATCACGCGCAAGCTGTAGAGTTACAGCCCTTCCGATTCCCTTTGCGGCTCCTGTAACGAGTGCAAGCATGGCTCAGACCTCCAGTTTTCCACGTAAGGCTTCCAGCTTCTCAGGCGTTGATGCTGAGAGGAGGTTCATACCTTTGCGGCACTTCTTGACGAGACCAGAAAGGACTTCGCCCGGCCCAATCTCATAGAACGAGTCAACCCCAGAGTCGGCCATGTACGCAACTGAATCCTCCCACAGCACGGGGCTGAATGTCTGCGCGTATAACCTCGCCTGAATTTCACTTGCTGACCTCACGGGTTTTGCGTCAACGTTAGCGATGATGTCATAACTTGCGTCATGCCACGTGATTTTTGCGAACTCGGATTTCAGCTTCTCGGCGGCGGGCTTCATATAACGGCTGTGGAAAGGCGCGCTCACACTGAGTTTCAAAGCGCGTTTTATGCCGAATGACTTTGCGTTTGCGATCGCCGCGTCAACAAACTCCGTCAACCCTGAGATTACGACTTGGCCGGGGCAGTTGAAGTTTGCGGGGCTGACCTCGCCGTTAGGTGCGACTGAATCACAGAGCTTCACAGCGTCATCATGACTTGCGCCGATCAGAGCCGCCATTCCTCCCTTACCTTCAGGGACAGCCTCCTGCATGAATGCCCCACGGTTACGAACGAGTCTTACAGCTTCAGCAAAATTCATTACTCCTGAAGCGCAGAGTGCCGTGTACTCGCCTAAGCTGTGCCCGGCCATGCAGAAGGGTGAGACATTCGCACCCATTTCCTCCGTAAGCACCTTCAATGCGGCAATGCTCACGGTCATTATTGCGGGCTGTGCGTTCCTCGTGAGGGTCAATTCTGCTTCATCGCCCTCAAAGATGAGATTTGTCAGGTGTTCCGACAGTGCATCATCGGCCTCATCGAATACGTTTTTGGCTGACGGGAAAGCCTCGTAAATTTCGCGTCCCATTCCTACCGACTGCGAGCCTTGTCCGGGAAAGATCAATGCGTAACTCATGCTTTCACCTTGCCTATATTCGACAAAATATCCTCAGCCTCCGAGAACATTCGCTCGATGATTGTCTTCGCCGGAAGAATATCGTTGACCATAGCCGCGCTCTGACCTGACATAAGCGATCCCCATTCAGTGTCGCCGTCAACAACTGCGGCTCTGAGCTTTCCTGTCCCAAGTGCCTCAATCTCGGACGCAGGGGCATGTTCGTTTTCGAGACGCTCAAATTCTGCGGTCAGCTTGTTCCTGAGACATCTCACGGGGTGGCCGAGACTCTGGCCTGTGATTGCTGTTGACCTGTCGCGCGCCTCAATTACGGCCTGCTTATAGTTCGGGTGTACAGTGCATTCCTCGCAGCATATGAACCTCGTACCAACCTGAAGTCCCTCAGCACCTAGAGCAAACGCAGCGACTACTCCTCTTCCGTCAGCAACTCCGCCCGCGCATACAACAGGAATCTTCACGGCCTGCGAGATCTGCGGGGTAAGCACCATTGTCGTAAGCTCGCCGATATGACCGCCTGCCTCCATTCCCTCAGCGATTACGGCATCAGCACCCTGCTTTTCGACGCGACGAGCCTGAGTTACGGACGCAACGACGGGGATAACGATTGTTCCCAACGGCTTGAGACGTTCGAGGAACTTTCCGGGACTTCCCGCGCCCGTCGTTACTACGGGTACTTTGTGCTTAACGGCAACTTCGAGCGCGCTTTCGGCTGTCGGGGACATTAGCATTATGTTGAGGCCGAAAGGTTTCCCGGGTAACAATAACTCCTTGGCCTTAAGGATTTCCTTCTCGAGTATGTCGGGAGGGGTAGCGGCGGCGGCAATTATTCCGAGTCCTCCTGCGTTGCTTACGGCTGATGCAAGTTCAGCGTTTGCAACCCAGGCCATTCCGCCCTGTATTATGGGGTATTTTGTACCGAGCAATCTGCATATACGGTTATCTTCTCTCAGTAACATACTTTCACCTCTCTATGTTTCATATTTCACGGTTAATCTGTGATGTTCCGTCCTCTGCAATGAACTTTCTTGCGGCTGAAATCGCGCTGACTATCGCGGGCGACTTTGAGCGTCCGTGAGCCTTGAGAACCGCGCCTTTAACGCCGAGCAATGGAGTCCCGCCGTACTTCTCATAGTTGAAACGCGCCCATAGCTTTTTGACGACAGGGGACAGCAACAACAATCCTGCTTTTGCCGACAGTGAGCCTTTGACCTCGTCAGTGAGAAGAGACTTCAATCCCTGCATTATTCCCTCAGCGAGTTTCAGCGCAATATTCCCGTTGAAGCCATCGCAGACTATGACATCGCATTTTCCGAAGACTACATCATTCCCCTCAACGTAGCCTCCGAAATTGAGATTACCTTTTGCCTCTATAAGATCGCGGGCAGCAAGTACGGTGTCATCACCTTTGATTTCTTCAGTGCCGTTTGAGAGCAGCTTAACTTCGGGGCTTTCGACTCCCATAATCTTGCGGGAGTAAACGCTTCCCATGAGCGCGAACTGCAACAAATTCTCAGGCTTACAGCGTACAGTTGCGCCGACATCAAGCATGAACGAGGGCTTCTCGATTGACGGGACAGGGATCCCCAAAGCCGGACGGTCAATACCCTCAATCCTTCCGACGACTAGGACACCTCCTGCGACGATTGCGCCCGTACTTCCTGCGCTAATACAGCCCTGAGCATCACCGCGCCTCACCATCTCCATAGCGACACGGAGACTTGAGTCCTTCTTCTTTCGGATAGCGTTGGCGGGGTGTTCATCAGGGTCAATGATTTCCGTTGCGTTCTCGATATGTATTCTGTCGTGGGGAGTGAGACATGATTGTATGCGCTCAGTGTCCCCAGTCAAAATAATCTCGATGTCGTCATACTTTTCACAGGCTTCATGCGCGCCCTTGCAGATTTCGGCGGGAGCGTTGTCGCCGCCCATTGCGTCAAGTGCTATTGTGATTTTGTCGCTCAAAGTTTAATCACCTGCCTTCTGTTCTAGTATCTCGATGATGAATCGTCCAACAAAGATTTCGCGGTTACCTGCTTTTGTGCGGACGCTTACGATCCTTTTGCCCTCATGATTTACGCCGACTTTTGCCCTCGCAATGAGAATATCCCCGACGTGAGCATGGCCGATGTACTGCCCTCTCATTGAGCCGATGATTACGCTTGCGGCATTTATGACTGCGACGGCGATTGAACCTGCCTGAGCGTAGACGTAATTGTCGCTCACGATGTCTGTGAAACGGAACGCCATATCCTTAGCGGTACGAAGCACTGACAACGCCCATCTGTCCGGCTCAAGCTCAAGAAGGTCGCCAATGACTTCAGCGGGGCTTAGGGATTTGAGACGGCTCATAGCGTCCTGAGCCATAGTGCGAATACGCTCACGGAGTTCAGGGACACCCATAAGAGCGCGGTCAAGCCTCACGGTTGAAACGCTGACACAAAGCTGTGAAGCAAGTTCGTTGTCCGTAATCATGGGATTCGATTCTATGATCTTTGCAAGCCTGTCCTGCCGTAATTTTCTTGCGGGCCTATCGTTTAGCATTTTAGCACCTGATAATAATACCTCACTGCAAGCTGAAATTTTGGCGAAAAGTATATTTGCCATTGTCGATTTCGTCAAGCCTTAATGATAGTATAATGTCGAACTGAGGTGATATGCAAAATGAGAAACACACTAACCAACGGCGAAATGACCAACGCGGAACTTGTAGTAAAAGCGTTGCAGAACTTGGGCGGTCAAGCTCCCTATAGCGAAATATACAGAGAGATTGAGAGAATTACGGGAGTTTCATTAACTGATGGACTGATGGCTGGTATAAGGAGAGAAATTCATCATTTTTCCTCAGACAGTAGTGGCTATCTCGGCAAAGATGATATATTCTATTCGGTAGATGGGATAGGTAAAGGCGTCTGGGGATTAAGGTAATAAGGAGTGATAATTTTGGCGAAACGTTTTGCGGAAGTAAACACAAAATCCTGCGTGTCATGCGGGGCTTGTATGAATGTTTGTCCGAAGGGAGCGATTAAAATTTTTCAGGGAATTTATGCAGTTGTCGACAAGAAGATCTGCGTTGGCTGCGGAATTTGCGCAAGGACTTGCCCGGCCGGAGTGATTGAGGTGAAGACTGATGAAGCGTAAGAGCTGGCGTGATCATCTCTGGGTGTGGCCGATAGTGTATTTCGGGCTTGGGTTCTTCAACATAATTTTCGCGTGGCTCGGAATGATTGACTTCATGCTGCCGTTTATGTTCGCAATTTTCGGGGGCAACAAGTATTTCTGCAACCATCTCTGCGGAAGAGGACAGCTTTTCGCGTTTCTTCCTGAAAAGTTCGGCTGCTCGCGGAAAAAGTTAGCACCTAAATGGCTGTCGTCCTCATGGTTCAGGTATTGCTTTCTGATATTTTTCATGGCAATGTTTGCGAGTGTCTGCTGGCAGTCGTGGCTGGTTTTCGGTGGTACGTCATCGCTTAGAGAGACTGTGAGGCTTCTTTGGGTGATGAATGTTCCGTGGGACTGGGCGTATAGTGCCGGAGGTGTTCCGGAGTGGGCGGCTCAGTTTGCTTTCGGACTGTATAGCTTGATGCTTACGAGCGCGATTATAGGGCTGATAATGATGGCTTTGTACCGTCCTAGAACGTGGTGTACATTCTGCCCTATAGGAACGGTTACGCAGGTGATATGCAGACTAAAGAACAACCCCTCCCGCTTAGAGAGTACTCTCAGTTAAGCCACAGTAACTCCGAGATTTGCAGCCAAAGCCCTTATTGATTCCGAGGATCAATTCATAGTTGTTCATCAGACAGTAACTGCTGCAACGGCAAAGATGACATATTCTACTCGGTCAATGGAATAGGTAAGGGTGTCTGGGGTCTAAGGTAAGGAGAGAGAAATTTGGCAAAAAGATTTGCGGAGTTCAACACAAGATTCTGCGTGTCATGCGGGGCTTGTATGAATGTTTGTCCGAAGGGAGCTATCGAAATTCTTCGGGGACTTCATGCTGTTGTCGACAAGAAAATTTGTGTTGGCTGCGGAACTTGCGCAAGGACTTGCCCGGCCGGAGTGATTGAGGTGAAGACAGATGAAGCGTAAGAGCTGGCGTGATTATCTCTGGGTGTGGCTGATAGTGTATTTCGGGCTTGGGTTCTTTAACATAATTTTTGCGTGGCTCGGAATGATTGACTTCATGTTGCCCCGTTAATATTCGAGATTTTCGGTGGCAATAAGTATTTCTGCAACCATCTTTGCGTAAGGGGAAAGCTTTTCGCGTACCTACCGGAAAAATTCAAGTATTCCCGGAAAAAGTTAGCGCCTAAATGGCTTTAGTCTTCATGGTTCAGGTATATTACATCACAAAACAAAAAGCCTCCCGCGCTGACTTCAACGGGAGGGTTCAAATTTTACTTGCTCAGTATGTCGCCTCGTGATACGTCCTTTCCGAACTCTATGAACGACATCAACTCGTCTTCTCTCACTGGCTCGGTTATCACAACGATTGTCTGCGGACTGTAACCTGCTCCCTTCACCGTTCCCAAGTCAACGCGGACAACAGGCTCCCCGGCTTTCACTGTATCGCCCTGCTTCTTGAGGAGTGTGAAGCCCTTGCCATTCAGCTTCACCGTATCTATCCCTATGTGAACAAGAAGCCCTGTTCCGTCCTTCATTCTTAGGCCGAATGCGTGGGCAGTCGGGAAAATCATCTCGATCACTCCGTTTGCAGGCGATGAGATTATTCCGTTCGCAGGGTCTACTGCGATTGTCTGGCCCATTGTCTGACCAGCAAATGCCTCGTCCTTGATTTCGTCAGGCCCGATGAATCTTCCGTCAGCAACAGCAACAATAGCATCGTCAGGAACATCAGGCAGAACCTGTCCCAATTCTTCGGGAGCGAGTTTGCCCTTTTTCTTCCAGATGTCCCACATTATGTTACATGCAACCCATGACCCGATGAACGCAATAACAACTCCGCCTATTACAGCGTGCATGAAGTTCGTCATCGTGTAGCCAAGAGCCAGAGCCTCAGCGTGTGGGATATATCCGGGAAGCACAAGAAGTCCCGGAGAACCGCCCGCGAACCTTGCGACCCTCGTCAATCCCATGTAAAGACCTCCGAGTCCTCCGCCTGTCATGGCCGCGTAAAGCGGGAATGTAAAGCGCATGTTTACACCGTACAATACAGGCTCAGTGATTCCGAGTACAGCCGTGAGACCTGCGGAGCCTGCCTGCTGTTTAGTGTCAGGATTCTTTGAGCGCAATGCAACAGCAAGACCCGCTGCACCCTGAGCGATGTTTGACGGAAGCATACCGATAACGACTGAGTCCCATTTTACGGTTGCGAGATTGTTAGTTCCGATTGGGATTAAGCCGTAATGCGTCCCGGTCATTACGAGAAGCGGCGAGAATATGCCCACTATTGTCGGGACAAGCCAAGGAATCGTTGCATTCATCCACGTAAAGAGCGAGTTAATCAGCCCCGATGCCCAAGAACCTATAGGACCGAGAAGGGTAATCGTTACTGTTCCGCCGATGAGGAGGCTGGCAAGAGGGACGGAGAAGAACTTTATCGCTCTCGGTGAGACTTTCTGTGCCCAATGCTCAACGATTGACATGAACCAAACGCCGAGAATTATCGGGATTACTGACGAGGCATACGGTGCGCGTGTTACGGGGAGGAAGCCCAAGAATGTTACGGCCTCTTTCCCGGACATGAGAGCCATGAATGACGGGTACACTAACACTCCTGCGAGGGCAAGAGCGTTGCCCTGATTGCACTTGAACTTTCGGGCGCATGAGGCCGCGAGGAGTATGGGCATGAAGTAGAATGCCGCATCAGCCATGGCGTTGAGGATAACGTAAGTCTGAGTGCCCGACTTCAGCCACCCAAGCCATGCAAAGAGAGCCATCAAAGCCTTGAGGAGACCTGCGCCTGTTATTGCGGGGATTATTGGCTGGAAGATTCCCGCTATGCTCTCAAGAATCTTGCTGAGTTTTGAGCGGTTATCCTCTTTCTCAGCGTTTGGGTCATCAATAGCCGCTGATGACTCGAAGCCTCCGATTGAGACGACTTCCTGATAGACCTGCGGAACGTCCGGGCCTATGACGATTTGGTACTGACCTCCGGCGTTGACGACCTGAAGAATTCCCTTGAGTTTTGTGATTGCGTCGGTGTTAGCCTTGCCGTCATCGTTGAGGGTGAAGCGTAGACGGGTCGCGCAGTGAACAACGTTTTTGACGTTGAACTTTCCGCCGACGTGTTCGAGAAGTTTTGCTGCCAGTTCTTTGTAGTCCATGAATATGTTGCCCCTTTCGTTTATCATAATTTGCAAGAAGACTCTCACCTCTATAGGTGGGAGATGAATTGCACTGTATAGTATAATACGTCTGGTGCTAAATATGACGGAAGAACAGAGATTAGAGAAAAACAACCAAATACGCGAGAAGTGCAAACAGACAAGAGAAAAACGTAAGTCTCAAGTTTGTCGCGTATACCGAGTGAAGATTGACATCTCTCACCTCAATGAAACACAAAAGGAACAGTTGAAGATGCTCTTTGTCGAAGCGAAATGGCTCTACAATGACGCTTTGACTTTCATGAAAGACCATGACATCAGTGAATACGATACAAAAATAGTAACGGTTCACGGCTTGGATAAAGACAAAAATCCCGTACTTCGTCCTTCGGTAATATCGGGAATAAAATCTAGCCTCAAAATCCTGTCCTCGCTAAAAAAGAATAACCATAAAGTTGGTGGACTGCGTTACAAGTCAGATTATGTGTCGATAAATCTTCAGCAACATAAGATAACGTATAGATTCAATGATGGCAAGCACATAGGGCTTCAGGGCTTCAGTAAGAGCTTAAAAATTCGTGGAGCAAAACAGTTCTGGAATATTCCGGACCTTGAGTTTGCGAACGCCAAGCTGTTGAACTTGCCCGATGGTTACTACATAGCGATAACGACATATCAGGATAAGGGAGGTGAGAAGAAAAAGTATAAACCTGAAATCGGGATAGATATGGGGATCAAGACGACGATAACGACCTCAGACGGACGGAAGTTCAAGGTATTGATTGAAGAAAGTGAACGATTAAAGAAATGTCAGCGGTTAATAGCCAGACGTAAGAAAGGTTCAAGCAACCGATACCGTGCCCGTAAGTTAATGAGGAAGTCATATCAGAAATCAGGCAACAAGAAACGAGATGCGGCCAATAAGATAACGCATGAGCTGCTTGAACATGCAATAGCGTATATGCAGGATGAAAACTTGAAGGGCTGGCATAAGGGGCTGTTTGGAAAGACCGTACAGCACTCAGTGTTAGGGCTTGTGAAGACGAAGCTGATGAACAGTGAGCGAGTAATAGTTCTGCCTCAGAGTATGCCAACGACGAAATATTGTCCTGAATGCGGAAATCTCAAGAAGGACATCAAACTCTCAGACCGTGTATATGAATGCCCATGTGGCTATCATGAAGACCGAGACATTCACGCGGCGAGAAACATGATATTGTTGTCTCAACGAACTACCTGTGGGACGCAGGGAACTCTTAACCCCGCCTTTGGAGAGGACGTACTGCGTCCTTCGGCAAGACGGAGACAGAAATGTTGCAACGCAGATCTCGTTGAATTAGGAAGCCCCAGCTTCTATAAGCGGGTAGTTCACGAAGCCTCTGCTTCTATCAGCGATGGTGTCTCACAATATATAAGGAGGTGAAATTACATGAAGAAAATACTCACAGCGGCGATATTAACGCTTGCTCTTGCGGGAACAGCCTTTGCTCTAAGCGACTCTGAATATCTCACGCTTAAGAAGTCTAACGCAGATTTTGCTCGTGCCGACAAGAATCTGACTCAGGTCTGGAAGAAAGTTACAGGCAGCATGTCGGGAAGGTCTCTGAAAGCCATCAGGGAAGAGCAGCGTCAATGGATTGACTTGGGCCGCGACGAGGACGCTGCATACTACATGGAAATGGGGTACTCACGCGCAGAAGCCTACACTATGGCAACGAATGACCGCGCTGAATATCTCCCCAAACTCGCCCGCGAAATCAGAAACGGAAAGTAGCTTTTCGGGGCAGGGGACAATATTTCTCCTGTCCTTATTCTTTCCTGCCGAATCTAATTCTTTCCCTCATGTCCATAGCCATATCACTCATTCCCATGACTATCAGCCACGGCCAGAAGAACGGTATCAAGAACAAAAATCCCGCGAGGAGCTTCGCACCCTTCCTGAGCTTGAAGCCCTCCATAATCCAGAACGCAAGCGACAATCCTTCAACGAACATTATGACGTTTGCGGCGATCTGAAGGTTAACTATGAACATGCTGACCGTGGTATCCATCTCAGCCTCAAAAATCCAGTTCATCAAGAACGCCCCGAACGATACCATTAAAATCGAGACAGGAAATTTCCAGAGAGTGAATGGCGGAAGCTCTGGCGGGAAATTCTTGCACTTCGGGAAATATTTCCGCGTTATCCTGTAGCACAGCGAGTAATTGAGGCAGGTCTCTATCCCCGCGTAGATCACCAGCATTGCAGGGAGCACGTGAGGGAGTATCACCCAAATCCGGATAAGCGAGTCCATCAGTTCGGGTTTGTCTCCGTAATTCAGCACCAGAAATTCAGCTACCTGCCTTGTGTCTGGGAACAATATATTCCTCCCCGTGAAGAACCAGAATGCCCAGAGCAATATCAGCTTGAACAATATTGACGCGCCCGTGCATATCAGGAGGCTTTCACCGCCCGTCAGCTTCTTGACTTCCTTGAAGCCGAAATTTGATGTTATAACGATGAATGCTGAGACAGGAGCGCACCCAAGAAGAAAGTAAACTGCCATACTCGGAGAAATTGCCAGGAACAGCGTAACTTCTATCATGAGTTCGGCGATGCTCGTGTTCTTCTGGCTCTCGATGCAGCCCATTACGCAGAGAGGAAGAGGGCACAATACCAGCCCAATGAAACCGAAAAGGGGCAGAGAACTCCCCGCGAATATCAATGAAAGTGTGATGATCACGCAGGGAATTATCCGCTTCATGATTCTTAGTCGAGTGAGTAGGGAAGCAACGCCATGTATCTGGCGCGCTTGATCGCCTCAGTGAGAAGACGCTGGTGCTTTGCGCAATTCCCTGTTACACGTCTGGGAATGATCTTGCCTCTCTCGCTGATGTACTTGCGGAGCTTCTCAACGTCCTTATAATCGACATGCTCCTGCTTCTCAACGCAGTAGTAGCAGAATTTCGGCCTGCGCCTTGATGCACCCCTGCGAAGACCTCCGCCCTGTGCGCCGTTCCTTGCCGGGGAAGTTCCCCTGTTTTCGCGTTCTGTATTTTCGCGCTCGTTCATTCCGTATAAATTCCTCCTTCTCTAAAACGGTATGCCGCTTTCTGATCCGCCGGGCATTCCGTTACCATCGTCAGCGAAACCCTGCGAGAATCCTCCCCCGCCGAATCCGCTTTCACCTATGCTCTTGCCGAAATCTTCATCGCTCGGAATATATCCGCCCGCTGCCCCAAAGCCAGAACCCGAAGGCTGATAATTCCCCCCTGAACCTGAGCCGCCATCGCGTGAGTTGAGCATCACCATGTTGTCAACCCAAATTTCTGTCGTGTACCTCTTGCCTGAGCCGTCCTTAGCTTCATAGCTTCCTGTCCTAATGCGGCCTTCAAAAAGTGCAGGACTTCCCTTCTTCAAGTACTTTCCGCAGGTTTCAGCTAATGTACCCCAAGCTACAAGGTTAATGTAGTCTGTACCTTCCTGATATTCACCATTGGCATCCTTATAGCGGTAATTCACTGCAACGCCCATCTTGGCATATGCACGCTTATTGACGGTGTACCTGAGTTCAGGGTCTCGCGTAAGATTTCCGGCGATAATTGCGCGGTTAAATCCTCTCATAGCTCAAAGACCTCCTAGTCGTCAAGAACGATCATCAACTGACGATAAACATTCGCTCTGAGGCCAAGTATACGCCTAAGCTCGAACGTCTGTGCAGCCTCAAGCTCAAAGCTGAACAGCACATAATATCCTTCTGTCTTCTTCCTGATAGGATACGCAAGGGTCTTCTTCCCCCAAGCATCTGACTTCGACACAGTACCGCCCAGATTCTTGATTACTTCCTCGATCTTCGCAATCTCCTCGCTCTGGTTCTCAGTTCCCGCGTCAAGAATGGTAAGCATCTCATATTTCCGCACTTCTCTGCACCTCCTCCCTATGGACTGATCGGCCTTCCGTTCGTGCGTTTAACCCGAAAGGCAGGGCGTGAGAAATTATATCATAACTCTCGCAAAAAATAAGACTCTCACGATTTTTCGCAAGAGCCTCATTGTTGTCTTCTGAATTTTGGTCGGGACGAGAGGATTCGAACCTCCGACCCCCTGCACCCCATGCAGATGCGCTAAGCCAGACTGCGCTACGTCCCGTAACAGAAAGTTATTTTACCGCAAAATCCTTATCCGTCAAGTTTCCGTTTCATCACCGCGAAGAACACATTGGGATCAAACGTCGTCCTAACCGCGAAGATCTCGGCGATCTCCCAGCCTTCTTCACCCTGCGCGTTAAGGAGACCCTCAACCTCCGCCGTCTTCTGATTGGCACTCTTGCTCTTCTGCAATGATGTCAGTGAACCGAGCGGCACAATCTTGTACTCATACTTCACAGCGGCCTCAGCAAATGAAGCAAACGCAAATATCATGACGAGGATTAACGCGATTTTCTTCATGGCAAAATCCTCCTAGTCGAGAGCGTTGATGATTACGCCCGCAGCAACTCCGATCTTGTAAATGATGTCAACTGCGTCCTTGAAGCCCTCGATAGGCTGCCTGTCCAAGTACTTGACCGGAACAATGATCGTATCCCCCGGCTCAATCGTCGCAGAATAGCCCCGCGGTGCTCTCCATTCCTTGCTCGACAGCATGGCCGTGCTTCTCGTTAGCCTCAGAGTTGTTCCGTCAGACTTTACGATGTAGACCATTCGCTTGTGTGCGCTCCTGAGAGCTCCTCCAGCCGCGCTTATGTAGGAGTTTATGCCCATTCCCTGACGGTATACCTGCGATGTTGACGAGTATACAGCCCCCATTACGTTGACCGTCAAAGGCATTGTGGGAACGCTGAGATAGTCGCCGTTCTGAAGCTCATAGTCCCAATCCGTGCCTCTTATGTTCTGCGGAGTGTCTACCTTCGTTACAACGCGGCCTATTATGTCCATATGGCGCAAGTTATTGATGAGCTGCCTGCGTCTCTGGTACTCCTGATTCAATGAGCCTGCGCTTTCAGTTCCCGCTGTATTCTGCGAGGACTCCAAGAGTTCACGCTCCATTCTGTCGGCCATCTGGTTCAGAGACTTCCGCTGATCCACAGCCACTGCCCTCCTCGTGAAGATGGCTCCCCTCAGGAATGCTCTTGACGTGAATCCTCCGGCACGTTCGATGAGGTCAGAGAGCCTCTCACCCTCGAACATCGAGTAATTTCCGGGCCTCTTGACTTCTCCGGCTATCGTTACGCGAATCTGCTGCTTCCAGTTGGGAACTATCAGCACCGTGATTTGATCCATGTTTTCGAGCGGTATATTGTGAACGGGGTCTCCCTCAAGCGCGCGGAATATGTTGACGGTGAATCGCTCGTTCACAGGGCCGTTGAGCGATGGGGTTACGCGGGTGATTTCCGCTGTGTCTGATGCAGTTACCGTGAGTCCGCCAGCGCGGTTAATTATGTCGGCGACCCTTGTCTGGCCGGGAACTATCGCAAACGTTCCGGGGTTAACGAGCGGGCCGGTTATAAGGACTGTTGACGCAAGGTTGAAGATTGGGAAGAGCCTGATTATGTCGCCGTCATGAAGCTCCTGATTCTCGAACTCCTGCAATGTACCCTCGAACGCCTCTGCATATGTGCTGTCATAGATTCTGTAGTACTGCACACGACCCTTGAACGTCCTAGCGTTGAGACCGCCTGCAATGTAGAGAAGGTCTTGGACTCTCGTAGCACCGTTAAGCTCGTAGACGCCGGGCCTCTGAACTTCTCCAGCAAGTCCCACAAGCGGCCCTACAGGGGGAATATGTATGACGTCCCCTGCCTGAAGCCTTACGTCCTGAGTCTTGTCGCCCTGAAGGAGCATCGCGTACATATCGAAAACAGCAACAGTTCTTCCGTCGCGTTTGAGTTCGATGTTCCTGAGAGTTCCGTTTCCTGAAGGCCCGCCCGATGCAATGAGAGCATTCACGAGGGTCGAGAACGATGAGATGGTATACGCGCCAGGACGAGCCGCATTGCCCGTAACGTAGATCATGATTGAGCTTAGACGGCCCATCGAGAGATTCATCTGGAAGCCCGTGTAATACTGGCTGAGTCTCGCGCTGATTACTCTCTCTGCCTCAGCGATCGTGTAGCCCGCAAGCCTCACCATTCCGATGTGAGGGATTGCCGCCATTCCGTCACGGTTGACGCTGAAGCGGAAGTTTCCTTCTTCGGGGATTCCCCAGATTGTGAGCGCCATCTCGTCGCCAACGCCTATCCTGTAGCCCTGAGTTACCGGGACTGACTCACGGGGCGCATACGTTGACGGGGGTCTTCGGAAGAATGACATGCCGTAACGCGGAAGCCTGCGGAATAGGTTTGCCAATGGGTTTCCTGTTGTAACGTTGCTTAGTATCTGGTCGAAGTATTCATTGACTTCTGCTTCGGTTATGCGTTCGTTGTCCGCATTCTGAGTGTTGAGGCTGCCTGTTGCGTCCTGACCTTCTGTTGCCTGAGTTCCTGTCTGAGTATTACCGGTTGTGTCGATGTTCTCGGTCTGAACTCTTGTGGTTGGCTGAGTTGAGTCGAGTCCTGAGAGGTCTACGGCGTTTGTGCCGGGAGCCTGCGTTGAAGGTGCTGTCTGCGTTGAAGGGAGTCCCGGCGATGACGGTAAGGCAAGCTGAGGAGATGGTGCTGCCAAAACTGCCGGGCCTCCTGCGTCTGCCCCGAACGCACATGAAGCTAGTGCGAGTACAATTATTGCTGATGTCAAAAACTTTGTTGTTCTCAATAGAATCACCCCAAAAAATTTTATCATAACTTACAAGAAGACTCCCACCTCTTTAGGCGGGAAATGAATTGTATTGTATAGTATAATACATTTAATGCTTAATATGACGGAAGAACAGAGATTAGAGAGAAACAACCGAATACGCGAAAAGGGCAAACACACGATAACGCATGACTTACAGCATATTTCATCCAGATTTTCATCTAAACGAGCTATCATACCTTCGGGCCTGCGGTAGAACGAAATACCTGTGAAACACAGAAAAGTAACGCCTTTGGAGAGGATGTAACAGCCTCGTTGAATTGGGAAGCAGCTAAATCCGTGAAGGGCGGTAGCTCACGCCACATAAGCAAGAATTTTTCAGGGAGAGTGATTAAGAAATGCCGGCAATAATTGCGCCAAGAGGAACACGCGACATTTTACCAGCAGAGTCGTGGAAGTGGTCATACATCATCAACACAGCATCAAGGACTATGAGGGATTTCGGGTTCAGCGAGATTCACCTTCCAATATTTGAGCATACGGAACTGTTTTCACGGGGTGTTGGCGAGACTACTGACATCGTTGAGAAGGAGATGTATACGTTCGAGGACAGGGGAGGAAGAAGCATAACCCTTAGGCCGGAAGCGACAGCCGGAGTAATGAGGGCTGCAATCGAGAATAACCTCTGCGCTCAGGGTGCGAGTGCGAAGCTCTGGAACTGGGGGCCAATGTTCAGGCATGAGAGGCCGCAGAAGGGACGTTACAGGCAGTTCTACCAGATTGACGCGGAGTGTCTCGGAATCGCGGGGGCTATGGCTGACGTTGAGGTTATCGCGTTGAGTATTGAGATTTTCAGGAGACTCGGCCTGAAGAATCTTGAGGTTGTCATAAATTCCGTAGGCTGTGAGAAGTGCAGGCCGGTTTACCGCCAGAAGCTCGTGGAATATTTCAACGCACACAAATCCGAACTCTGCGGAACTTGCCTTGACCGTCTCGATCGTAACCCTCTTCGTATCCTCGACTGCAAGAACGAATCATGCAGTCATGCTTCTGATGGTGCGCCTGACATCTTCGACTCATTGTGCGACGAATGCCGTGAACATTTCGCGGAGGTAAGGGCTGGGCTTGAACGCTTGGGCTTCACGTACACCCTCAGCAAGAGACTCGTAAGGGGACTGGACTATTACACGAAGACGGCCTATGAGATTTTGTCGGGGGACTTGGGGGCTCAGAATGCTGTTGCAGGCGGTGGACGCTACGATAACTTGTCTCGGGCAATAGGCGGCGGAAAGATTCCCGGAGTTGGTTTTGCCTGCGGACTTGACAGGGCTGCGCTGGTTATGGAGGAACAGGGCTGCTCATTCGGAGAGAGGCCGGAAGTTTCGGTTTACTGCGTTGCTCTCGATGATGACTCGCGGGGAACTGTTCAGGTTCTCACTCACAATCTCAGGATGTCTGGAATCTCCGCTGAATGTGATACTTCTGGACGCGGCTTCAAGGCTCAGATGAAAGCTGCAGGAGCGTGTAAGTTCGCGTTCATTGTCGGGGCTGATGAGAGGGCGAATGAGACTGTCGCGGTTAAAAATCTTTCTGACGGCTCGCAGGTAAGTATTCCGATGAGCGAGGCTGTAAAGTATGTGAACTACCGCAACTTATAGAAATGGCGGCTTCCTGAGCGTAGCGTGTGAAGCAACTTAACGAAGACTGTGCTCCAACCGATGCTGCTGTCCGAAGTCGTCTTACCGTAGGGTGGAGTTCATAGGCGTAACTTCCCGTAGTCCCTAGCGTACTTCGTTCTAGCGTAGCCCCGTTAGGGACGGTAATTCGTTTACTATGCGATTACCTTTTGAGTTGAAAAAGGGTGCTATAATAAAAAAACTTGTGAAGCTCAGACGTTTTGATTTAGGGCTTACTATGGCGGGGAGATCGAGTCCCCACCTGAAAAAGCAAACCCTAAGGTGGAAGACTATTAACGCGATTTGATTTCACGGATTAACTCCGTTACTGCTCGCACGAGGTCAGTCAAGACTTCGGCGAGTTTTATTATTTTTCTCATCGCTCCCACCTCCTTTCACCTGTACTTCCTAAAAACAGGCTGCCGGAGTGGTACCCCTTGCAAGCCTCACCCGGCTAATGGAACCGAGCGGCTTCCCGCAAATATTCTATCACACGAAATTTCCCCTCCCGCTAAAGTCCCACCCATTACCCTCCGAGAATGTGAGTGAAAAGAGAAAGGCCCAGCGAAAAACGCACAACCGGCCAAAGCTCCAAAATTAACCGAAATCGCGATTAGGAAAAAGTTTCAAAGCGCACACAGGTTACTCTCAGAAATCGTGAGGGGAAGAAACTCCCCAGTACACGGAAGAATTGGGGACAGAAACACAAAATCACAAGGAGGTATTTACCATGAGTATGGTAATTCAGCACAACATTCCTGCGTTGCAAACCTATAACATCGTCAATAACACCAGCAACGCGCTCCAGAAGTCAATAGCGAAACTCTCAAGCGGTCTCCGCATCAACACAGCCGCAGACGACGCAGCAGGTCTCGCAATATCCGAGAAAATGCGCTCCCAGATTAAGGGACTCGACAGAGCAGTCGCCAACACTCAGGACGGCATCAGCCTTATCCAGACAGCAGAAGGCGCACTCCAGGAAGAGCACTCAATCCTTCAGCGTATGCGCGAGCTCGCAGTTCAGGCCGCAAACGACACCCTGACACAGCAGGACAGAAGCTATGTCCAGGTCGAAATTGACCAGCTCAAGGAAGAGATCACCCGCATCGGCAACACAACTCAGTTCAACAAGAAGAAGCTCCTCAACGGTGACTCAGCAGGGCTCTGGAGTTCCAGCGACCTCGAGACTAAAGCCATCATCAACGGAGGCCTCCGTGAAGTTGACCAGTTCGGACAGAAGAAGTCAATCGAGGGCAACTACAAAATCCGCGTGAAGGCCGAACCGGGAGAGGGTGAAGTCCAGAAGAGCGACATCATGACGATCAAGCACGAAAACGTCCTACTCAACAAGACAGTAAATACTCCTGACGGAGTCAAGGACGTAATCTCTGACGGAATGGCACCCGGAGATTACTCCCTGAAGCTGACAGCGCAGGCAGTAGGAACGGCCGGATCAGCTGCTAAGAGAGTAACAGGTGCTTACGATGTCGGCGGAATGCAGTACACCAAACTGGAAGATACCAACCAAGTAGCCGCACTCGCAAACGGGCACTATGCGGATTACACGATTAAGCTGGGCGATGAAGTACTCGGTTCTTTTAGGATTACTAACGCGAGCGGAGGGTCGTACGCAGCTGGAAGCGATGCCGCTCAGATGGGAGGAAGAATTGAGGCCGCGGCGGAAGCTGCAATTAGCAAGGCTAGGGAGATGGGAGTGGAAATATCTGGTATAGCGACAGCTCTTGGCGATACCGCTGAAGGTGATGGCTCATCAACCGCTAATGGATCCATTAGTCTGAAAAAGTTCGGTTCGAAGGACATTGGCAATTTGTCAATTACGCAGAGCGTGGACGGTGGAACGGCAACAGAACTTGTTGTGCGCCATGACAACGCAGCTGATGGATCAAAGTTGGCCGATAGCGGGGCTAATAAAGATGCCAGTGAGGTCTTCACATTTGTCAATAATACCACCAACACACTGAATGGAAGCGTTCTCTTTGAGGTAACAGGGAAAGACGACAAGAACGGAATCGTAACCCTCAAGGCGACAGCAGCACTGTTGGATGAGAATGGTAAAAGCTCGACAAAGACTCAGGAGAACATAGTCGTCAAACAGGGTGCGGCATCGGCAACCAATCTCAACGACATCTTCGGAGGAACAACTGGCGCACCGAATGTTACTATTGCACTCGCTGCAGGAAATTACGGAGCTGTAGGAGACAATGGAAAGTTCGTAGTGAACTTCTCGGCGGGCAACACTCTTACGGATAAAGGTGTCAATTTTGAGCTTAAAGGTGCTCTGGATACCGGCTGGGAAGACGGATGGGCCAACGGCCCGTTTAGGGGTAATGACCCTGTACAGTATTATCTGGACGGCACTCAGCTCGCCGACTCGGAGATTAACTTCCAGAACTACATCATCAATGAAAAGACCGGAGCAGTAACACAAGGAACTGTTACGCTGGTTACAGACAGTTATTTCGGCACACAGGATGACCATTCTATGGCCGCTGTAGCTGATGGAGGAAAGGCCGCAGCTGTTAACGGAGATACGCTCGCCAGCTTCTCGAATGCCTACATCGGCAAGACGGCGACGGGAGATGTCAGACTGCGCGACCTCGATAAGTTCTGGAACTCAGAGGGCGTAATGATGCTCGACGACGCTAAGAAGATCACTCTCAATCAGGGCGACGGCAAGACGGCGGACATCATGCTCTACGCGAATGACACGCTTGATGAGGTTGCTACGAAGATTAACGATGCAATTTCGACAGGACTCGGTCAGTCGAAGTACGTTGACGACGCTACGAAGTTTGCCACGTTCGTATCATTCAAGGGTGCATCTTCGGAAGCAGTACCCGGAACGTTCGTAATCCGCTCAGTAGTGCCCGGCGCACAGGGAGAGATCACATTCTCCGGCGATCAGGGAATCATTGACGCGTTCTCACTGAATACAATTCAGGACTCGAAAGAGAGTACATACACTGTTGATGTCCTTGACGAGCATACCGGCAAGACAATAGCGCAGGGTGTAAAGACGACTGGTAACGTGCTTCACGGAGTAATCCACGAGAACGTTGACGTAGAGTTCGGAGCGTTGAAGGGCGTTGAAGCGAAGTGGAACGAGGGTCTGAAGAAGTTTACCTACACAGCCACTCAGCAGGAGACGACCGTTCACCTTGCCGACAACACGACAGTCCTTCAGATTGGCGCAAATGAGGGCGAAGATCTCGGAATGGACATCGGCGATATGAGGGCACACGCACTCGGGCTTGACGGAGTGAACGTAATGAGCCATGACAGAGCTGGACGCTCAATCACGGTCATCGACAACGCAATCGACAAGGTAAGCACTCAGAGGGCGAAACTCGGAGCCTACCAGAACAGGTTGGAGTACACAGCAAGCAACCTGACGACGGCAAGCGAGAACCTGACCAGCGCAGAGAGCAGAATCCGCGACGCCGATATGGCGAAGGAAATGATGCAATTTACGAAACTCAACATCATGCTCCAGGCCGGAAACTCGATGCTTGCTCAGGCGAACCAGCAGCCTCAGAACGTTTTGAGCCTCATTCGTTAGTCGTAGCTGACAACGTAGGAAAGAAAAGGGAGGGGGAAACTCCTCTCTTTTTTTGTGTGCGGATTTGTGGTAGAATAGGGGCAGCGGTGAGGGAGTTAGCAGACCCCTAACGCTGTGAAATTAACACTCAGCGGTTTAACGAGTGAACCAGTCTATTAAAACTAAGACGGTTTTCACAATCCAGAATATGGCAGTGGCGATTTTGTCGATCTAGGGGAGGAACGATTGCCAGTGTTTTTTTCCGGTTTTTCGCTTACCTTTCGGTATGGCGTACACCTCAATTCCACAGGGGCAGCTCCCCGTTTCAGCGATGAGCCCTGTACCTCATCCGGGACTCCCTCGTGGAATGTATTATATCAAATCGTTCTTAGCCTCACTTCTTTTTTGTTCGCTGATATAATAATGATCGAAGGAGGTGGATTTTATGGCAATTTCTACGATTGAAGCTCACGTTGACGAGATGGACAAGGCTCGGTTTAATGCGTTCTGCTCTGATATTGGAATTGATACTTCGTCTGCTTTGAATCTTTTCATTAAGACAGTGATCAGGGAGAATAGGATTCCTTTCGCAATTTCCAGAGAGTCGGATCCGTTTTATAGCGAGGTCAATCAGGCTTATGTGTTGAAATCTATACAGGAACTTAAGGAGGGCAAGGGGAAACCGCATGAGCTGATTGAGGTCGAGGATGACTGAAAAGATATGGTCAGACGAAGCGTGGGAAGATTATCTGTACTGGCAGACACAGGACAAGAAAACGATTAAGCGTATTAACTTGTTACTCAAGGACATTGAACGCAACGGCTGTTTAGAAGGGATCGGGAATCCCGAACCATTGAGCAAAAATCTTCAAGGCTCGTTCAGCAGAAGGATTAACGAGAAGGACAGGCTTGTGTACCGCATTGAGGACGATAGGATATATATCGCGCATTGCAAAGGACATTATGACGACAAGTAGGGAGGGGAAAACTTTTTGTTTCTGTGATATAATAAAAACTGTCCCGGAGAGCTTGGGACAGCGCAATTGAAAAATGAGACTCACCTGAAGTGGGGCTCTCATCCCCACCTCAGAGAATGGTGAATCTCTTACGGATGGGAACTACGCTTTGAAAAGTCGGACTAAGTCCGCTATGGCTCGTATTAGCTCAGTTACGGCTTTTACGAGTCTTATTATTTTCTCCACGCTATTGGCCATGTCAAAAAATTATCGAGGATGTGTGCTTACATAAATGCTTTGTGTTCTATTTTTTTTGCTCACCTGAAAAATTTCCAATATTTTAGAACATCAAGAAATAATAGAATATAGGCAAGGGATTGCCCATAGAGTACTGAACAAGGAATAGGCTGCCCACAAAATTTGGGGCTTCCAGAGAAGTTTGGTACACGGCCTAAACGTCTGAGCTTGAAACTTCCACCTCAGAATACCCTTATTCGCTGGGGCTGGTCTACGCAGCCTCTATCCTGTAGAGTCCTAAGACTCACCAGATTACATTTTCGTAAAATGTTCAATGCTCCGTTGACATCTGCATTGAAGATATAACCTTTCGCCGTTCTGTACTGTCCCCGCGTTATCCTCTTCCCGCTGAATGTGTAGGTCTGAGGATTGTCGGCATTATATATGGGCAAATCATCGTTGTCGAAGAAAGACGCTTTCGACGTGTAACTTTCTTCCTGCTCGATATACTTTATGCCATATAGCTCACATAAATAACTGAGTTTGTCTCGGAGCCTGCCGTGAGGAATTTGAACAAAATTCTGGTTAGTGTGCGAACCGAGATTGATGTCCTGCTTCCAAGTTGGATTACAGCCGACGACTATGTTCCCTATGCGGTTGTCCACACAGTATGAGATGATGCGCCTTGCCGCCGTACTCATTGCGTAGTTGATGCGGGAGTTACGCTTTCTTAGAGCGAGGTACTGCCGAACGGTTCTGCCTTTAATTTTTTGTTTGTCCTTGATGCTCTGAAGCCTTGCATTTTCTTTGTTGTACAAGCGATTGTAAGATTTGACTTGTTTCCCATCGAGAATGAACGATGCCCCTTCGCTTGTTACGCATGTTGCAAGGTTGTCAAGCCCCAAGTCAACGGACAGATATTTATCCGAGTCAAGGTCAACGTGAAATTCCGGCTGTTCGTAGACAAATTCAATTTCAAAGAAACGCGCATTATGGCATGGAAGAATACGAACCTCATGAATCTTTTTATCTGCAATATTAGGCGGTATAGTTAATCTTATTCTCCCGTTCCCTTTCTTGAAATCATTTGACGTTGGGATTACGAATGAACCATTCTTAACGTAGAAGCGCGGGATAATTAGAGGAAACCAGCCTTCTTTGTCGAGATATTGAGGGAGATGTACCAAATTGTATTGGTACGAGCCTGCTTTTACTTTTTTAAGCAACGCAAAAAATGACTTAAAGCAACGATCTGCGGCTTTCAAAATTTGACATGCGATTTCCGTACCAAGAGCTTTGTAATTTTCGCTATTCTTGCAGATGTAATAATTATTCTCATAGCGTAAATATTTCTTCTCCATAAAATAATACTGTCTAACGCTGTACAGAGCTTCGTTGTAGAGATTCTTGGACAGCCTGCAAAGTTTCCTGAGAATCTTGTAATCGTTTACTGAAAGATTCCTGAGCTGATTCTTCAAAGTTAGATACATTTTTTCACCTCCTTTTAACTTGTGAAGAATTATATCATACTTCGCTTAAAAGTAAATATACAAGAGAAGTTTATAATGAAATTCTCGAAACTGAACATCATGCTCCAGGCCGGGAACTCGATGCTTGCTCAGGTGAACCAGCAACTTCAAGATGTTTTGAGCCTGATTCGTGAAGTAGCTTGATAACAGAGGAATGAAAAGGGAGGGGGAAACGCCTCTCTTTTTTTGTGTGCGGATTTGTGGTAGAATAGGGGCAGTGGTGAGGGAGTTAGCAGACCCCTAACGCTGTGAAATTAACACTCAGCGGTTTAACGAGTGAACCAGTCTATTAAAACTAAGACGGTTTTCACAATCCAGAATATGGCAGTGGCGATTTTGTCGATCCAGGGGAGGAACGATTGCCGCTGTTTT
Source organism: uncultured Fretibacterium sp. (assembly GCA_937915755.1). Lineage (GTDB taxonomy): Bacteria > Synergistota > Synergistia > Synergistales > Aminobacteriaceae > JAFUXM01. The sequence goes on along the minus strand of CALGGR010000148.1, from coordinate 41,186 downwards.
CTTTTGGTTTTGCGCTTAGCCATGGCGTTACGCCTCAATTCCACAGGGGCGGCTCCCCGTTGACCGATGAGCCCTGTTTCTCATCCGGGACTCCCTCGTGGAATGTATTATATCAAATCGTTCTCAGCCTCATATCTCTTTGATTCGCTGATTTTTATGATATACTTCTAAACACGTTGACCAAGAAAGTTCATACGTTATTGTAGCCTCTGGGCGTAATCATTTTCCCGGCAAGAATATATGTCTTTGAATTGCCTATAATCACTGTGCATAGCATGTCAATTTCCCGGCACTCCATGAGCTTTTCGAGCGTCATTACTTTATATGTCTCGTTTTCGCGCCCAATGTTCCGGACGTACCCCGAAGGTGTCTCCGGCTTCCTGTGATTCATGATGATCTTGCAGGCTTTATTGAGGTTGTCGGGACGGTGGTTGCTCGCTGGATTATAAATACATATCACGAAATCACCGTCACATGCCGCAACGAGCCTCTTCTCGATAACGCTCCAGTCAGTCATGAGGTCGCTGAGTGAAATAGTAACATAATCATTCATGAGGGGGGCACCAAGAATTGCAGCGCACGAATTTGCCGCGGTAATTCCGGGAATAACACGCACTTCAACGCCCGAACCCGCCGCAACTTCCATTATAAGCCCCGCCATTCCGTAAACACCAGAATCACCGCTTGAGATTAGCGCGACATTCTTTCCCATTTCACGAGCCATCATGAGGACTGTACGGCAACGCTCGGTCTCCTGCCTCATTTTAGAGGAGTACAGAATTTTTCCCGGCACCAAGTCCCGCACAAGGTCAACGTATTTCTCGTAGCCTGCAATAACATCGCATGACAGCATCGCGTTCAATGCCTGCGGTGTAATCGTCTCAGCTCCGCCCGGCCCAATGCCGACTACATATATCACAGGCATGACAGGAACCCCCCTCATTGTGTTTACGGCTCTGTTGCGCTGAAATTCCGCGCGCTCCTTCTTCCCGCGAATGCCCGAAACTTCCGGGAATATTCCGAGATTCGTGTTCATTGGCTGGAAGTGCTTGGGGTCCGTCGTCATTAGGTAGTTCAGGAGCGAGCCTGTCGCTGATTCTCTCGGCCATGTCGGAAGAGCCTTCCCTGCCAGGAGGAATGACGCATTTATTCCAGCGACGAGTCCCATTGCCGTACTCTCCATGTAGCCCTCAACCCCCGTAATCTGTCCGGCAAGGAAAATATTATCCATCGCTTTAAGCCTCAAGTGTTCATCGAGAACAGCAGGAGCATTGACGGAGGTGTTGCGGTGCATTACGCCGAGCCTCGCAAATTCCGCGTTCTCAAGGCCGGGTACCATGGAGAACACGCGCTTCTGTTCCGGCCATTTGAGACCAGTCTGAAAGCCCACGAGGTTGTAGAGTGTCCCCTCCAAGTTGTCCTGCCTCAACTGCACTGCCGCGTAAGGTTCACGGCCAGTCTTGGGGTTAACAAGCCCTCTCGGTTTCATCGGCCCGAATCTGAGAGTGTCGTATCCTCTTTCGGCCAACGCTTCGACAGGCATACAGCCCTCGAAATATTTTCCCTTCTCGAAGTCATGAGGTACGTTCCTTTCAGCATGAATCAGCGCGTCATAGAAGGCCGAATATTCCTCCCTGTTCATGGGGCAGTTTATGTAGTCATCGCCGCGTCCGTAGCGTCCTGAGATGAATACACGTTCCATGTTGATTGAGTCGCGCATTACGACAGGTGCTACAGCGTCATAGAAATATATTTTCTCGCCCGCAATCTCACGCAGTCTTTCAGCTAACCTGTCCGACGTCAAAGGCCCTGAGGCTATTATCGCGGTCTTGGCCGGAATTTCTGTGTACTCGCCGCGAATGAGGGTGATGTTACGGTTATTGGTGATTCGTTCGGTAACAAGCTCGGAGAATTTCACGCGGTCAACAGCCAATGCTCCGCCAGCAGGAACACGTGAGGCCTTAGCGCATGAGAGTATAAGTGAGTCCATTAGCGATAATTCTTCTTTCAAGATACCCGCAGCCGTGAAACGGCCGTCCTTGTTCTCAGAGCCTAGAGAATTGCTGCAGACTATTTCAGCGAGAAGCCCCGTTTTGTGAGCAGGTGTGAGAGTTTCCGGCCTCATCTCGTAAAGTTCAACGTGAAATCCGCGCTTTGAAAGCTGATACGCCGCCTCACAGCCCGCCAGTCCTGCACCGATTATGATCATTTTGAGCCTCCGAGTTTGCGTTTGAGGGATTCTATGTCGTCAGGTGAGACACCAATTCCACGAAAATATCTTTCGGCATAAGCGGGGAGGTTAGCGGTCTCAGGATTATTGACACCGAAATTTTCAGCGAGGAACCTCCGGATTTCATTCTTCACGACAAAATCATACTCCCTTGTTCCTGCGACAATCCCGAAATAGTTTCTGAACGATTCCATGTAATCCCTTTCGACTTCCGGCCATGAAGCACCCATCAGGCACTCGATTAAAGCGCAGACAAATCCAGCCCTGTCCTTTCCGAGACTGCAATGTATGAGGTATGGAGGCTCGTTCACGGCCATGAAGCGCATCCCCCGTGCGAGGCTTGCCCTGAACTTCGTGCTCCTGTACTTCATGTTGAGGTCGAGGCCGATGATTTTCTGGCGGCTGTAGTAGCTGTTGGGGAATCCTTTGTGGGACTTCATGCCATTGTCAGAGTCTGCGAGGTTGATGAACGTTTTGACTCCTGCGTTCTCGGCTAACTTGTCGGCGATTATGTTGCGTTCACTCCATGTGCTTATGGGCGACGAGGAACGGAATAATTTTCCCGCTGCTATTCCTGATGTCTTTACCTCGCGGAAATTTGCGAAATCCGAATCGCTCAATGCTGGATAGTCGGCGCGGTTTTTACCCAGTCTTCCCGACAATGAACGGTAGAAAGTCTTTCCCCAAGATTCAGAATAGCATGGCAGAGAGAAAGCTATTACGATTACGAACGATATTATTGCGACGATTCGTGAACGTCTCAAAATGATCACTCCTTGCAGATTGAGTCAATCCAGTCGAAAAGCTCCTCTGTGTCGTAATACCCGCCGTGTCCTTCTCCCCATACAGCCTCGAAGTCAACGTTACAGCCCTCGTCTTCAAGTGTTAAGGCGAGGATAGCAGGTATCGCAATAGTAATGTCCCTGTCATTAACGCCGTGCCTTATGCGCCAGAACTTGCAAGTGTCAGCGTTGCCGATGCTTTCCATTGGGTTCATGGCCGAGATTACGTCAGCGTCAGCAATAGTCCCTCCCGCTGTGCTATGCTGTGCTGAATACTCCGTGAAGTGCTTGTAAGCGAACTCGCTGTTCTCCGGCGAGCTTAGGTCGAACTTGTCGAAAGCAGGAATACTTTTCTGTCGAACCGCGAAACTCTCAGCATATTTCGTGAGGTCCGCGCTTATTACTGTAGTGCCGCTTATATTGAGCCAATCAGCGCTAACTACAGTCCCCGAAGTTAGAGCATTCTGTGCCGCCTTGACGTATAACCCTTCAACGTAATCCCTGAAAGTCTGTGAGTCGTCGTCGATTTCGAGGTCTGCGCTGTCTTTCGTGAGGCCCAGAGAGTTCACGTAGGATGCAAAATCCTCAATGAGTGCAACAGATTCAGTGCCATACTTTTTGCCGCCAAATACCCATTCATACGCGCCGTCAGCGTTCTCAAGGTTCGTTACAGGACAGTACGAAGCTGCCGCGAAGATTTTATCCTCAGCATCAGCCGCTCCAATTTCATCGAGCCATTCGTCATAAGCGTCCGAGTTTCCCGAAGCCCCAAGAATCGCCGACAAAGCTCCCCCTGAACTCACTCCGCAGACTATGATCTTTTCGGTGTTCCCAGCCGGAAGACGAGATTTGTTGGCTCGGATATATCGTATTGCCGCTTTGTAGTCAACGATTGCCGAAGGTGCAGAGCCGTTGCTGACGTTCCTCCCTCGAAGTGCCGGAGACACTACGACTAGACCGCGTGAGAGTGCCAATCCTGCGGGGTTTGCGGCTGTAGGTGTCATTATGCTTGCGGCCATGTAGCCTCCTGAATTGTTGGGAACGAATATCGGAGCTGTCGTTGATGTGTAGCCGTTGAGAGGCCTGCTGTTGAAGTATTGCTCAGGGATGTAGATGCTCAACTTCTGGTAATCCCTATTGACCGGGTCATTGACGTATACGATGTTGTTGAAAGCCCTGTAGGATACTCCGTTCACTATGCCGACGGTGTAGATTGTGGCGTCGAATGAGAGCTTCGAGGCCTCTATCTTTGTGTCGTCTGAGATTACTGGCATCTTAGTGTCATCATCGCCCTCATTGCCATCGTCATCGCCGTTGCTCTCGTCATCACCAGAGTCTCCGTTCTCGTCTGTCTCGATTGGCGTGCTTCTGTCCGACGCGAAATCTATTGCCGTTCCGTTCCGGGCAGTTCCGGCGGTGTAAGCAGTCCCGTTGACGTAGAGAGTGTGGCCGTTTAGGTTAATGCTTCCTGCCTGACAATTCAAGCTGCTTATGTGCGAGTCGTCCGTGAGAGTCCATCGTGAGCTTGAAATGCTGACGAAGATTCTCGCCGATGTTCCTGTTGTGTTTATAGCTCCCGTGAAGTACGAGTTGTCGGTGAGGTACATGTTCATGTCCGAGAGTCCGTCAAGCTCTATGTCGCCCTCGATGCTCTGTTTCGCAGTATAGAGTGTGATCTTGCCGCCGTTAAGCCCCGTTGTTCCCCAAGTTGAAGCTCCTGCTCTGAGAAATGCGCCGTTGTCGTCTTCATTCATGATTTCGACCTCACTCAGCGAGATTACAGCGTTGACATTGCTTGCATAGAATACATCGCCGTTGTTGCTGGTCAACTTACCTCCGCTCATCGTGAAATAGCTCGTCTCATATAGCGGATTACCAGTTTCAGCCCTGTATATCATTACAGCTTGATCGCTCGATGATGTCTCACTGTTTGCCGTAACATCGCAGCTCTGTAACTGAACGTTTGCTTCTCCCTCAGCGATTACGGCCTGTGATGACTTTGCCTCAAGCCTTGCGTTTGATATTCCGACCGGACCGTTCGTGAGAATTACGGGTGAGTTTTTGCCAGAGGTTGAGTAGCTTCCACGCTCCGCAGTAATTTGGCCGCCACTGTCATGGACATTCAAAGCCGGAGAATTTTCACCGAACGTCTCAACAGTAGCATGAACTGCATCGATAGTCCCTTCGTCATAAGTCATGAGGCCGCTTGAGTTGCCTCCCATTGTTACGGCTACGCACTCAGAGACTGTGATATTGGTTTCGTTGCCGAGCGAGAATATTCCATGAGCGTGTGCGCCTTCTGAGAAGATGAGGGAATCCCTGAGAGTCAGAGTTGCTGAATCGTTTGCGAGAATTGCCGCGTTTGAGCCGTCAGTGTCAGCGTCATCACCTGCGCTTCCTCTTTTCGTGAACCTGTAGTACATGTACTCCTGCTCTTCGGCGCTTAGGGTCAGTACGTTTTCTCCGTCCTTGTTGTTGGTGAGTTCGACTCTGATGTCAATGTCCGATGACCGGAGGTATTGTATCTTGCTGAGTCGCGTGTAGCTTGTGTCTGAGCTGCTTCCTCCGCCGCCGTCGTCCTTGCTCCTGTAATCCATGTTGCACCCTGAACCCATAAGCATAACGATGATAGCTATAATTCCAAAAAAGTATCTCAACCTCAAAGCTATAATCCCCTTTCCATATTCTCAGAGAGAAGTTTCATGACAGCTTCCTGCAATTCGCTGACCGAATGTGTTCTTGACCTTGCGCAATCCTGAGCCTGCTTCCCGCAGATCAGGCACTTCCTGAAATCTTGGCGCGACAATTTCCGGCCATGTTCATCAATTATATCAATGTCGAAAAGCCGTCCGACGGGCGAGAAAGTCTCAATACTCACGGCCAAATCCTTGAGATTTTCGGGCGAGGCATTACTGACCGCGAGAAGAAGCTCGTCCCCAGTATCCTCGTGAACTTCATCGGCATATAGAATTTCAGCGCCTATCCTTGCAAGTCCATCAAGCAGTAATATTTCGCCGATGTCGAATGCGCGGCGTATAAGCTCGTTCGTCTTTATCGGGCCGGGTATGTTCATGCTGAATGACACGAGGGGGGACTTGTATTTGTCGAGGAAAAGTCTTTGTGCCTCAGCTCTTTCTTCACGTCTTTCGAGCATTTGGGGTAATGTGATTTCGTTTCCTGTCATGAAAATTCTCCTGAGATTGATTTTGTTGGGCTAATTGTACTACAGCTTGACAAACATACCTTCGTGGTATAGAATTTCCCGCAATAAAAAATTTGCACCTTAAAGGAGGCGGAAAGGTATGCTGAAGTCAGTTGAAGCTATGATGATGTGTTGCATGATGTGTATCTCAGCGTACCCCTGCAACCGTCGGAAAGTGTAAAAGTAAAGACACAGGACTGAAACCAACAGGGTGTACGTGAGGAGCGGCACTCTGTTTTTGTGTGTGTGTAAACAATAGCCGGAGATGCCATGTAGGGAATGGACGTTTCCGGCTTTGTTTTTTCTTTAACATAGATACTATATTTTATATCCAGGAGGCTTTTTTATGGTCGGCAAAAAGTGGTATTCATCGGAGGATTCTGCGGCAAACATACTCGGCTTCATCATGATTGCGGCAGGTCTGGCAATAACGCTTTCGGGGATTGACTTCGCGGCGTTCAGCTTCAAGACGTGGCACAATTTCTCGGAACTCTCGGGGCAGTTCAGCGATGCTTCGTTGTCGAGGCTTGCTAGGACTTTCGTCATTCTTGCGGTTCTCTTCACGGCGGGCGCAAAGATGAAGGGTGAAAGTGCGCTGAGATTCTTTGCGGGTTTCACGGCACTCTTCGTTCTTGCGGTGATAGTGAGGCTCATCAGTGCGGAATACGAGGCAAGCCGCTATCTTGAGTGGGCATTCTTCGCTCTCTTCATAGGGCTTCTTGTGTCGAACACTGTCGGTGTCCCTGACTTCTTGAAGCCTGCGATTCAGACCGAGTATTACATCAAGACCGGTCTCGTCGTGATGGGCTTCTCGGTTCTGTTCTCGAACATCGTGAACTTCGGGCTTTACGGTCTCGCAATAGCGTGGGGTGTAACGCCTTTGGTGATAATCTTTATGTGGTACTTCGGCCGAAAGGTGCTGAAAATCGACAATGATCCCTTCGTCATAACGATAGCATCGGCGACGTCGGTTTGCGGAACATCAGCGGCAATAGCAACTGCGGCGGCATCTGACGCTAAGAAGACCGACCTGTCACTCGCGGTGTCAATCTCGATCATCTTCACGGTGATAATGATGGTTCTTGAGCCTGTGATAATCCGCTGGCTCGGTCTCGGCGAACTTATCGGGGGCGCGTTAATCGGAGGAACAGTTGACTCAACGGGAGCGGTAACTGTAGCAGGTACGGCTTTAGGGAAGCTCGGTCAGACTACGGCGGTTCTCGTGAAGTCGATACAGAATATTTTGATTGGGTTCATCGCGTTTGCTGTGGCTGTATTTTTCACCGCTAGAAGTGGAGGAAAGTCTCACAAAGTCTCAGCATCAGAAATCTGGACAAGGCTTCCGAAATTCATACTCGGTTTCTTCGCGGCTTCACTGATTGCGTCATTCATAGTTCAGCCAATTTTCGGCAGGCCGTTGGTGAACTCCGTCAACAAACTCTTGGATCAGTATAAGAACTGGGCATTCGTTCTTGCATTCACGAGCATCGGGCTTAGTACGAACTTCCGGGAACTCAAAGAGCAGGTATCGGGCGGTAAACCCTTGACGCTTTACGTAGTCGGCCAGCTCTTCAACATAGTGCTGACGTTCGCGGTTGTCTACGTTGCATTGAGCGGGAGATTCTTCCCTCTTCCGACGATTGCACAGTGATCTTTGAGGAGGCGGGCAGGATTGAGAGACAGAGCCTTGAAGATAACAGCAGGTTTGATTTTCGTCCTGTCCGTTATTCTTGCAGTCTACATAATGGTGAACGGTCTGGGACTTGTTGAAGGCCTCGACTTCGGGGCGGGGGCATATTATTACGCGGACATTCCGGAGTTTGACAGGTACGTGAACTCGGAGGCGTATAAATCTCCCGTGTCAATGTGGGTAATAATCGCGTTGTTCCTGATATGGGGTTGGGCAATGTATAGATTCCTTTTGTGGGTTGACGGAAAGGGGAGGTAAAAGAATGAGCGATATAGACTATGCTGGGCTGAAGAAGAACGGTTTTATGCGTCAGCGTCCAGTGGAATATTTCTCGATGAGGCTCGGAATAACTGGAGGCCATGTAAAAGCAGAACAGCTCGCGGCAATAACGGAAGTGTCAAAGAAGTACGGCCGCGGATATATACACTTGACTTCGAGGCAGGGCATTGAGATTCCGTACATAGAGTATGAGGACATAGAAGCTGTGAAGTCAGCACTTGCGGAAGGCGGAGTGATGCTTGGAGCCAGCGGGCCGCGTGTGAGGACGATAACAGCGTGTCAGGGTAATGCTATATGTCTGAACGGCTGCATTGAGACGCAGGGGCTTGCGGAGGAACTGAGGGACAGATATTACGGGCGAGATTTGCCGCACAAGTTCAAGATTGGAGTAACTGGCTGCCCGAACAACTGTCTCAAAGCTGAGGAGAACGACATCGGCATAAAGGGAGGAATAAAACCAGAATGGAAGCCTGAGAACTGCGTACACTGCGGGAAATGTGAGAAGGTCTGCAAGCGCGGTGCAATCTCAATCTCGGACGGAACTGTAAACATCAATGCCTCTGAATGCGTGAACTGCGGAAAGTGCGTGAGGTCATGCCCTTCCGGAAGCATCGAAGGAACGGAGGGTTACGTCGTGAGTTTCGGCGGAACTTTCGGAAACAGGATAGCTCAGGGCGAAGTCATAATCCCATTCATTGAGGATAAGGCGAGACTAATCGCAGTCTGTGATGCAGCCATGAAGTTCTTTGAGGACAACGGAAAAGCCGGTGAACGTCTCAGGTACACCATTGAGCGCGTAGGTGCTGAGGAGTTTCGGCGCGTGATTCTTGAAGCAGGTTAAAAGTCTACAAAAAACGGCCTCCCCTGAATTTGGAGAGACCGCTGAAAATTTCTGTGTTACGTCTACTGATTCCACTCTGTACCCTTGAAGGCTTCTGCGAAAGGATTGTAATCCATAGCCTCGCTGTCGTCCTCGTAGCCTGCCGACTCCCTGAAGCTCCTTGAACGTCCGCCCTTGCCTTTGCGCTCTCTTCGTTCTCCGCGTTCTGAACGTTCGGGTCTTCCTTCTGGTCTTCCAGCTTCACGTTCCTCACGTACTGGGACTGGTTCTGGTTCCGGTGCAGGTTCAAGTGCGCTCAGTGAGAGCCTCATTCTGCGCTGCTCAGGGTTGACCTCAAGGATTCTTGCCGTAACTTCCTGGCCTTCCTGAAGAACATCAGCGGGCTTCTCGACTCTCTTCCTGCTGAGCTGTGAGATGTGGATTAAAGCCTCGACACCTTCCTCAACCTCGACGAACGCGCCGAAGTCAGCAAGACGTACGACCTTAACCGCGATGTCCTGACCAGCAACGTACTTCTTGTCGATGTCGTTCCACGGGTCATTGAGCTGTTTGCAGCCGAGACTGATGCGCTTCTTCTCCATGTCAACATCAAGGACAACGACCTCAAGTTCCTGCCCCTTCTTGAGAACATCGCGGGGCTTCTTGATCCTCGTCCACGAAATATCGCCGACATGTACAAGTCCCTCAATTCCCGGCTCAATCTCAACGAATGCGCCGAAATCCGTGAGGTTGCTTACAGTTCCGGTCATAACGTCGCCCTTATGGATGCGCTGGTCTACTGTGTCCCAAGGATCTCCGGCAACCTGCTTCATGCTGAGGGAGATTCTGTCCTTCTCGCGGTCAATCCCGATTACTTTGACAGTAACCTTGTCGCCCTTCTTGAACATGTCCTTAATCTTGAAGGAACGCTTCCACGTAATCTCAGTGAGGTGAACGAGGCCATCCATCTCGCCGATGTTTACGAATACGCCGAAATCAGTGAGGCTTGAGACTTCTCCCTCAACGACATCGCCCTCATGAACGCGCTCATAGAATTTTGCTTTGCGCTCGTTCTCAGCTTCTTCAAGGAGAGACCTTCGTGAAAATACGAGCCTGTGCTTTCTCTTGTCGAGGTCTAAGACTTTGACGGTCAGAGTCTGTCCGACGAAATTCTGAGGGTTCGCGCCTCTTCCTGCGAGAGTGAGCTGTGATACGGGTATAAACGCCTCGAGACCTCCCGCATTCACCATGAGTCCGCCCTTGACCTTGCTGACTCCCTTGACTTCGATGACGGGATTTTCCTTCAACGCTGAAGAAAGAGCGTCCCATCTCTTGTCGAACTCGTTGTGCCATCGTGAAAGAAGGAGCTGCGCGTCGTCGCCGTCTCTTACGCTGACTATCTCGACATCTATCGTATCGCCGGGTTTTGGCTCTGAGTCTGGCTCTTCAATGAGGACGTGGTTCGTGTATTCCTTCATCGGGAGGACACCCTCGCACTTGAAGCCTACATCAATCAAGTAACCGTTTTCGCTCTTACTGATGATGGTGCCTTTGCGAACTTCGCCTCGTCGGAAATGTACGTTGTCGCCGTACTTGTCGAGAACTTCCTGCATAGTCTCAGGCTCTTGGACTTCTGTCTTAACTTCCTGAGCTGGTGCTTCCTGTGTTGCTTCCTGCATAACTTCCTGCTGATTCTCCATCAGTGAATCAATACCCCCTGTGAATCCTGCTTTGCCGCAATAATATTTTTGATTTTATCGATAAGCCATTCGGGAGTGCTCGCCCCCGCAGCAATACCAACCATAAATTTATCCGCGAACCAGTCCGAATTTTCCGCTATCTCGTTCTCATCTTCGACCCAAAGGACACTAACGCCCTCTGCCTCGAGAATATCACGGAGCTTTCCTGTGTTCGCACTTGATTTCCCGCCGATCAGCACAACGCCGTCAATGTGATTATTCCTGACAAGTTCGCGTACTGCTTCCTGACGCTGTGCAGTAGCCTTGCAGATTGTGTTGCACACTCTAAGCTCCTGAGACTTTCCGACTAGAATGCCCGCAACTTTTTCGAGCCTTTCCTCACGTTGAGTAGTCTGTGAGATCAGTGCTGTCTTTGGGTGAAACTTTACGCTTGATGCTTCGTTCTCATTCGCTATGACTTCAGCGTTGTTATTGTCTGAAACATGGCCGAGTATGCCCTTGATTTCGGGATGATTCTTGTCGCCCAAGAGAACAACGTGATAGCCTTCCCGCGAGAGTGTGGCAGCTTTCTCCTGAGCCTTTCTGACAAACGGGCATGTCATGTCAACAACATCGACTCCCCTGGCCTTCAGCCTCTCCAAAACTTCAAGAGGTTCACCATGAGCACGGATTAAGACCTTTGCCCCCGAAGGTATCTCTGAGTCATTATCGGCGACTCTTAGACCCATTGCCTCAAGGCGTGAGACTTCCTGAGGGTTGTGAATGGGAAGCCCAATCGTCCAGACTTCGGGATTGCTTCTAAGGGCTTCAGAGATTGCGTCAACTGCACGTTTCACACCGAAGCAGAAACCGGCATGTTCGGCCATGATTATCATTATGAAGCGTCCTCTTTGTGAATATGTTTGTTGATTGCGTTTATGATTTCATCCTCGTGGCTGGACTCCGACATGTCGAACCACAAAACAGGCGCGAACTTCTTGAACCATGTCTGCTGGCGTCTGCAAAATGCCTTTGTCCGTGATATAGATATTTCAAGCGCATCTGGGAACGTTAATTTCCCTCTGCTATAGTCGATAAGCTCCTTGTAACCCAGACCTTTAAGCGGGTTGAATCTGTCATCAAAGCCATGATCCAGAAGCCACTCAACTTCCGCCGGAAAGTCCGATGAATATTCCTGCTCTAGCCTGATTTCGATTCGCTCGAATAATTCCTGCCTTGAGCGCGACAACCCAATATAGAGAATATCGAAGCCGTAATCCCTTTTCGTGCCTTCGCTGTAAATCTGCGACGGAGCTTTTCCCGTGAGGTCATAAATCTCAAGTGCCCTCGTAACCCTTTGAATGTCATTCTTGTGGAGCCTTCCTGCAGTGTCCGGGTCAACTTCCGCAAGCCTCATGTGCAGCAATTCAGCTCCCTGTGAATTTGCGAGTGCCTCATATTTTCCTCGAACGTCAGAATCTGAAGGGAGGTCAGCATTAAGCGAGGCATGAAAGAGGGCGTTGTAATAGAACGGAGTTCCGCCGACAAATAGAGGAATCCGCTTTCGGGCTAAAATTCTTGAGACTGCTTGGGAAGCTTTTTCCGCGAAGTCTGAGACTGTGAACTTCTCGTCGGGGTCAACTATGTCAATGAGGTGATGAGGGATTTCACGGCGCAATGAGACTGAAACCTTATCAGTTCCCACATCCATGTAACGATAGACCTGACGTGAGTCTACTGATATTACTTCAGCGTTTAATTTTTCTGCAACGGATAAACTCAGAGCCGTTTTCCCTACGGCCGTAGCTCCGATTAAAGCAACTACGGGCTGCCTATTCATGAAAGCAATAAGACCTCATTTAACAAAACATGATAAAAATCAAGTGAGATGAATTATAACACAAACTCTAAAAATGCAAGGGTATAATATTGCAAAAAGGGGAGAGCAAATTTGCCACATTCAACCGTAAAGGACATGACGGACGGGACGATCTGGAAGCACCTCGTGAGCTTCGCGTTCCCTCTTTTCATCGGTAATATATTCCAGCAGCTCTATAACACAGTAGACAGCATAGTGGTGGGGAATTTCGTCGGTGCTGATGCTCTTGGCGCGGTAACGTCGACAATCCCGATAGTAATCACGTTAATCGGACTTTTCATCGGCCTCACAATGGGAGCAAGCGTCGTAATCTCGCAATACTTCGGGGCAAAAGACATTCCCAATCTCCGCAAGTCAACTCACACCGCAGTGGTCTCCGCAGTAATCATGGCGATAATAATCTCAGCGATAGGATACTTCTCGACACCTCACCTCCTGCGAATGATGAACACTCCCGAGTCAGTCTTCCGTGAAGCTGTCGTATATCTTCAAATATTCTCGCTGGGTCTTGGAGGGACTATGCTCTACAACATGGGAAGCGCAATTCTTCGTGCAGTCGGCGACTCAAAGCGTCCTTTGTACTTCCTGATACTCGCGTCAATTCTCAACATATTTCTCGATCTGCTGTTCGTGATAAATTTCGGGCTTGGAGTTGCGGGGGTAGCATACGCGACGATAATAGCGCAGTTAGTCTCAGGGATAATAATATTCTGGATACTCTTCAACAGCCATGAGGTTCACAGTCTTTCATGGCACGAGATGAAAATTGACACTAGGATTTTACGGAGGATCATCTCTGTGGGATTCCCTGCGGGCTTCCAGATGGCCGTAACGTCATTCTCGAACGTCTTTGTGCAGTCATACATCAATGCTTACGGCGCTGCATCGACAGCGGGCTGGGGAATTTATGCGCGTGTTGACGCTTTCGTTATACTTCCGACTCAGAGCATGGCAATGGCGGTTACAACCTTCGTCGGTCAGAACGCAGGAGCAAGGAAGCCTGAACGGATCAGAAAGGGGCTCCTCAACGGGCTATGCATATCGTGGGGAATCTCAGCCTGTATCATAACGTGCCTGTATATTTTCGCGCCGTACATTGCGAGGCTGTTTAATCAGAACGCGGCGGTCTTGGGATTCGCGGTGTTATTCATACGTCTCAACAGTTTCTTCGACCCGATAAACTCAACTGACCAGATTCAGGCGGGAGCATTAAGGGGAGTCGGAGATTCAAGAAGCCCGATGATAATTATGCTGATGTCATTCGTAGTTTTCAGGCAGATATATTTGTTCATCATTTCGAGGCTCACTGAGTCGGTTTACTTCATCGCAATAGGCTATCCTCTGGGCTGGATTGTATGTACAACTTTGATGACAATTCACATAGTTCGCGCAGGGTGGGACAAAAAGATAGAGATGTTAAAATAATCATAAGGAGGAATTTTCCATGAGAAGCAAAGTTTTTGTACTATCGTTGCTGATGTTGACTGTTATGTGTTCTCCGTCATGGTCAGCGACATACGCGGAGGGTGAAGCACTCGCAGTCTTCCGAGTTCACGAAGGCGTTGAAATGTCAGCGGCAAGTGTCAGCGTTTCGGAGGCGGTCGGTGAGATTGGCGCGTCTGTTGCCGAAAGCTACGAGACGTTATCCGAAATCGAGGGGAAAGTCATCGTCCTCGTCCGTTCGCCGTCAATGTCAACCGACGAACTCATAGCGTCCCTCAAAGCATGTCCCGACGTAATCACGGCATCGCCCAACTACTACACTCAGTGTCAGTCATTCAGCGCGGCAAAAGTTCCCAACGACCCAAGCGCGGATCTCTGCTGGGGCCTCAAAGCCATTAACGCCCCCGACGTGTGGGACAAGACAACCGGGACTGAGTACATTTACGCCTGTGTTGTTGACTCAGGAGTCTACAAGCACCCTGACCTAACGGACAACATTGCGGGGGAATACGGCTACAACACTCAGACTGTGAGCGGTGAATATGATGTGAGGTTCGGAAGCTGGGACGCTGATTTCCAAGGGCATGGGACTCACATTGCGGGTACAATCGGCGCGGTCGGCAATAACGGAATCGGAATCGCGGGTGTGAACTGGAACGTCAGGATAATACCCGTGAGAGTTTTTGACGTTGAGAACGCCTTTGAGACTATCAGCTACGAAATACGCGGGCTGAATTACATTGCCGGCCTTCTCAGAAGGAATCCAGAAATGAGACTTGCCGCGCTGAATTTATCGCTTGGTTCTGCGCTTCCCTTCACGCCTTCGGAGATGCAGAATGATGTCTATTACATGGCATATCAGGCACTCGACTCCCTCAACAGGACGCTGATAGTTGTTGCGGCGGGAAACTCAGGGATTGAGACCGGAGCACCCGCGCTGTTTGACGCACCTTCAGGCGACAGCTTCAAGAAGGGTACGTACCATTACCCTGCGGCATTCACCGGGCTGAACAACCTTATTGTCGTGGGAGCTATGGCTTCAGATGACACGGCGGCGTTCTTCACGAACTGGGGCGATCAAGTCGACATAGCAGCTCCGGGATTCGGCATTCTCAGCACTTACTCACCGATTAAGATTGACGGCGCTCAAGAGATGTACAGAGTCTTGAACGGGACATCAATGGCAGCACCTCATGTTACGGGAGCGGCGGCACTCCTCATGTCGGCATATCCAGACGCTACACCGGGGCAGATCAAGGCGGCGTTGCTTGAGGGCGCGAACAGGGACAAGAATCCTCTCGTTTATCCTTATGCAGGCTTCGTGAAATGGCAAGTTGCACGGAAGACAAGAGAAATAGACGGGAATATAGAGAATGGGATTATTCCTCCTGAGTCGCGGGATGCTGAGATTGTGAGGATTACCCGTGAGGCTGAGGAGATGTACGCGCCATATGAGCAGTTTGACGGAGTCGGCCATGTGAGCAGGACGGGGCTTCTCGATGTGAAGGCGGCGTATGACATTCTCGAAAAGAGATCGCACGGGAGCGGGTCATCGTCAGGGTGTAATGGAGGCTATACGGCCATGATGATTATTGCTGTGATTGCCATGTTTGTAATTGCGACAGCCTCACGGAAACTCAATGCGTGATATAATTTTCGCAACTTTCAAATCAAAGGAGTTGTTTTGCAACATGCGTAAATTTTTGGCGGCGTTAATGCTCGTGTTAATGCTAGTATCGTGTGCTTTTGCTGACGAGGGCACAATCAAGGTCGGAGTCTTCAACTGCCTCACGGGTCAAAATGCTTTCGGCGGACAGCTTGAACTTGAGGGCACACAGCTTGCTCACTCATTGTTCCCTGAGATTCTCGGCCGGAAAGTCGAACTCGTCATCGTGGACAACAAGTCGGACAAAGTCGAGGCCGCGAACGCAGTAACACGTCTCATCGAGAACGACAAGGTCAACGCGATAATCGGAACATATGGCTCATCGCTGGCAATGGCAGGCGGAGAGGTAGCGGAGAAAGCAGGCGTCCCCGTAATCGGAACGTCATGCACCAACCCGCTCGTTACGGACGGAAAGAAGTTCTATTTCCGCGTGTGCTTCATCGATCCATTCCAGGGCGCAGGAGCTGCAACATATGCGTTCCGTAATCTCGGCCTCAAGAGAGCAGCTACCCTCGTCGACATGAGCAATGACTACAGCGTAGGCTTGGGCAAATTCTTCCGCGACAGCTACAAGAAGATGGGCGGTGAGATTGTTGCTTCACTGTTCTACCAGTCAGGAGATACGGACTTCACCGCACAGCTCACGGCACTAATCGACGCGAAACCCGACATCGTATTCCTTCCGGCATACTTTGCAGAGGGCGCAATCGTTCTCAAGCAGGCTAAGGAACTCGGCGCAACATTCCGCTTCATCGGTGCTGACGCTATGGACAACCCTGAAATCGTAACGCTCGGCGGCGATGCAGTTGAGGGATTCCTTCACACTACGTTCGCGTATGACCCTTCGATGCCTGAGATGAACGACGTAGCAAAGGCCTTCACAGAGGAGTGGAACAAGATTCACCCCGACAAAGCTCCGAACGTGAACTGCGCATTGGGCTATGACTGCTATGTGATGCTCAAGGACGCGATCGAGCGCGCAGGTAGCGCAGAACCGGCGAAGATACGTGATGCTCTTGAGACGGTTAAGGATCTTCCGACCGTTACGGGGATGACCACTATCAACGCCACCCATGATGCAGAGAAAGATATGGGTATCGTTGAGATTAAGGACGGGAAGAAGACGTTCATAGGAATCGTGAAGCCCGAAGTATAAGGCAATCGATAATAATTTACCCGGGTCAGAAATTTTACACTTCCGGCCCGGGTTTTCTGTTACACCATCTCAGAAGGTACTATATACATGTCATACTCCCCAGGCGTTAATATCCCCAGCGACACAGCCGATTCTTTCAGCGTAATATTCTTCTCGTGAGCATTCTTAGCGATTTTAGCGGCATTGTCATACCCAGTGTGAGGATTGAGAGCAGTAACAAGCATGAGTGATTTCGCAAGGTTCTCATTCATTTTCTCGATGTTAGGGCGGATACCATCGAGGCATTTCTTCGTGAAGAATGAGAATGTCTCACTTAGAAGATTAACAGACTGCAAGAAATTATACGCAATCACAGGCAGGAACACATTAAGCTCAAAGTTACCCTGTGAGGCCGCAAATCCAATCGTCGCATCATTACCCATTACCTGAACAGCAGCCATAGCAAGAGCCTCGCACTGAGTCGGGTTGACCTTTCCCGGCATTATGGAGCTTCCCGGCTCGTTCTCCGGAATGAAAATCTCGCCTAATCCGCATCTTGGGCCTGATGCGAGCCACCGTATGTCGTTCGCGATCTTCATCATGTCCGCTGCAAGTGCCTTCAATGCCCCGTGAGTGAATGACATTGCCGCCTGCGATGTAAGTGCATGGAACTTGTTGGGGCTTGTTATGAACGGCTGACCAGTGAGACGCGCAATCTCCTCCGCAGCTTCTTCTGCGAAACCCTTGGGGGCGTTCAGTCCTGTTCCTACTGCAGTACCTCCGAGAGCGAGTCTGTAAAGTTTCGTCATTGCCTCAGTGATACAGTCCTTGTCGTGGTCAAGCATCTCATGCCAGCCTGAAATTTCCTGCCCGAAAGTTATCGGCACAGCGTCCTGAAGGTGAGTCCTTCCTGTCTTGATGATGTCCATATTCTCGTCCATGAGGCGTCCGAGAACGTCCATTCCTGCATCGAGAGCCGGAAAAAGATGTCCCGTAATCTCCTTTACCGCCGCGATGTGCATGGCTGTAGGGAAAGTGTCGTTTGAACTCTGCGACATGTTCACGTGGTCATTCGGGTGTAGTAATTTTTCACCTGCGAGAACGTTGCCTCTGTTGGCGATTACCTCGTTGACGTTCATATTGGTCTGAGTCCCTGAGCCTGTCTGCCATACAATAAGAGGAAAATGTGAGTTCAGTTTTCCCGAAAGGATCTCATCGCAAACAACAGAAATCAAGTCCTTTCGTTTCTGGTCAAGTCGACCTGATTTTGCATTTGCGACTGCTGAGGCTTTCTTGACGATTGCGAGTGCTTGAATTATTGGCAAAGGCATTCTTTCTGCAGAACGTGTGAAATTCTCGAAGCTCCTTTGTGTCTGTGCGCCCCAATATGCTTTTGACGGGACTTGAATCTCACCCATCGAATCGCATTCTGTTCTTGAATACATAATTTTATCTCCTTGTCCTTTTTTCTAGCATTATACAGGACTTGCGGGAAATAAGGAAAAATTTACCCCATACCGCAAAATTCATCATAAACTTCCGGCTATTACATTCACTGTGCTATACTAAACCGCTACAAGGCATAAGAAGGAGGCTGAGGCCATGTGCAAGAACAACGCGAATAACGAGCAATCTGAAATAACAGTAGGTGAATTACTTTCGGCAATCTCGGAGAACGAATACCCGCAGTACATACTTGAGGCGATAAATCTGGTTCGTGAATGGATGAATGAAGTTACGGAAAGCGACAACGATTCTGATGACGATGATATATTCGCGGCAATCTTCGGGGAAAATTACGACGAAGGCGCAGGGGGTATTGACAGCCTCATTGAACGCCTTGAAGGCATAGGGGAATACGCCGATATTATACCCAACGCAAAGAAGCCTGAGGGAAAATCAGATGCCGTTATAGTGAGCATAACTCCGCCGGATTACGAGAGCGGTCTAAGGGCGGCAATCGATTATGCTGCTGTATTCAACAGGAACAAATGCCGCCGCGTCTGGATAATAAGCGACACATTCATATTCGATGACGTGATAAAATTCTCGCCCCACGTTGATGCTCTCGCCGAACAGGGAATAACATTGCGGTACATTCTCGTAACACCTTGGGGGTGGGTTGAGCTTCCATTGAGCGGAATGACGGCAACGAAACACAGCTTCTTGTGGAGGAACGATGGGAAGGCACAAAAACAGTAATGCTTAAGATCGGGGCTGGGACTAAAATTCCAGCCTCATTTGGTACCATACCGCCCCGCCGTGAACAGACTCGCTTATTCCCTCATTGACGAACCCGAAGCGAGAGTACCATCCGACAAGCCTATCCTTGCATGTAAGCACGAGACCTTTTCGGCCATGTTTGCGTGAATCATGAATGACGCGACGGATCAATTCGCCCGCGTAACCTTTGTGCCTGTAACTGGGAATAGTGTCGACCCCGAAAATCATCTGCCATCTTCCGGCCTCATTGTGAAGTTCAGCGCGTGAATACATCTCGTCCGTCAAATCCCGCTCATCCGTACACATACCGTCAACAAACGAAACAAGAACATCATCATCGAACATCAGCCAGAAATGAGACGAATAATATTTCAGCCTGTCAGCAAAAATTTCACGTGTAGCTGCTTCTTCAGGCGGGAAGCATTCGGCCTCGACTCTCGATATTGCGTCAAGGTCGGAAAGAGCCGCTGTACGTATAATCATTCTGCCCAATATACCCTTCCTTCACGTCTTGGAGCTGGCTTTGGTGCCTCGCCGTCAATGTACCCTATAGCGCAATGACCTATGCCCTCATACTTCCCTTCAACACCTAAATCAGCGAGCAGCTTCCTGTATTCCTCAGTTCTGAACTCTGCATCAGCGCGGTTAATCCAAATGCTCCCCAATCCGAGCGAGTGAGCCGCAAGCATCATGTTACCGATTACCAGGCTGCCGTCCTTGACATTGTTGGGGTTGTCTTCCGGCGAAAGCACTATCAGTATCACGGGCGCACCATAGAAAGGGTCAAACCCTTCGTTCCAGCCGCCGATTTTGCAGTTGTCGCGTGAAATTTTGTCGCGAAGCTCCCTGTTCGTTACGGCGACGATGATGGGGGACTGGCTTCCTTTTCCGCTGGCCGCATAGAGTCCTGCCTCGATTATAACGTCAATGTCCTCGCGCTTAGGCATGTCAGGCTTGAATTTCCGAATACTCCGGCGTTCCTTGATAGCCTTGATTATTTCATTCACTGCAATTTCTCCTCTCATATATCCACCATATATCCACTTCATAAACTAATCTAAAAGATGAACTACCTCCACTTATAGAAGTGGCGGCTTCCTGAGCGTAGCGCACGAAGTAACTCAGCGAAGACCGCGCTAGAACTCGCAAAGAGCCATAGTGTCTTACCGAAGGACGCAGTACATCTTCTCCATAGGCGTAACTTCCCGTAGTCCCATAGCGTACTTCGTTATACGATATGCCCCGAAGGGACGGTACATTATTTTCTTTTATCTGAACTCAGGCACTTGGTTTTCGTCTCCTGAGTTACGTTATTCTGAGTGTAGTTGCTCACTTTTATTTTTAGAACATTTTACAACAAAAATATATGTTAAAGAAACTTATCCAGCAAATCCAGTATTTCCTCCTTGCTCATGGACTTCAGGAGGTAGCTTGTCGGCTTTAAGCTCATGACGTTCTTCACACTCTCTGGGTCGTTCTTGCCTGTCAGGAAGATCACGGGGATATTCGCAGTTTTCGGCTTGCTGCGTAACGCTTCAAGAATTTTCGGGCCGTCCATCAGAGGCATCTCGTAATCCAGAAGTATGAGGTCAACTGTATGCTCTGCCAGATAACTCAGAGCCTGTGGGCCGGAACGTGCTGCGGCAACGCGATACCTCGTTCCAAGCCACTTTTGCATCATCTTCAGGAACGTAATATCGTCGTCCACAAGCAAAATCTGCTTTTTCTCCTTGTTCCCATCATTGGAGTTAAGCATGGTCTTCAATGTATTGGCCAGAGTGTTCATGTCTATGGGACGGACAAATTCTCGCGCTATTGTGTTCTTGGGGATGCTCTGCTCTATTGCCTCAATCTCCTTGTCATAGCCCATGACACAAAGCGGCTTTCCGGCGACGGCATCTTTCAGGGAAACCAGAAAATCTTTGGCCTCGTATACGAAATCCCCTGCAAGGAGTACGAAAATATCCGAGCTGTCCTTCTCGCGCATTACTTTCTCTGCATCAGGTTCGACACTTGCACATTCAATCCCTGAGCCTTTCAGAGCCGGAATCAGTCTGCCGGTTATCAGCACTGCGTTTTGGTTAATCAGCAATATTCTCTTTGCCATATGAATACCCTCCCTTAAAGTTACGCCAGAATTTCGTTCACGCGGTCCCAATCAAAATCGTTCACCGCGTTTCGTAGCTGTTCGACTCTCCGCTTCTCGTTTTCAGAAAGGCGAAAACCGTTCAGATAGTCCAGCACGTAGACCGCGCCTTCGGTATCAAGGCTCAACGCACACTCACGAATGGAATTATACGCCTCACGCAACTCATTCTCAGAGATGAGCGAGAGTTCTTCGTCCTGAGCATTTTTTGCAGGAGCATACAACGGTGATAATGCTGCCCCCAAAGCCCTGTAACGCTCCAGCAATCCGGCAAGTTCAGCATCAAGCACAGCCTCATCACCAGCCTTGCCGGCAAACTCAAGTTTCTCCGCCAGCGCACCCAATTCTTCCGCACCGATAGCACGCGATGTACTCTTGAGCGCATGGACTTTTACCGTAGTGTTGGCAATGTCCCGAACTCGCCATAAACTTTCAATTTCGTTCGCCCCTGTTGCTGAGTAATCACCGTAAATTTTTAGAGTGTCAAGGTAAGCCTCCTCATCGCCGCAGTGTTTCAGCCCGGCGCTGATATCTATCTCATCTATGCTTTGCAACCATTCAGGCAATTCGTTTTTCTGTTCATTCTCAATGGCGTTGCAGGGAGCAAGAATTTTCTCCGGCGGAAGATAGTGTATCATCATCTCCTCAAGTTTTACGGCATCTATCGGCTTTGTAAGATAGTCATCGAAGCCAACAGCTAAATACTCCTCGCGTGCGCCGGATATTGCGTTCGCTGTAAGGCATATTGCGGGTGTCTTGATGTTCGGCCCTTCCGTTTCTGCACGAAGCCTTTGCAAAGTCTCTATCCCGTCCATATTAGGCATCATGTGGTCGAGGAAAATGACATCGTATTTCTTCTCCTGTGCAAGTTCGAGGGCTTCGATTCCGCTGTCGGCCGTGTCAATCTTTACGAGTGTCCTCTTGAGCAGTCCCTTGAACACCGTCAAATTCATCGGCGTGTCATCAACAACAAGTACATGAGCGTCAGGAGCAGTGAATCTCTCTTGATATTTCTCAATCGACAATAACGATGCTCTGTGTGCGGCCTCGTAATCTCCAAGAGGTTCCCACTTTATGACCTTTTGCTGAAGCCGGAATGAGAACGTCGAACCCTCGCCGTATACGCTATCAACCTTTAATGATGTCCCCATCATCTCAAGAAGACGCTTTGTGATGTTCATTCCTAAACCTGTTCCCTCGATGCTGCGGTTACGCTTCTCCTCGATACGTTCAAACTCTGAGAAAAGTTTTGCCATATCTTCGGGCTTTATGCCTATGCCGGTGTCTGCTACGGAGAAGTTCAGGAATACGACGTCAGGATTGTCCGCAATCTTTTCATAGCCGATGTGGAACGTTACGCTGCCCTTCTCTGTGTACTTCACGGCATTTGTGAGAATGTTCGTAACCACCTGCTTGATACGGACTTCATCGCCGTAAAGCATCTTGGGAATGTTCACGTCAAGGTCAAGTTTTAGCAGAAGACCTTTGTTATCCGCCCTGGTCTGTATCATATTTACGAGGTCGTTAATCAGAGAAGAAAGGTCGTAATTGACGGGAATGATGTCCATTTTGCCAGCCTCGATTTTTGAGAAGTCGAGAATGTCATTTATGAGGCCAAGCAGCGTTGTTCCAGCCGTTCGAATATTCTCGGAGTATTCAAGGACGTTTGGCTCATTGCTCTCTCGAAGGATCATTTCGTTCATTCCGAGCACCGAATTTATCGGCGTTCGTATTTCGTGCGACATATTGGAAAGGAACGCGCTTTTTGCCTGAGATGCATTCTCTGCCGCAGCCTTTGCCTCCCTAAGTTCCTCGCTCTCCTGTATCTGCACACGGACGCTGACAAGATACATTGCGCCTACAGCAACCAGAAGCATCAAAAGGCCGAATACCCATACCACCAAGAGGGTGATGTTCTCGATTCCCTCGGAGGCTTTCACCGTCGGCACAAAACCCATAAGTATATAATCCGTGCCGGGAATTTCCGCCTCAAACAGCAGCATTTCCCCGCGTATCGTATGGAATGAACGCGCTGCCGCCACTGATACCTCCATCTCACGGTGCATAGAGCGGTAAAAGCCCTGCACTTCCTTGCTCGAAATAAAATCAACATACTCAGAAGCATTCTCCGCAAACGGTACGACTATATCCCCGTCCCGCGTTACAACCAGTATCTTGCCGATATCGTCATAGCAGGTTATGGAAAAACGTTCAGCGATAGACTTAATCGGGTAAAGACGATAGAGGACGTACTTTACGTTCTTGCCGTGAAATACAGGGTATGTAAAGAGGAGACCTTCTCCCTTTGCGAAAGTGATTGCACTTGTGCCGCGAAACGCAGTTTTTATGCCGCTGTACGTGTGAAGGGAAAGTGCGTTACCGTACATTGCTCGTCCGTCAATGGTCAAAAGCCCCTGACGTATGCCTTTCTCATTGAAAATCATAGGTATAAGATTCCCGACTTCTTGGGGATTGATTTCGATTTTCGAGGCAACATAGGCGAGCGTTTTCAGCTCAGTCCCAAAGATTTCTGCCGCCTTCTCTGCAAGAGTCTCCGCCTGACGCTTTGTCTGGTTCTCTGTGTAAGCCGTAAGAAGTTCGCTCATACGCACATTGAACATAACTCCCACAAAAATCAAAAGCACTCCGAAGACTCCCATTACAAAGAGAGAGCCTTTTCCCATAAAGGATATTCGCTTACTCATAAATCTCTACCCCTTCTATGAACCAGTCCATGCCGGTGAAAAGTTCATGGTCGCTGATTCTCTCGTCTCGTCTTTATCGCAACGAAGCTTTCCCTTATTGTCGTAAATGACTCCTGAAAAAACGCTGCGGTTCTCCAAGATTCTTTGTTTTTCAACAGAAGCAAGATGTGCCGTTTTCTCTGATACACGGGGAGACAGCGGATAAAGATCGACTGCACCCTCATCGAATCCGAGCCAATAGCTTTGGGAAAAATTCGATCTTCCGCTCATGTAATCACCTAACACCTTCTCATAGAGTACCTTCCAGTTGTACAAAGCCGCCGTCAGGAATCTATCGGAGTATTCCTCGTAGACTGCATCGTACCCTATACTCATAAGCCCCATCTTCTCGGCTTCCTGCACTGCATATGGTCTGTCCTCATGGTAGGTGATAACGTCCGCACCCTTCTCAGCAAGAAGGACGACGCTTTCACGCTCTGCCGCCTTATCTTCCCAGCTTCCTGTGAAACGAACGATGAGCCGCGCTTTCGGGTTTGCAACATGCATTCCCATTGCGTAGGCATTGATACTGCGGTTCGTCTGAGGATTCGGAGCAGCTGTAACATAACCAAGAACGCCGGTTTTGCTTTCTGAACCAGCAATTATTCCGGCAATGTATCGAACTTGATACAAACGTGCAAAGTAAGTCGTGGAATTTCTGGCAGCTCCCTCACCTGAAATGCCGAAGAATGCAACTCTCGGATATTCACGGGCAATCTCGTCCATGTACTCACCGTACCCGAAACTGGTCAGAAAGATGACGTTAGCTCCATCGTTCACAAGCTCCCTTACAGCAGAGGACACAGCGTCCTTGTTCTCCTCAACCCATTCCTGCGCCATAAAACCGCAGCCGTAGGTATGGCAGGCATTTGACAGACCTGTGCTGTGGCTTTCGTTCCAACCTTTGTCGTTTATCGCACCGACCAATACACAGCCGACCACAATAT
The DNA here is from genome assembly GCA_937915755.1 of uncultured Fretibacterium sp. Taxonomy (GTDB): domain Bacteria; phylum Synergistota; class Synergistia; order Synergistales; family Aminobacteriaceae; genus JAFUXM01. The sequence continues at coordinate 16,321 of CALGGR010000148.1, read as the reverse complement.
GACGATCCGTCTCAGGTATCTGGAAACTCCGTATCACAACAACCAGCGCGATGCAGATAAGTCCAAACATAAGCAGCGGCAGATTATGATGCAATGTCCATTCCTTACTCTTCAACCTTCACACCCTCCACGTACCAGTAAAAGCGGTTAAACATCTCATCGTCCGGCAAAGATTCTCCCTCATCGACGCGGAGATACCCTGTGTTGTCTATGATTGGGCCGTAAAATACATCAAATTCCAGAGTCCGCAGCTTTTCATCGGCTTCCTGAACTTTCGCTTTCGTCTCAGGGTCAGCATGGCTGGATAATCCCGAGAGAGCTACAATGTCTTCGTTCATATCTATCAAATCATGATGTCCGTGAAATTTTCCTTGAAGACAGTTTAGAATCTGTTTGCGGTAATAAACGTCCCATCTCCATATGCAGGCGGTCAAATATGTATCGGGGAACATAGCAGCGTTGTCGATGTTGTAACCCACAGACCATATGCCCTTGGCATCGGCTTCTCTGTGCGGCTGGAGGGAATCTGTGTGCATGGCAACAACGTCAATGGGATAAAGTCTTAGCAGCTTCCGGCAGGCTTCCCCGGCAACCTCATCACCCTGCCATGAATTGCAATATCGTACATGAACGACGGCATCAGGGCGGACACTTCTTACCCCCAGAGTGAAAGCATTGATTCCCCTTATGACCTCCGAAATTGGGAACGCTGCAACATAGCCCAGCTCTCCTGTCTTCGTGTTCATGCCTGCGGCAATGCCTGAAAGATAACGTGCCTGATACATTCTGCCAAAGAAAGATGAGAAATTTTTTCGATGATTGACACCTGACGCATGGAAAAAATAAATATCGGGATACTTCTCCGCAGCCTTCATCATGTCTCTGCCAAACTCGTAAGAAATAGCCACAACAATCTTGCAGCCCTTATCGCGTATGAGGCTTACGATGTCCTTGTAGCAATCCATTGGGACATTCTCCAAGTATACGAACTCGAGGTTAAGGTCGTCTTTGATGGCCTCCAGTGCCTCATAATGTGCCTGGCAATAGCTGTGATCCGAGCGGCTTCCGTTTATCAGTACGCCGACTTTCGTGGTCTTAGCTGTTACATTCGTGTCCACCTGGCTTTTCTGGATCTGATAAATCCCTGCTATGGCGGCAAAAAGAAGAAAGAATGCGATAAAGATGATTTTCTTCATGGGCTGCCTCTTTTCCTAAAATTTATCTTTCAATAAAATTTTCTCCTGTCCGTCTTTCTGGCTGATAATTATCTCAGATGTCAATCCAAATTTACAGGGACTAGAATACACTTTTACGAAAGAAAAGCGACGTTCACGCAGGAAATGAAAAGCATAAATTAAACTGAGGCTGACAAATTTTCGTGAACTGACATAAAAATATTATGCTGGGAAATTTGCGGTGTCAACCTCAGTGTGATAAGCATCGGCCAAAAGAAACTCTTGTCCTCAGCGAATGGCTATAGCGAGGAAATTTCCTGCCGAGGAACAGAGAAAGTTTCCGCTCAGAGCTTCAGCATAGAAAGGGTAACGTCATCCATTTCACCGCCATAGAATTTATCAAGTACCTTGTGGAAAACCGAGCCTTTTTCCGAAACGCTTGCGAAAAGTGTCATACATGATCTCAGCTTCATGGCATCGATTACTCCCATGACTTCAACTGGATCATTCTCTTTCAAGCTGAGAAGTGCTTCAGTGATTTCGAGAAGGTCAGGGCCTAATACGGGATGGGATAAGTAGAGCTTCGCCTCGTCAGCGTCCTCAATTCCAAATTTGTAGGCGCGCGTAGTTTTACCCAAGCCTCGAAGCTGCGGGTATATGTACCATATCCAATGCGTTTCCTTGTGTCCGGCCTTGATTTCTCGCAGTGCTGCAGGGTAATCCTCAGTGTGATACGGGAAGAATCGTTCTAATTTTGACATAATGTCCTCCTAAAAATATCTCGTGAATTTCTGAGATTATAGCAAAAATAAATCCTCCCGCCGAATTTTCAGCAGGAGGAATTTTTGGTTACAGCGCAGAAAGTTCACCTTGTCCGAAAACTTTTACCCCTTCAGCATCGAACGCCTCCATAGCTCTGACATTATCGCTCACCTTGAAGACGAAAAGCTGCATGTCTGTCCCTTCTGTCGTGATGTGCCTTTTGTTGCCGCGTATCTCGTACATGTAGTCGATGTTGATTCCCGAAGCGTCAAGAATTTCCAGAACGCTCGCAAGACCGTCGGGTGTGTCAGGAACTCCGACAGCTATGACATCACTGAGGCTCACGGTGAAGCCTGCCTCCTTTAGAACCGACGATGCCCAGAGTACATTGTCAACAATAATCCTGACCGTGCTGAATGTGCTTGAGTCAGCGACCGTCAACGCCCTGATGTATATGTCATTCTTGGAAAGAGTCTTTGCCATTCTAAGGACGCTTCCCGGCTCATTGCTCATCACCACAGAAATTTGCTTAACGTTCATGAATTTTCCCTCCTCAAAAATAAAACCTCCCCGCTTGTTATCTGGGGAGGCTTCTTCTCTTTTTTTCCGAAACTCTTACAGTGCCGAAAGTTCTTCAGCCTCCATAATTTTTACGCCCGAACTTCTCAGAGCAGCCGATGCCTTAGCGTTGTCGTCAACTCGGAATATCATGTAGGCCGTATCGGATTTCTTGTTACCGAGTATAGCGTACATGTACTCAACGTTAATTCCAGCGCCGTCAAGAATCTCAAGCACCCTGTTTAGTCCGCCCGGAACGTTCGGAACTTCAACCGCCAGAACGTCCGTCATGCTTGCAACGAATCCTGCGTCCCTCAAAGTGCTTGCAGTCCCAGTAACATCATCAACGATCAGCCTGACGATTCCGAAATCGCTCGTCTCAGCAAGCGACAATCCGCGAAGGTCAATCTTGGCGTCGGCAAGTACCTTCGTCATCTCATGAAGGCAGCCAGGACGATTCTCCAGAAATACCGAAATTTGTTTCACACTCATGAATATTCCCTCCTTATATCTTCCTGTTGTCAATTACGCGCACAGCCTTGCCCTCGCTTCTGGCAATGGTCTTCGGCGCAACAAGCGTAACTTTCGCCGTAAGTCCGAGCATTGAGCGGAGACCTTCGACAAGTTTTGCCTGACGCTGGTTGACGACTCCGAGATTGTCCGTAAACATCTCAGGTGTCATCTCGACTCTTACATCAAGCGTGTCCGTATTGTTCACCCTGTCAACAATAATCTGGTAGTTCGCAGGGTAGCCCTGATTGATGAGAACGGTCTCAATCTGCGACGGGAACACGTTAACCCCACGAATGATGAGCATATCGTCAGTACGTCCCTTGAGCCTCGACATTCTCACGTGAGTCCTTCCGCAAGGGCATGGCTCGTAACTCAGGCTCGTGATGTCGCGCGTCCTGTAACGGATTAACGGGAACGCTTCCTTCTCCAACGTCGTGAAGACGAGTTCACCTGTGCTTCCTTCCGGGAGGACTTCGCCGGTCTCAGGGTCGATGATCTCGGGAATGAAGTAGTCCTCGTTTATGTGCATACCGTGCTGGTCTTCGCACTCGAACGAAACTCCCGGCCCGCAAAGCTCCGTCAATCCATAAATGTCATAGGCCTTTATACCCATCGTAGCCTCAATGTCGCGCCTCATGCTCTCACTCCAAGCCTCAGCACCGAAAATTCCGGCTTTCAGTGGAATATCATCGGGTGTCATTCCCATTTCCTTCATACGCTCACCGATGAATGCAGCGTAACTTGGCGTGCAGCAGAGTATTGTTGCCGACAAATCTTTGATGAACATGAGCTGCCTGTCCGTGTTTCCTGACGACGTAGGAATCGTGAGCGAACCTACGAGATGACTTCCGCCGTTTAGACCCGGCCCGCCCGTGAAAAGACCGTAGCCGTATGAGACCTGAACGACCGACTCATTGCTTCCGCCCGCCGCAACTATTGCCCTCGCGCACATTGTCTCCCAGAGATGCAGGTCATGCTGTGTGTAGAACGCTACGACTCTCTGGCCTGTTGTCCCTGAAGTTGACTGAATGCGGACGCAGTCCTTGAGGGGCTTTCCCATGAGGCCGTAAGGATATGCCTCGCGGAGATCTGCTTTCGTTAGGAACGGGAGCTTGTGGAGGTCATCCATCGACTTTATGTCGTCGGGGGTAAGTCCCTTTTCCTGCATCTTCTTGCGGTAATAGGGCACATCTTCCCAAGCGTGGCGAACCTGCTTCAGAAGTCGCTCATTCTGCAACTTGCGGATTTCTTCGCGCGGCATTGTCTCAATTTCCGGCTGATAATAATTTCCCATACAATAAAACCTTCTTTGCTATGAATATATCTCTTATGCGTTCTTGCCTAAATCAAACGCTCTCCTGTTCAGTTCTAGGAATTTCGCGGGCACACACGCTGTGATTGACTCCTGCCATGCTTCCGGCGATATGTCCGTGAAATAATGCGAAAGTCTCCCAAGGAGCACGAGGTTGACGGCTTTGGAACTTCCGGCCTCTTCTGCGAGTTTGAGGCAGTCAAGGGCATCAACCTTTGCGCCTGACTTCCTGATTTCTTCGAGGAGGTTATCGGGGTAAGACATTGCACCTGTGAGTACGGGCATGGGGTCAATCTGCTGTGTTGAGGTTACGATCTGTCCGTTTGGAGCGAGGTAGCCAATCCATCTAGCGGCCTCAAGAATCTCGAACGACACAATGAAGTCCGCCTGTCCCTTGTCGATCACGGGTGAATATACCTTGTCGCCGTAACGGACGTAGGTTACGACGCTTCCACCGCGCTGGCTCATTCCGTGAACTTCTGAGACTTTTACATCGTAGCCCTGTGCAGTGAGTAAGTGGCCGAGTAGTTTGCTTGCGAGGACGCTTCCCTGTCCTCCGACTCCGACTATCATGATGTTCTTTGTGGTCATTGTTATGCGCCCTCCTTCAGGCGATGTTCAATCGCATCTTTTACCAAACGCTTTGCAACTCGTTCAGCATCTTTAGCAGTTATTGAGGGCTGATGGATTTCTTGATAGACCCTCAATATTACAGTTAACGCTACCATCACAACAAGAACTCCCCAGAATAATATAGACGACAGCAGAAACATACTGCGAATGCTATAGAAGCTGGCTTTAAGGTCGGTCATATCACTTCTGATTTCTCGTATCTCTGCTGATGTCCTAGAGTACAATTCCTCAATACGTGCGAGTCGCGCCTCAAATACATCTCTGCGGACGTAAAGATCCCTCTGCGTCTCGGACATATTACTCGCCTCCTCCGGACTGACTTGCAATCTCCGCCCTGACAATGTTCTTTATGTCATCGAGCGTGAACGACGGCTTAAACAGCTTCTTGATGGAGTCTGCTATAGGGGTTGCGAATGCTAATAAAGCAATAAGTATCGCAAATAGCCCGATCCACCAGGACAACGTGTTTTCCACAGCCTGAACTCGTGCGGACAGCCCTTTTACTTCGTTCTTCACTTCCGCAATTTCAGCTCTAAGGCCACCTGTTTCCTTTTTTAAGCCGCCTATCTCGGATTGCATTTCCGTTCTTAAGCTACCTATTTCAGATTTCACTTCCGCTCTCAAGCCGCCTACTTCGGATTTCACTTCATCTCTCAAGCCGCCTATAGCTTTCTCGACGTATGCTCTTGTATCGGCTGTTGCTTTCTCAACGTACGTTCTTGTCTCGCCCGTCGATTTGTCAACGTATGATTTGATTTCGAGCACTGTCTTCTCAAGCAGCATCTCCATTCTGTCCATACGCGCCTCAAAAACATCTCTGCGTACGTAAACATCACCCTGAGTTTCATTCATCGTTTCGGCCATGTTACTCGCCCCCTCTGAACGCTCCAAACCTGCAGCGCTGTTTGCAAACCCCGCAGCCTACGCACAATGTAGCGTCAACGTGAGCCTTTCCGTCTTTCATTGAGAGAGCAGGGCAGCCAATCTTCATACACGCTTTGCAGCCCACGCACGTCGATGTGTCAACACTGAGAGGCGGATTATGCTTTACGTACTTCAGAAGGGCACACGGTCTCCGCGAGATTATCACTGAAGGCTCATCAGCAGCAAGTTCCTCTTTGACGGCATCGGCACATTCCTTGAGGTTATAGGGGTCAACGACTCTGACACGCTTGAAGCCCATAGCTCTGCACAAACTCTCAAGGTTGATTTTCCCGGCCGGGTCGCCCTTAATGTTGAGGCCGGTAGTTGGGTTCTGCTGATGACCTGTCATTCCAGTTATAGAGTTGTCGAGGATTATTACGACACCTTTGCTCTGGTTGTAGGCGATGTTAGCGAGGCCAGTCATTCCTGAGTGCATGAACGTAGAGTCCCCTATTACCGCGACGACGTTCTTTCCGCCTGCCTTACTGAAACCGTGAAGCGCACTCACTGAAGCTCCCATGCAGAGAGTCATCTCCATTGCCGAGAGTGGCGCAACAGCACCGAGCGTATAGCACCCAATATCGCCGAGCACTGTGCATTTCGCCTGGTTCAGCGTGAAGAATAATCCCCTGTGAGGGCAACCCGCGCACATCATCGGAGGACGCGCAGGAATTTTCACAGACTCATCGAGCCTCAATCCTGAAGGAACAGGACGGCCTAACTTCTCAGCGATTACGTTCTGGCTCAACTCGCCCAAATATCCGAAGAGTGATTTTCCCTCGCACTTCAGCCCCAATTCGCGGCAATGCTCCTCAATGAAGCCGTCAAGTTCCTCAACGATTACGAGCCTCCCGACAGTCCCCGAAAATCCCCGGATCTTAGCGTCAGGCATCGGCCAAATCATTCCGAGTTTCAGAACGGGATACGTGTTGCCCAATGCTTCTTTCACGTACTGGTAGCATGTTGATGATGTGATTATTCCGACCGATGTATCAGTGCCGGAATCTATACGGTTGATGTCAGAGGTCTCCGCAAAATCCTGAAGCCTCCTCATTCTCTCCTCAACAATCGGGTGCCGCCTTATCGCGTTTCCCGGCATCATGACATATTTTGCAATGTTCTTCTCGTACGGGCGGGCTGGAATTGCCTTGCGCGCTCCTGTTTCGACCAACGACTGAGAATGCGCTATCCTCGTACACATTTTGACGATAACGGGACAGTCATACTCCTCCGAAATATCGTAAGCCCTCCGGAAAAATTCGAGTGCTTCCTGTGAGTCCGAAGGTTCGAGCATTGGTAGCTTCGCGGCCTTTGCGTAATGCCGTGAGTCCTGCTCGTTCTGTGATGAGTGCATTCCTGCATCGTCCGCAACACAGATGACCATCCCCGCATTAACACCGGTGTATGAGACCGTGAACAAAGGATCTGCGGCAACATTGAGTCCGACATGCTTCATTCCGCAGAAACTTCTCTTTCCTGCGAGAGAGGCTCCGAAAGCTGCTTCCATTGCAACCTTCTCATTGGGTGCCCACTCGGAATATACTTCGTCATACTTCGCGATTTCTTCGGTTATCTCCGTGCTTGGAGTACCCGGGTAACTTGACGCAACGCAGCAGCCCGCTTCATATAATCCTCTGGCGGCGGCGGTATTGCCCTGCATCAACTGCTTCATAAAATTCGTCCCCCTTCAAAATTGCTCTGAATTTTATCATTATACTGTCTTTTGCGAACTGCTCATAAATGAAAGCTATTTGCGAGTCTTGTTGTCAATGTTACAATTTATAACAGCGATAAAATTTTCAGGAGAATAAATCATGGAGAGCAGGTTTCTATTTCTTGAGGAAGATTGCCCAAAACTTGCAGAATATGGACGCAAGGCTGAAACTTTCATGGCCGATGACCCTAATATATGCCTTCTTTGTCTGGGAAGGATCGCCGAGATAATAACAGAGGATTTATGCAGACGCAGTAATATTCCAAACAGTCCCGAAAAACTTTCCGCTCTCGTCGGGAAGGGCGTAATAACTGAAGAGATTTCACGTAAAATTTCAGCCCTCACGGACACGAAGCATGATGCCGCTGATGAGAGTTACGATTCTGAGATGGCATGTGAGAGGCTTATGATCACGGCTGAGGAGCTTTGCCGATGGTTTTTGACGGAGAAATCTGAGGGGAGATTCGCTTTTCTCGCCGACCTTTTTCCCCCCGACAAGCCAGTACCAATACTCATGAATCTTTCTGAACTTGGGCGTGAGGCTGAGGATAATCTTTTCACGAACACACGATACTGCCTGATATGTCTCGGCGATATGGGCGAGGCTGTTGCTGACCGCTTAATCACTGGGAACGGAATAGAAACTCACGAGCGCGACCAGATAGACAGGATAGACTTATTAGCCGAAAAATACATAATCACGGACGAAATCAAAGACATTCTACACAGCCTCAGGATTGCGAGAAATAAGGCACTCCACGAACGCTACAATGACGAATACACTTCCGAATCTGAAGGCAGAAGACTCCTTGATGACTCCCTGAACCTATGCGAGTGGCTGTTCAGGGCTGTAATGAGGTCCGGATATGTCGTTAAAGCAAGGATTGCTGGCAAGACTGAGACGGGATATTCGGCAATAATCGGAAGGATTACAGCGGATGTTCCCAATAACGAGATACCTGAATGGAAATCATGCGAGGTCGGGAAGAAATACCTCTTCAAGATTCTTGACATTGATGGCGAGGATTTAACACTAAGCCTCAAGGAAGCTGACAAGGATTACAACATATCGCTCGAAAGGCTCTACGCGAAATACAAGCCCGGTCAGGACGTTCACGTAACGATAAAGAGCCTCAGCAATTCGACAGGCGCAATCGTTGAACTCAAGGACGGCCTTGAAGCCAGGATACCGCCGTCAGAGTTAGGCCGGAAGATTTACCGCTACAATGAGGGCGAAAAGCTAGTGCGCTACGATACTACAGCCCGCGTAAAATGGTTCAGCCTCACTCAGTATCCGCCAATGCTTCTCTCGGTTAAAGATGTTGAGGACGATGAGGAGAGAAGGACTCAGCCGTTAGTGGCAATTCCTCCCAAGATGCAAAAGAGGCCGGCCATGTCGGATTTAGATTTCAGGGTATTGTGCAGGTTCGCAAATCACGCGGAAATCATTCGGGCACTAGACGAAGGAGCTAACCCCAATGCCAGCAACAACAATAACACGACAGCCCTGATGATGGCAGCGCAGTTCAATAAAAGTGTGCGGGTTGTGAGGGCACTTATAAAAGCGGGCGCGAAACTTGACGAACAAAATCGCAATGGCAACACTGCTTTGATGTATGCGGCAATGAGCAACTCACCTGCTGTTGTGAAAGCTATATATGACGCTGGAGCTGATATTGAGTTGGTGAACTCGGAAGGAAAGAGGGCCGCTGATTTTGCCGTACTCAACAGGAAACTCAATGGTACGGACATAGTGGGGCTTCTGCGTGGTGAGCCGGAAGAAATCATAACCGAGCCTGAAGCCTCGCCCGAAGTTGGTACAGTACAGGAAGAAATCCCACAGACTGAATCTGAACCTTTGCCGGAAACTGAGACTGTCCAGGAAGAAATTACTCAACCTGAATCCGAACCATCGCTCGAAACTGATACTGCGCCTGAAGAAATCGCGCAGCCTGAGCCTGAACCATCGCTTGAAACTGAGATTACTCAGGAAGAACCTTCTCAGCCCAATGATGAGCCACAGCCTGAAACCGAAACAGAGCCTGAAACACCCTCACAGCCTCAGCATAAACAGCCTTCTTCAACATTGGACAACGAGGAAGAGTCATCATACTACGAGTATGGAATGCAGGACTCAGACAGCGAAATCACAGAAGAGGATGAGGAAGCCTTGATAGATTTGAGGCGGAAATTACAGCGGGACTTCCTCAAGATATGCCGTTCAGGGACTGAGGACGAAATCGCGGAGGCAGTATCAGCGGGTGTGAACGTCAACGTAACCAACAAGTCGTCAGCAACAGCTCTTATGTTCGCAGCACAAAGCAACACAGCAGAAGCCATAGAGATTCTCATTCACGCGGGAGCTACACTTGACGCTCAGGACGAAAGCGGCAACACTGCGCTGATTTACGCGGCCTCATACAATAATACTGATGTTGTCGAAACTCTCATTGACGCGGGAGCTGACAGGGATATAACGAATATTGCAGGGCACAAGGCATCGGATTACGCGGTGAAGAATTACAGGCTCATTGACACTGAGACCGTGAAGAGGCTGTAATGAGTGTATAATTTCAAAGCAAAAATGGAGTGAGTATTCATGCCAAAGACTTTAATCGCATATTTCAGCAAGAGCGGACGCACCAAAGCAATATCAGAAACGATAGCTGGTGAAATTTCTGCGCCGCTTCACGAGATAGTAACAGAGAAGAAATATCCCCGCACATACGTTATGACGATCATTGAGTCGCGCAAAGAGTTCAAACGTAACGAGAAGCCTGCACTCGTAAGCCCTGAGATTGAGGATTTCGCGTCATACGACAGGATAATTCTCGGCTTCCCGATATGGTTCTGGACATGCCCGATGGCTGTTGTGTCGTGGCTCGAACAATACGACTTCAGCGGAAAGGAGATCTACCCCTTCTGCACAAGCGGAAGCAGCTCATGCGCTAAGGCAACCGAAAAGATCCGCGAGTTATGTTCCGGCGCAAACGTTCACGACGGCATAAAGGCAAACACGATTGACAGCGCGAAAATACAGGAATGGCTGAAGTAATGGGCAAAGTATTATTCATTCGTCAGGAAAACTATAATCAGTCCGAAATCGACTCGGCAATTCTCCGTGCGTTCAATCATTTCGGAGGAGTGAGTCATTTCATCAGCAAGGGTGATAAAGTCCTCCTCAAAGTGAATCTCGTCTCAGGCCATGACATTGAGCGCAGAGTTACGACAGACCCGTCAATAGTTCGCGCTGTGGCAAAACTCGTCCTTAACGCTGGCGGAACACCATTCATTGCGGACAGCCCTGGAATTGACAGCTTCAAGTCAGCGGCGGAGAAAGCAGGCTTCATGGCCGTAGCGCGTGAGCTTGGCATTGAGTGCCGTGAACTCACTGATCCCGTTGAACTTCCCTCACATGATGATGCGGACTTCCATCGTATTCAGGTGAGCAAGTATGTTATTGATGCTGACAAGGTGATAAACCTCGCAAAGCTGAAAACTCATGGCCAAATGTATCTCACTATGGGCGTGAAAAATCTCTTCGGCTGTGTTCCCGGGAGGCTCAAAGCTGGCTGGCACTACAACGTCGGACTTAACCGCGAGAAATTTGCGTCATTACTTCTCGACATCTACATGGGAGTGAAGCCAGACCTCACGATTCTTGACGGTGTTATAGGAATGCACGGCGACGGCCCGACTTCCGGCGAACCCTACAATTTCGGGATAATTGGCGCGGCTGTCGATGCTTTGAGTATGGATATGCACCTCTGCGGAATGCTTGGCGGCAAACTTGAGGACTACCCCCTCTACATGGCCGCAAAGAAGCGAAACATGCCTCAATGTAATATTAACCCGTCGGACGTTGATGGCGATATTGATTCCTCACACGTATTCTCCGGCGTAAATCTCCCGAAGACACGCTCGATGAGATTATTGCCGCACATACCCTTCCTTGACCGCCTGATGACCTCGAAGCCCGTACACATTCCCGAACTCTGCATAGGCTGCGGAAGATGCGCGGCTGTCTGCGCTGCCGGGGCATTGAAGCACAAGGACAGGCATTTATACTTCGACTACGGGAAATGCATTCGCTGCTATTGCTGTCATGAGATGTGCCCTGTGAAGGCGATAAAGTTCCGTGAAAGCAGGCTAGTTAAAATCGTGAACATGATACGCTGAGGGTTTGACAAATTTCGGGATTGTTGCTATATTTTGATGGTTGACTTTGGCCCCGTAGCTCAGTGGATAGAGCGACTGCCTCCTAAGCCGTAGGTCGGGTGTTCGAATCACCCCGGGGTCGTAAGAGAAATATTCCCGTATCTCTAAACATAAAGGTACGGGATTTTTTGTTACTTGAAGAACTTTGATGTGGGATATTTAGCTCTGGCAGAGTTGATAGCTTTCATGAGATTTTTGCGGATTTCGTCGGGCTTCGTCATTCCGTCAACATTTCCAGCGATGAAGCGGTTGCCGATGTACAGACTGCCGCGTTCAACATGAATCTCATACGGTGCAAGCTCAAGCTGTAAATACTTGTCCAGTTCAGCGCGTATCGACGACATTACCGTCCTGGTCTCAGGAGTCTTTCTTCCCGTAACAACAGGAACATCGTCAACCCTCAGCGTAATATCGTTCGTACCTTCCCGAATTTCCGTCCGCAAAAGTCCAAGCGAGTATTTCCGCTCAATGGGTATGTGCCTGTCATGAAGAGTCTTAACTGCGGCGGCGAGCCTCTTGGGCGTGTCAGGGTGATTCATGTAGATGCCATACTCGACTATAGGCTGTTTGTATTCTTCGGCCATGAAATGCTCGAAAAGCGTAATCATTCCCGTCGGCGAATACCCCGACGCTATCAGCGCATCAAGTCCCAATCTGTCAGCTTCAGCCTCAAGCTCCATAGTGTAGGCACTCGTTATAGCGACGTTTGCGACCTGCGCGAGAATCATAGGTGCTGCAGCTCCCCCAGAAAGCACCATCACAGCCAGCGCACCGAGTGTAACCTTGCTGCTCTCTGCGGCCATTCTCAGGGAGTGCTTGCGGTCAGCGTGAATCATCTCGTGAGCCATTACTGCGGCAAGTTCCGAGTCTGTCTTAAGCGCGTCAACAATTCCTGTCGTGAAGAATATGAATCCTCCCGGTATGCAAAAAGCGTTGAGGGCTTCGGTTTTTACGAGGCGAATCTCCCAGTTGATACGGCGAGACATATGAGGCTCTAACCGTCGAAGTATCATCTCAAGTTTCGACGTTACAGCGGGATCGGAAGTCAAAGGCCACTGCTCCTCGATCTGCTTCATTGCACGGCGGCCTATCTCTACTTCTTTCGCTAAATCAGGGTCGGGTTCGGCGGAAAATGATAATGCCGGGAAAAGTATCACTGCGAAAAGTACCAGTAAAAACTTCTTCATGGCTAGTAATAACCTCCTCCCATTTTCGCGTAACTTGCGGCGGCATTCTTCGCGTTTGCACGGGTTATCATTTGGGATCTCAGACCTGCTGAATGCTTCTCAAGCTCCGAAATCGCGTCATCTTCAGCCTTAATGATACTTTCTGCAACCTCGCGGCTTTCCTCGATAAGCGCGGGAAGCTCCGTATCGTCAGGGTACAACTCAAGGAGCCTCATGCCGAATCCGTCAGTGCTTTTAACGTTCTCAGGAAGCCCGGCATCATTCAGGACATCTTTCCAGCCGTCAGCAAGAAGTTGAAGCTGAGAGATTATATCGTCCTTCTGGCCAAGAACGTCAGAAAGCTCGTCCATATCGCCGTTAAGGACAATGGCCTCCAGTTCTCTGGAAATCATTGCCCTCAAAGTTCGGCAGTATTTAATCTCGCGCTGAATGAGATCTTTTGCCTGCTCTAAGATTTTATCCTGCGAGCGTAAATTTTCCGGCCTTTGCATTTTTCGCTGGTGCTGGGTTGACATATGAGACTGCGGTCTTTGTTTCAGGCTTTTTGCCCTCAAGCTCATCCATGGCGTTCTGAAGGTCTTTATCCTCAGGATGCTCTTCCTGATATTTCTGCAGGAGCTGAAGGAGTGCGCTCTCCCAAGTCTGTTTAAGCTCCTCAAGCATTCCACGCACTGTCCTGAGATTGTCAGGCTCTTTCTTCATGTTGGCGTCGACCAGTAGCTGATACATGTACTCGTAAAGCTGCATGAGTTTGTCGGCCATTTCACCGCCGCGTTCCTTGTTGAGTGTAACCATGAGTTCGCGGACGACTTCCTGAGCGCGGATTATTTCCCTGTTAGCCGTGTCATAGTCGGGTGTTTTATCCTTTGCGGACATTGCGTTCTCTGCTGTACGGCACGCCTTTATGCCTATATCATACGTGATGAGGAGGAGCTGTTCCTTCGTCGCGGTTGAAATTCTAGTTGCCTGATATGTGTACTGTGCGTTATTCGTAGCTGCCATTGATATTTTCCCCCTGAAATGTTTTATTGAACTCTGGACAAATTATCGGTGAGGAATCATAAGACTTTTAGCACAATCCGCCCTAAACGTCAAGATTCTTAACGTCGTGAGAATTAGCGATGATGAACTGCCTTCTCGGTTCAACCTTATCACCCATGAGAATATCAAAGTATTCATCAGCAAGGAAGTTGTCATCCAGCTCGACTTTCTTGAGAATCCTGTTCGCCGGGTCCATTGTAGTTTCCCAGAGCTGTTCAGGATTCATCTCGCCCAATCCCTTGTAACGCTGGACGCTGACTTTTGACGGGTCAGAAGCTTTGCCCATGTGCTGGCGTAACTCGCTGTCAGTGTAGCAATAGTGGACTTCCTTGCCGTACTGTAAGCGGTATAACGGCGGCTGTGCGAGGTATAAATATCCCTGAGCGAGTAATTCCGGCATATGCCTGTAGAAGAACGTGAGCAACAACGTGCTGATATGCGCTCCGTCAACATCGGCATCTGTCATGATGATGATCTTGTGGTAGCGCAGCTTGCTTGCGTCGAACTCGTTTCCAATTCCGCAGCCAAGAGCGGTGATTATGGTCTGAATTTCGCGGTTTGCGAGCATTTTGTCCATGTGGGCTTTCTCGACGTTGAGGATCTTTCCACGAAGCGGCAATATGGCCTGGAACTTTCTGTCTCGTCCCTGCTTTGCCGAACCTCCTGCGCTGTCTCCTTCGACGATGTAAAGCTCGGTGTTCTCGGCTTTCTTTGAGGAACAGTCAGCGAGTTTTCCGGGAAGACTCATTCCTGACATTGTGCCTTTGCGGACAAGTTCACGGGCTTTCTTCGCGGCTTCTCTTGCACGTCTTGCACGAATAGCTTTCTCAGCGATTGGCCTTACGATTTCCGGCCTGTCTTCAAACGCAGAGATCAGTCCCTCGTAAATGAAAGAGTCAACAGCTCCACGAACTTCACTGTTACCGAGCTTCGTCTTTGTCTGACCCTCGAACTGAGGCTCGCTTAATCTCACTGAGAGTACGCATGTTAAGCCTTCTTTGAGGTCATCGCCTGAGAGGTTCTCTTCCTTTTCGCGGAGAATTTTCCCGGAACGTGCAAGCTCATTGAGTGCGCGTGTCATGGCCGAGCGTAATCCCGCAAGGTGAGTACCGCCCTCGATTGTGTGAATGAGATTTGCGTAGGTGTACATGTGTTCCTGATAGCCGTCGTTGTACTCGAAGCCAACGTCAATAGCCACATTGTCTCGTACTCCCGAAAGTACCACAGGCTCAGGGAATAATGGCACTCTGTCGCGGTCAATGTACTTCACGAACGCGCCTATTCCGCCCTTGAAGAAGTATTCGCGGGACTCGTTGGTTCGTTCGTCAAGGACTGAGATTTTGAGGCCGGGATTGAGGAACGCAAGCTCCTTGAAGCGGCTCTTTAATGTGTCAAGAGAATGGTGAACGTCCTCGAATATCTCCCTGTCAGGCATGTATTCAATTCTTGTTCCCTGCCAATCCGCCGGAACTCCCTCGCTCAAATCCGTAACAGGGACTCCGCGTTCGAATCTCTGGGTCTTCTCGACACCGTCCCTTGCAATCGTAACGACGAGCCATTCCGAAAGAGCATTTACGACCGATACCCCGACGCCATGCAAACCTCCTGAGACTTTGTATGCTCCCTCGCCGAATTTTCCTCCGGCATGTAAGACTGTCAGGACGACCTCGCTTGTCGGCCTGCCATTATAAGGGTGAGGATCAGTGGGGATACCGCGTCCGTTGTCCTGAACGCTTATGCTCTCGTCAGGGTGAATGATAATGTTTATCTTGTCGCAGAAACCGGCCATAGCTTCGTCAACTGCATTGTCGACGACCTCATAGACCAGATGATGAAGGCCGCGCGTTGAAGTGTCGCCGATGTACATTCCCGGACGCTTTCTTACGGCTTCGAGGCCCTCCAGGACTTTTATGCTTTCTGCTCCATATTCTTGTGTGGGTGATGCGTTATTGATTTCCATTTTTGCCTCCTGTTGGATTTCACGCTGATTATAGCAGAATAGGAGACTTTGGGATTATTTGCGGTCTTTCAGGTGCCTACGTATGATAATGAATGCTAAGACAGCTATAACTACTACGGCGAACCAGAACAAGTTTTGCCAAATATTCGCATTTTTCTCCGCAAGCTCTCTTGCCTTGTTTGCGTTTTCTACTTCAGTGTTTGTAGCCCAGCTCCATAATAACCCTGCGGCACTTATAGCTATTCCCACTCCTTTAACGATAGCAGACCACGTCAACTGCTCACGACTGAAGTCGCAAGCTTGTCCATACCCTTACCGATCTTT
>CALGGR010000147.1 GCA_937915755.1 uncultured Fretibacterium sp. | reverse complement strand
TCCCGATGCGGGCATATAAAGCGAGATTTGAAGCTGGCAGGCTGTGTGTATGAGTGTACAGAATGCGGATTAGTGATAGACCGGGATCATAACGCCG
Source organism: uncultured Fretibacterium sp. (assembly GCA_937915755.1). Classification (GTDB taxonomy): domain Bacteria; phylum Synergistota; class Synergistia; order Synergistales; family Aminobacteriaceae; genus JAFUXM01. The sequence goes on along the minus strand of CALGGR010000147.1, from coordinate 75,694 downwards.
TATTGAATTTAAGAAGCTGTAAGAAATATAGTACCGCCGGCATTAGCGAAGCGGGCCGGATGGCCTGGACGGGAATTTAAGCCTCCGGACGGTCGAACAAACCCGAGTAGCATTTGCGAAAAGGGACAGGTTGAACGAGGAATAATCGAAAAAGTGAAGATAACACAATATTACACTTTTTTACGTAGCAGGAAGAAATCATGAAGGATGTCATAAGAGAAATATTCGAGGAAGATTTTGACATGGCTGAAAAGAGAGGCAGGCATCAATGAAGCCAATGAGCGTTTTGCCACTGACATGCTTAGAGACGGTAAGCCCATCAACGAAATTATGCGATACAGCCGGCTCGCAGAAGACACGATCCGCAGTCTCGCAAAATCTCTCGGTGTCGCTGTCATCTAGCACAACAAACAGGGGTTAGCCCTTCCCTAGCCCCTCAGTTTAGCTTCTTGCCCACTCATAACAAAGCAAATATGTTTTGCTTCCCTTTATCATGACAACAACGAAGCCCAATACTCTGAACCCTTAGCCTCAGCCTGAAATCCTGTGAGCCTCGCAACATATTTCCCTAATATATCCGTCTCAAGGTTTATGATTCCTCCGGCTCTAAGTCCTCCGAGTGTCGTAGCCTCAAGAGTCGCAGGAATAATTCCGACCGAGAAACTTTCATTCCCTGCATCAATAACCGTAAGGCTTATACCGTCAACCGCAACGCTCCCCTTCTCGACGATTCCGCGAAGAAGCTCACGATTCTCAGGGACGAATACAGCCTCCTTCGTGTCAGTACCGCGAATCTCCTTCAGTGTCGCAACACCGTCAACGTGTCCAAGCACCAAATGACCGTCGAGTCTGTCCGTGAGTCTCATTGCACGTTCAAGGTTTACCCTAGTGCCCGGACGAAGACCACGACCGAACCATGTCCGCGAAAATGTCTCCTTCATCATCTCAACGTCAAAAGTGTGCGAGTCATTCCTCGTTACCGTGAGACATGCACCGCTCACACTGACCGATTGCCCGATGAAAAGCTCGCCCGAAATTCCTGCCTCAACAGTGAGTGTGTAATATGTCCCCTTCCTGCTGAAGCTCCGTACTGTCCCAATCGTCTCTATAAGTCCGGTGAACATGTCAGTCTCCCCTCAATCATTATGTCTTCTCCAAGTATACGTGTCTTTGTGTCCATGAGCCTGAATGCCTCGCTAACGTCAGCAAAATTCATGTTGGTGGTGATAGCCTTCCCTTCGCCGAATATTCTCGGTGCGATAAACAGTCTCACGTAATCCGCAAGTCCCTTCCTCAAAAACTCGCTAAGAACTTCCGCCCCTCCTTCAACCATAAGGGTAAGCACTCCCATTCCGGCAAGATATTTCAAGGCCGACGATATTTCAACATGGCCGCCGCGTGATGATACTTCCGCAACTTTCGCGCCAGCGTCCTCGAGTGCTTTCAACTTTTCACGGTCTGTACCTTCTGATGTGATGATGAGGCACTTACTGTCATTGCCGATTACTTTTGCTGATGGGGGAGTTCTCAATCGTGAGTCAAGGACAACTCGAAGAGGGTTAATGCCTTCGACATTCCTGACGGTTAGTTCGGGGTTATCTGCGAGGACAGTGCCAACTCCGACAAGAACAGCGTCATTCTCAGCCCGCATTCTGTGAGCTTCGGTGCGGGATTCGATGCCTGTTATCCATTTGCTGGAACCGTTGGCGAGATTCATACGGCCATCGAGACTCGTTGCTGCTTTGAGACTGACGAACGGCCTCCCGTATTTGTGGACAAAAACGAATCCCCTGTTGAGGAATTTTGCGGCCTCCTCAAATTCCGGAAGCTCCGTCACCTTTATCCCAGCCTCGCGGAGAATCGCTATTCCCTTTCCGTCAACTTTAGGATTTGGATCTCTCATTGCGATCATGACTTCTGAGACCTCTTCTGAGACAAGACGATTCGCACATGGCGGTGTCTTTCCGTAATGGCTGCATGGCTCAAGGGTAACGTAGACCGTCGAGCCTTTGACATCTTCGCCTCGTGATTTTGCGTCATTTAGTGCCTCGATTTCAGCGTGAGGATTGCCGCACTTATGATGCCAGCCCTCGCCTATTATTCGGTCGTCCTTCACGATTACACAGCCTACCATAGGATTCGGGGAGGTCATTCGCAGACCTTTCGAGGCCAGGGATAGTGCCCGGGACATGTATTCGGTATTTATGATGCTGTACCTCCGTGAGAAAATTTTGCTGACATTGTATCATTCAGCGAGATTACATATTTGAACTTTCGCGGCTTGTGATAAAATCTCAATCACTAAATTTTCATATTAATATGTTTCAGGAGGTATTATTCCAATGAAAAAGTTTCTCTGTGCAATGCTCGCTGTATGTCTCGTTGTGAGCTTTGCCTCGTTCGCGTCGGCTGAATGGAAGTTCGAGCGCAAAGTTACCATCGTATGCCCGTGGGGAGTCGGCGGCGGCGCGGACTCAACTCTCCGTCCGATGGCAACTCTCCTCAAGCCCATCCTTGGCCAGGAAGTCGAGGTCGTCAACGTTACCGGCGGAAACGGCGTTACTGCTGTCGAGTACGTCTACAAGCAGCCCGCTGACGGCTACACGTTCATGCTCGGAACTCAGTCCCTCTTCATGCAGGACATTCAGGGCACAACGTCCATGAACTTCAAGGAGGAGTTCATCCCCGTAGCACGCCTCGTCCATGCCATCAACGTTATCACAGCATCGAAGAAGGCAATGGATCGCAAAGGCTACAAGTCTTTCTCCGAGATGATAAAGTACGTCAAGGACAACCCCTTCGAGGTAAGCGTCGGAATGCTCACAAGCACTGGGCTTGACGGTGCATCGCTGAAGCAGGCTCTTGAAGGTCTCGACATTCTGGACGTTTCGTATCCTTCAGGCTCAGAGATGAACTCGGCACTCGTCGGCGGACACATTGACATCATGGTTACTGGCACTGACGAAATCGAGGGCTTAATCGAAGCCGGCGATGTCGTTCCTCTTCTCGCTCTATCAGAGAATCGCATGAAGCGTTACCCGAATGTTGAATGCTCCGTTGAGCTTGGGATTAACTCAGTCCTTGGGCCGGCAAGAGGAATCTTCGCGAAGAAAGGCACTCCTCAGGAAGCTATTGACGTTCTCGTTGCAGCAATCGAAAAGGCATCACAGGATCCTCAGTGGCAGGCATTCTTAGTTCAGGGCTGCTATGATGAGAGACCGGGATTCGCCGGGCCTGCTGAATACGCTGCTGACTGCGAGAATGACTACAAGCTCCTCAGCGATTACCTCAAGGCTGAGGGCGTCATGAAGAAAGATTACTACAGCAAATAGTCATCGCGAAAAATTGCGGGGTGAAGTTATGCCCCGTTTTTTTCTTGCACACAAAAAGGAGAGAATTAACGTGTTTGAACTAATCTGCAACATTCTCTTATGGCTTGGGCTTCTTTACGCCTACTTCTTCAATGTCCTCGAGGCTCCAATCCCGGACAGGACAGCTCGAAATCCTTACACCCTAAAGCCCGATGTTTGGCCGAAAGCCATAATAATACTCCTGCTAATCTGCGTAGCAATCAACATCATCAGCATAATTCGCAAGAACAGGAACAATCCCGATTTCACTTTCGCGTCAATGTTCGACATCCGCGTAAGAAGGTGGATCGGCATAGCGCTCGTTGTTGCTGCGAGTTTCATTCTTGAACCGCTCGGCTACATGGCCACGTGTTTCCTGGTTCTGTTCCTCTATGGATTGCTTTTGGGACAGACCCACGTTATACGCCTCCTTATTTTCTCGGTGGTCATAACGTTCGTTCTCTATGTCGTCTTCAGCGTCCTTCTTTCGGTGAATTTGCCGCGAGGAACTATCCCGGAACTCCGCAACTTCTCGCTTTACGTTGAAAGCATTGTTGCGTCAGTCAAGTCTGCAATAGGAATGTAAATGGAGGAATCGTCATGTCAACATGGGAATTATTCACAAACGGCTTCAGCGTACTCATGGATCCCTACACGTTCCTGATGGTGGTGTTTGCGATTGTTGTTGGGACTATATTCGGGGCATTGCCGGGTGTCAGCGCGACTATGGCGGTTGCTTTGGGATTGCCTTTCACATACTCGATGCAGCCAATTCCGGCGATAGTGTTCCTCGTTGCCGTATACTGCTCGTCAATAACTGGAGGAAGCATAACGGCTATACTTTTCAAGATACCGGGTGTTCCTTCGTCAGCTCCTACAACTTTTGACGGCTATCCTATGGCACAGCGCGGTGAAGCAGGGAAAGCTCTTGGAATAGCTTTAGGCTCGTCGGCAATCGGCGGACTAGTCTCAGCTCTTGCAATGCTTACGTTGTCGCCGCAGCTTACACAGGCGGCATTGTCGTTCAGCCCGTCGGACATTTTCGCGATTACTTTCATGGGGCTTTCGATACTAACATGCCTGGACAGCAAGAACATTCTCAGGACTCTGATTTCGGGACTCTTGGGGCTTCTTCTTGCATGTGTGGGACAAGATCCTATGTATGCCGTCCAGCGTTTGACGTTCGGAAGCGGGGAGCTTATCGCGGGGCTTGAGATGATACCGGTCTTAATCGGAATATTCGCGGTTACTGAAGTCCTGAAGCAGACGACGGCTCACAAAAAGCTGGAGAGCGATGAAGGCACAGCAAGTGTAAACACAAAGATGCCATCGTTCCGTGAATGGTGGGGGATAAAGTGGCTTCTTGCGAGATGCTCAGTAATCGGAACAATCATCGGCATACTTCCCGGAGCTGGCGCAACAATAGCCTCGTTCCTTTGCTACTCAACCGAGACGAAACTCTCAAAGCACCCTGAGAAATTCGGGACGGGAATTATTGACGGTATAGCCGCCTCCGAGACCGCAAACAATGCCGCAACGGGCGGAGCAATGGTGCCGTTACTTTCGCTGGGTATACCGGGTGGAAATGCCGCCGCTGTAATGATGAGCGCACTCGTCCTGAAGGGCGTACAGTTAGGGCCGCTGCTTCTCGTGAATCAGCCTCAGTACCTCAGCGCAACATTCGCGTCAATGGTAGTAACGAACATCTTGATGGTTGTCGTCGCGATTGGGATTGCAAAGGTGTTCGCGCAGATTTTGGCGGTACCGTACTCGTATCTCGGGCCTATCATCATAATGCTTGCTATTATCGGGTCATACGCAACGAACATGAGCATTGCTGACGTTAAGATCATGGCTATTGCGGGAGTTATAGGGCTTGTAATTTCTGCGTGCCACTTCAACAGCGCGGCCTTGATTCTTGGGCTTGTTCTCGGCGTGATATGCGAGGGTAACTTCAGCAGGGCATACACGATTTCGAGGGCCAGCATCGTGAACATGTTCGCGCGTCCTGTGGCTGGCACACTGATGGTCGTGAGCATTGTGCTTTTGGTGTGGCCGATACTCTCATCATTCTTCAAGAAGGATAAGAACTAAGGTGTAATTTGGGCCTCTCCTGTGAAAATGGGGGAGGCATTTTGCGGAAAATTCGACTTCCTCCGCGCCATCGTCAGCAGAAATAGACCCTGGCGTCCATAATGTCCAGCAAGGCAGCAATCCCAACGAACATGAAGGCCTGCAAGGATCTCGGAGTACCCCCGAACGTCTACAGCATATCCGTACCAATGGCGACGATCCTTCAACAAGCAGGGCAATTACATTCCTTGCGCGATGTGGGCGTTGTTCTTGGCTTTGATGTGCTGGATTGATGTTAGTGCTGTGGGTGCGGTGCTTCTTGCGCTTCAGGCAGTGCTGATAATTGTAGCTGCTTCCCAGATGACTGCGATGCTTGTTGTTCCTGCGATATTGAGTGTGCCTTCTGCAGCGGTTGAGCTTGTGCTGGGAGTTACGGCGTTATTGGATATAGCCGGTGTTGCTCTGGACTCTCTTGGAGCTTCGGCTTCAGCTGTGATTATTGCGTAGCATTGAAATTTGCAGTACAAATAAACATTGCAGCTGTATTAACTGCAAGATCCACTCTGAATATAATACGTCCCAGAGAAAGCCCCAGAGAGGTTCAGGGACTCATAAAGTCTAAAATGTGTACACATTCGAGACTCGCGAGTCCTTAGCGCACAAAATTATCCCGGCCATGCTTTTCACTCACAGCCGGGACGATATTTCCCCTAAAAATACAGCACATGCTTCACATAACCAGGCCAGTCAAGTTTCACGGACTTCTTCAGGACAGCAAATGCAGCACTCCCCGAACCTGTTACGCCCCAACAGTCAGCGTCAGCTTTCTGGAATATCCTGAATAACTCGTTGTACTTTGGGTGATCTTTCATCAGGATTTTCAGGAAGTCGTTTGGAAGAAGCCCAACCCTCCGCCCAGCATTGGCATAGTATATATCTTTTGCCTCAGTGCGTGCGAGCATTATTCCCATATCGTAGCTCAGCGCATCAAGCTCCGAGTAAGCAGCCTTAGTCTCAGTCTCCCAGTTCGGTATCGCTATTACACCGTGTATAGCATGAGTTTTCACAGACTCGATATGGTCTCCAATTCCCGACACAAGCGCAAAATCAAGCCCTGAGCAAAGGAATGGAACATCAGCCCCGACTTTAGCCGCAACTCTTTCAGCCCCGAAAAGCATCAGCACAGCCGCGGCGTTTCCGGAGCCAGCTCCAAGTCCTGAACCGGGCGGTATGCTCTTGTGAATCTTCACATTAAGAGGCGGGATCTTGAAGCCATCTTCTCGCGCTATCCTCAAGGCTTTTGCCACAATGTTCTCACCCTTAAGTGGAATGTTAGCGTTCACGATGTCGATTCCAGCGGTTGACTCGGATATATAAAGCACATCGCCTGAATTTATCTTCATGAAAGTTGACACAAGGTTATGGTAACCGTCCGTGCGCTTTCCAACAACTCTCAGGGTGAGATTAAGTTTAGCGAAAGTCGGAAGAATTAAACGCATTCCGTCCATCCGAACGGGTCAGGTCTCTTGCCCCACTGAATCCCCGTCAGTTCATCGTAAAGCCTCTGTGCAGTCTCGCCTATCTTGAAATCGTTGACTGTGTACTTCTTGCCGTTGTAGAAAAGCTCACCAATCGGTGAAATTACAGCCGCCGTTCCCGTTCCGAAAGCCTCCTCAAGTCCGCCGTCCTCAGCAGCCCCCATAAGCTCATCAACACTAAGAAGCCTTTCCTCTGCAGGAACTCCCCAGTGTCTCAGAACTTCAAGGCATGACTTACGTGTGATACCTCCGAGAATTGAGCCGTTCTCAAGCGAAGGAGTCACGACAGTTCCGCGAATCTTGAACATTACGTTCATTGCGCCGACTTCCTCAATGTACTTCCTGTGAACGCCGTCGAGCCACAAGACCTGTGAATATCCCTTCTCCAATGCTCTGTCGCCTGCACGGTTTGAAGCCGCATAGTTTCCGCCGCACTTTGTGTAGCCTGTTCCGCCTCTGACAGCTCTGACGTCCTCAGTTTCAAGCATAATCTTGACGGGCTTAATGCCTTCAGCGAAATAGCTCGCGCTCGGTGAAAGTATTATCACGAAAATTGCCTTGTGAATGCCGTGAAGCGCAAGTTCCTCGTCTGTCGCAAAAATGAACGGCCTTATGTAGAGTGATGTACCTTCGCTCGACGGTACCCATGAAGCGTCGATCTTCACGAGTTCATGGACTGCCTGAAGGAAGATGTCATTGGGGACTTGGGGGAGACCGATTCTTTCGGCGGAAATGTTGATGCGTTTTGCGTTTTCCATTGGGCGGAAAAGGTGAATGCTTCCGTCTGCCCATCGGTATGCTTTCATTCCCTCGAACACCGTGTTAGCGTACTGTATTCCGTCACCAGAAGGCATGAGAGATAGAGGGCCGTAAGGGACGATGCGGGGGTTGTGCCATTTCTCAGCGTCATTGTAGTCCATGATGAACATGTGGTCGCTGAAGATTCTTCCGAAGCCAAGCTCATTCTCTGGCGGCATCTTTCCCGGATTGGGGTTCTTTGTGATACTTATCTGCATATAAATTTCTCCTTTGTGCGGATTTCTGAATATTATAATCCTAACTCATTTCCTCGATATAGTGAATATAATCAAGGGAACGTAAGGCTTCAATAATATCATTGTGGCTTCTGTAAGTCTTGAAGTCTCTCTCGCTTATCGTCATTGAGACGGAGTAGACGCTCAATCCCGAATTTGTGTAGGCAGGGTTGGACTCGATGTCGTCAATCGTGAGGCCAAGTTTGCGAATCGTCGTAACGAAATCCTGAAGGTTATAGCTGTTCCGTAATTCAAGATGAACCTCGAAGTGGTTTGACCTGTCTTTGAGGATTACTTCGGCTTTCGGTAATTGCGATATGCAGAATATCAGAGCGATGAATGACGCAATTCCAATCGTGTAAAGTCCGCCGCCAATCGCAAGCCCTACAAGTCCGCAAGCCCACAATCCTGCCGATGTTGTGAGACCTTTAATCTGGCTTCGTGAGCTGAAGAGTATTGAGTTCCCGCTCAACATTGCGACAGATACGATTGAAGCCGCTGAGATTATTGGGATACCGTTCGGATTTACCGCGAGTATGCAGACATCAATCATGGCCGACAACGCACACGCCATCGAAACGATGATGAACGTCCGCAAACCCGCTGAATGTCTCTTGCTTGAACGCTCACAGCCGATTAGCGACGCTAGGATTATCACGAGGATTATGCGGAATGAGACTGAGTAAATGTTAATGTCAACTGACCACTTTCCTAAAATCTGAGCTATGGGGTCGTTTACGAAAGGGCTGCCCAAGAAAATCATCTCCCGAAAAATTCTATGCTGAAATTAAAATTATACCAGCGGGACAAGCCTGAAAGTAAGGCCAGAATGCTATAATTCTATAATTACAAAACATGATAATTACAGGGGGAGAATTATTCAGTGAACGACACGGATTTCCTGAAGTTATGCAGGTCTGGCAACAGCAAAAAAGTTGAACAAGCCATTGCAAACGGTATGGATGTCAACTCTAAGAGTTACGTCGGCTGGATGGTGTTAATGTCAGCAGTGTGGAGCGGCTTCATAGAGGTTACTAGTGTTCTGCTGAAGCACATCAAAAATATCAATGTCAGGAACAATTATGGCTATTCAGCTTTAATATTTGCGGCGTTCAGAGGCCACACTAAAATCGTAGAGCTTCTTCTGAATCATGGCATAAATGTAAACGCTCAGAACAAATGCGGCATGACGGCTTTGATGCTGGCGGGTAATCCAGAAATCACAGATCTCCTCCTGAAACATGGCGCGGATGTCAACATCAAGGATACATATGGCTGGACAGCTTTAATGTGGGCATGGAACGCCGAGACAGCAGAACTTCTCCTTAAGCATGGCGCGGACGTCAACGCCAGGGATAATTACGGCAGGACAGCTTTAACGTTGGCGGAAGAGCTTGGCCGTATAGGAATCGTTAACCTGCTGCGCTCCAACAGCGTGAATGTAAAGCCTCAACCTGCAGTCAAGCCCAAGCCTGCTACTTCTGCGAAACCCAAGCCCGTTACTGCCCCTGTGCAAAAGTCCGTTCCTGTTGTGAAACCTAAGTCTGTCCCTGTACCTGCACAAAAGCCCGCCCCTGTTGTAAAGCCCAAGCCTGCCGCCGATCTTGCGCAAGAGTTAGCTGCTGTAGTGAAGCCCAAACCTGCCCCTGTAATCAAGCCCGAGCCTGTCCCTGCACCTAAGCCCCCTGCAATGAGTGATGCGCAATTCCTGAAACTGTGCGAGTCAGGTGATGCCAGAAGGATCGAGCAGGCCATAAGGAACGGTGCTAATGTCAACGCTACAGGACGCGAAGGTGAGACGGCTCTAATGGTGGCTTCTGCTAAGGGACACGTCAGCGCGGCGGAAATCCTTCTTGAATACGGCGCAAATGTAACAGTTCAAGAGAAAAACGGTGTAACAGCCTTAATGGCAGCAATACTTAACGGTAGTGCGGAAATCGTAGAACTTCTCCTTAAGCACGGCGCGAATGCCAATGCCAAAACGAATGACGGCAAAACGGCTTTACTTGCGGCAATATATCAAGGCTACGCGGAAATTGCTGAACTTCTCCTGAAAAACGGCGCAAAGGTCAACGTCAAAACGAATGACGGCGATACGGCTTTAATATTCGCAGCTATCTCCGGCAATACGGACATTGCTGAACTTCTCCTTAGGTATGGAGCGAACGTTAACGCTAAGAATGACAGCGGTGCTACGGCATTGATACAAGCAGCATACAGCGGCCACCCTGAATTTGTGAGAGTCCTCCTCAGGCACGGCGCGGATACAGATGCCAAGACTGTAAGCGGGGGTACGGCTTTGAAGGTTGCAAGACAGGAAGGCCACAAAGATATTGTACGTATACTGGAAGGAGATGAAGAGAAGTTTTCATCGGGCCGTGAAGTTACGCAGAATTTCATGTCGGAACTCGAATCATTGCTCGCATTAGCAGGAAACGCGAAAAAAGACGACAGTCCGGAGCCTGAATTGGTAGATGACGAAGAATTTCTGAGGCTGTGCGAGTGTGGACGTGCTGAAGAAGTCGAACAAGCATTAAGGAGCGGCGCAAATGTCAATGCTAAGAACGAATACGGTCGGACAGGCTTAATGTATGCGGCAATAAGAGGCCAATTAGAAGTTGCAGAATTTCTCTTGTTGTATGGCGCGGATATTAACGCTAAGAATAATAAGGGCTGGACGGCTTTGATGTTTGCGGTATATAACGATAAGGTGGAAACAGTAAAACTTCTCCTGAAGCACCATGCAAATGTCAATGCTAAGAACAACATAGGAAAGACTGTTCTCATGTACGCAGCAGAAAATGCTGGGCCCAAAGTACTATCGCTTCTATTGGACGCAGGGGCTAATGTCGAGGTCGAATATAAGTCAGACCGCGCTTTAGATTTAGCGAGGCTAAACGACAAACTGAAGGGAACGGAAGCCTTAAGCCGCTTAGAGAGAGTAAGCCGCGATACAGATGACGATGAAGATTCAGAGACTGAATGGGTAGATGACGAGAAATTTCTGATGTTGTGCATGTCTGGAGATGCTGAGAAAGTCGAACGGGCCTTAAAGAGCGGTGCGAATGTCGACGCTGAGGACGAAGACGGTTGGACAGGCTTAATATATGCGGCATATAACGATTACGCTGAGACAGTAAAGATTCTCCTGAAATACCATGCCGATGTCAATGCTAAGGATAACACAGGCGTGACTGTTCTCATGTATGCGGCAAAATATGCTGGGCCTAAAGTATTGTCGCTTCTCTTGGAGGCGAGGGCTAATGTCGAAGTCGAATATAGGGATGAAGATGACGCACTATCATACCGCGCTATAGACTTCGCGAGAGAAAACGAAAAACTTGAGGGAACGGAAGCCTTAAGCCGCTTAGAGAGAGCAAGCTCTGTATCTGTCCGCAGTACGGATGACGATAATGAAGATTACAGTTCAGGGACTGAATGGGTAGATGACGAGGAATTTCTGGAATTGTGCGACTCTGGAGATGCCGAAGAGGTCGAACGAGCCTTAATGAGCGGAGCAAATGTCGATTCTGAGGACGAAGACGGATTCACAGGCTTAATGTTCGCGGCAAGGGACGGTTACACGGAAGTTGTAGAAATTCTCCTGCTGCACGATGCCTATGTTAATGCCAGGAAAAGTGACGGCTGGACGGCTTTGATGTTAGCGGCATATAACAATCATGCTGAAATAGTAAAACTTCTCCTGAAGTACCATGCTGATGTCAACGCTAAAGATAACACAGGAATGACTGTCCTCATGTACGCGGCAAAATATGCGGGGCCTAAAGTATTATCGCTTATCTTGGACGCAGGGGCTAATGTTGAGGTCGAATATAAGGGTGAAAATGACATAGTGTTGTCAGACCGCGCTATAGACTTCGCGAGGGAAAACAAAAAGCTTGAGGGAACGGAAGCTTTAAGCCGCTTGGACAGAGCAAGCTCCATATCTGTCCGCAGCACAATAGGCAGTGTGGTTAACACAGTGGGGCGGTTCTTCTCCTAATTCAGTGCACAAAATATTCTCTAAACGCTGTATACTATTGTCATTCGCAATAATATACAATTTCGGAAGGAGCAGATATTCATCATGAACCTTAAAGATTATGAGTTCTGGTTCGTCGTAGGAAGTCAGTACCTCTATGGCCCTGAAGTCCTTGAGACGGTCGCAAAGAGAGCGCAGGAAATGGCCGACACCCTCAACGCTTCAGGCAATCTTCCCTGCAAAGTTACCTACAAAGTTACGGCAAAGACCAATCAGGAAATCACCGACGTAATCCGCGAAGCCAACTACAGCCCAAAGTGCGCCGGAATAATCACTTGGTGCCACACCTTCAGCCCGTCAAAAATGTGGATTAACGGCCTCGCAAACCTCCAGAAAGCATGGTGCCATTTCGCAACTCAGTACAACCGCGAAATCCCTAATGACGAGATCGATATGGACTTCATGAATCTCAATCAGGCCGCACACGGGGACAGAGAACACGGCTTCATCGGCGCAAGGCTCAGAGCACCCCGCAAGGTCATCGCCGGATATTGGCAGGATGCGGACGTTCAGGCAAGACTCGGGAAATGGATGCGTTCAGCGGCAGGCGCGGAGTTCTCGAAGTCCTTGAAGGTAATGCGTTTCGGCGATAACATGAGGGAAGTCGCTGTTACAGAGGGCGACAAAGTTGAAGTTCAGGCAAAACTCGGCTGGCAGGTCAACACATGGCCGGTTGGTGAGCTTGTCGATGTCATGGGTATGGTAACAGACGAAGAAGTTGACGCTCTCATGAAGGAATACGAGTCCCTCTACAATATGGCAACGGAGAATATCGAGGCAGTACGCTATCAGGCACGCGAGGAAATAGCGATGAAGAAGATGCTCGACCGTGAGGGCTGCAAAGCGTTCTCCAACACATTCCAAGACCTTTACGGAATGAGGCAGCTTCCCGGAATTGCGACACAGCATTTGCTTGCGACAGGTTACGGTTACGGTGCTGAAGGAGACTGGAAGGTCGCGGCAATGACTTCAATCATAAAATTCATGACTGAGGGCTTGAAAGGCGGCTCTGCATTCATGGAGGATTACACGTACCACCTTGTGCCGGGAAGCGAGTACAGTCTCGGCGCGCACATGCTCGAAGTATGCCCGTCAGTCGCGGCAGGAAGACCGCGAATTGAGGTTCACCCTCTCGGGATTGGGGGAAAGGAAGACCCCGCGAGACTCGTTTTCGAGGGCCATGAAGGGAAAGCCGTTGCCGTGAGTCTTGTTGACATGGGCGGAAGGTTGCGCCTTATATGTCAGGATATAGAGTGCGTGAAGCCGATCATGCCGATGCCGAATCTTCCCGTTGCCCGCGTAATGTGGCGTTCAATGCCAAACCTGAAGACCGGCCTCGAATGCTGGATACTCGCAGGGGGCGCGCATCATACTGTCCTCAGCTATGACGCAGATTATGAGATGGTGAAGGACTGGGCAAGGATTATGGATATTGAGTTCGTCCACATCAGCAAGGACACAACGCCTGAGAGCCTCGAACGCGATTTGTTCATGGCAGATGTTGCGTGGAAGTTGAGATAGGCCATGATGCTCGAAGAATTACGAAACGAAGTCTACCGCGCAAATATGGAGCTTCCTCAGCGCGGATTAGTCGTCTACACTTGGGGAAACGTCTCAGGAATCGACCGCGACAAGGGCTTTGTAGTCATTAAGCCTTCAGGTGTCGAATACGAGGACTTGACCCCTGAGAATCTCGTCATCGTTGACATGGATTGCAAGATTGTCGAGGGCAGCATGAATCCTTCATCGGACACGAAGACCCACGTCGAACTCTACAAGTCATTCTCTGAGATTGGCGGGATAGTTCACACACACAGCCCTCATGCTGTAGGCTGGGCGCAGGCGGGCAAGGATATTCCGTGCTACGGGACGACACACGCGGATTACTTTTACGGTTCCGTACCATGCACACGAAATCTAACGGCTCAGGAAGTCGATGAAGATTACGAGCTTAACACGGGCAAGGTCATCGCTGAAACATTTTCCGCGCGAAAGCTAGACCCTCTTGCTGTGCCGGGCGTGATTTGCCGAAGTCATGGGCCTTTCACGTGGGGGAAAAATCCCGCTAAGGCCGTCTATCATGCTGTAGTCCTTGAGGAAGTCGCAAAGATGGCAATGTACACGGTTACGGTGAGTGTCGATAATATAGGGAGGTACCTAGTTCCGCTTGATTACCGTGCTTCTGAAGCTCCGCGGTACGTTCTCGACAAGCATTACCTCAGGAAGCACGGGCCTAATGCTTATTACGGTCAGTGAGTGAACCTGTACTCGATATATGACGATTCGGGCTGTCCTGCCTTGATGACACAATCAGGGAAGGACGGCTCATTTATTGCGTTGGGGAACTTTTGGCACTCCATAGCGAAACCGTCAAATGTGTTGTAGACCGCCCCATTCTTCCCGCAGGCATGGCCGATCTGATTCCCCGTGTAGAATTGCAACGCCGGCATGTCGGAATATATTGCCAACTTTATGCCCGTAACATCTCCTGTAACTTCTGCGACTGCCTTCTTGTTGTCCGAAATCTCGAAGCAGTGGTCATAGCCTCCTCCAGCTCTGATGATTTCTTGCGAGTACGGGTCAACAGTGTACGAGCGTGGCGTTATCCTATTGATGATAACTTTCTCCTCTCTGAAGTCGAACGGTGTCCCCTTGACGCTCTTACATGGAGTAGTCGCAAGTAATTCATCATTAGCCTTGCAATATCTTTCGGCGTTAATCCTGACTTTGTGATTCAGAATCATACCCATGCCATGACCGTTGAGGTTGAAGTAATTGTGATTTGTGATGCTCGCGGGTGTGTCCTTGTCGCAAACGTAATCGTATTTCATCGTGAGTCTTCCGTCGTTGAATGAGACCGTTACGCTTAGAGCAAAATTTCCCGGAAATCCCTCGTCCAAGTCAGGACTATTCAGCTTGAAGACTACGCAATCATCGTGAGCCTCCGACGAAAATAGCCTCTTCCCGAATCCGTTGAAGCCACCGTGAAGCGTATTACGTCCGTCATTCTGGGGTAGCCAGTATGTTACGCCGTTGAGCGTGAACTTGCCCCCTGCGATTCTGTTCGCGTAACGCCCGATTGTCGCGCCGAAATTCCTCGTGTCGTCAATATATTCCGCGAGCGTGTCATATCCCAGCGCAACATCATGAAGTCCCCCGTCTTTCCCGAAAACGTTAATCTCAAGAATCGCGCAACCGTATTCCGACACAACAACGCTCTGACCCACAGCGTCCTTGAACGTGTAGGCATATACTTTCCTTCCGTCGGGCATTACTCCGAATAGGCTTTTCGCTATCATGTAAAATCAGTCTCCTTACACATTGAAATTTTTGCGAGTTAGTTGTAGCATTCATTCATCACAATTATAAACAATCTCACAGCTTGGAGGGAAATTTTCACAATGAAAAAAGTATTATGTTTCACCATCGCGTTAGTGTTGCTCGTATGCGTCTCGGCAGCGAGTGCCAAAGACATCGTGATTGCTTTCTCACAGATTGGGCAGGAGTCCGACTGGAGAACCGCCAACACCGATGACCTTCGCTCGGCAATCGAGAATCATGCGGGCTGGAAGCTCGTCTATGATGACGGCCAGCAGAAGCAGGAGAACCAAATCAAAGCTCTCCGAAACTTCATCACCCAGAACGTCGACTACATACTCTTCACCGGCGTCGTTTCAACGGGCTGGGACGAGGTTCTGAAGGAAGTCAACGAGGCTGAGATTCCGCTGCTCCTCATCGACAGACTCCCTGATTGCGCGGACAAAATCGACTACGTTGCGGCATTCGGCGGAGACTTTGTTGAAGAGGGACGCAGGCAGGTTGCATGGGCAGGCGAGTACCTCAAGAAAGTCGGTCGCGGTGATGAGGACGTGAATATCGTCATCATGGAGGGCACGACGGGTGCAAGCGCGCAGACAGGACGAACAGAGGGCAACCTCAAGGCTCTTGCTGAGTATCCTCACCTTAAGCTCGTAGGTCAGCAGTCAGGAAACTTCACGAGGGCTGAGGGGCAGGCGGTAATGGAGAGCTGGCTGAAATCAATCCCCAAAATCGACGTTCTCATCGCTCAGAATGACGACATGGCTCTCGGTGCTATCGACGCAATCAAGGCCGCCGGAAAAGTTCCGGGCAAAGACATAATCATCGTCGGTTGCGACTCGGTCAAAGCAGCGTTTGACGCTATCGTTGCGGGCGAGATGAACTGCACCGTCGAATGCACACCGCTTTACGGCGCGTTTGTCGTTCCCACGATTGAGGCTCTTGAACGTGGCGAGAAGTTCGACAAGACAGTCGTTCACCCTGAAGAGGGCGTTTTCGACACAGACGGTGGAATCGATCTCGGCTCGGTGAAGTCCATTAAAGCCGCTGACGTAATCTCACAGCGCAGGTACTAAGGAGGAATTTCGGCCATGAAAAGAAGAATAGTAGCGTCAATTATGGCGGTTGCGATGATATTCGGGACAGCTCCCGCAGTTTTCGCCGCCCCCATCAAAATCGGTATTTCGATTTGGTCATCAACGGACACTCTCGGAAGCGAGTGCAAGAGAATGATTGATGCCGCCGCCGCAGCGTTGGGTGTTCAGACACAGTGGGTTGACCAGGCTCACATCTCAGAGCAGGTAACATCAAGCGCGGAGACTCTGGCACTTGCAGGTTGCGACGGAATCATCATCTGCAACAGTGCGAGCGCGGAAATGGGTTCAGTCATCAAGACATGCGACGAGAATGAAGTCTACGTAGCGCAGTTCTTCCGCGTGATCGACAAGGACGCTAACCCCGACGAGTACAAGCAGGCAAGCGAGTCGAAATACTATGTCGGCGCAGTACATGAGTCAGAGTTCGACAACGGGAAGACTCTCGTCCTCATTCTCGCAGGACAGAAGGGCTGCCGCAAAATCGGTCTTGAGGGCTGGGAACCCGGCGACGCAACATTCCTCGGACGCTGGGCAGGTTACAAGGCCGGAGTCGAGGCTTGGAACGCTGAACACCCCGATGACAAGGTCGTCCTCCTTGACCCGCAGTATGGTCGCACAACAACCGACACGGGGCGCGCAACGGCTGAGGCAATCATCGACGCTAACCCCGACATCGACGCACTCATCGTAGCGGGCGGCGGCGGCGATACACTTCTCGGAGCAATCGCGGCAATCGAGGCCAAAGGTCTCACAGGGAAAATCGCGGTCGTTTCGACTGACTTCCTCCCTGACCTCGACGCGAAACTAAAATCCGGCGCAATGGCGGCTGAATCCGGCGGACACTACGCAGACCCGTTCTTCGCGTTCCTGATGGTCTACAACACGGTGCGCGGAAAATACGAGGCAAAGACTGACGGCTTCCGCGATATGGTGTTCCCATACATGTACGTCGCATCACCCGCTGACTACGAGAACTACGCAAAGTACTTCACGGGCAATGAGCTTCCGTACACAGCCGATGAGATCAAGGCACTCGCTGAACTGAGCTACGATGACCTCGCGGCGGCCTGTGCAAAGCTCTCGGTCGAAGACGTAGTTTCGCGCCACGCAAAGTAGCAGGTTTGTTATGACAATGACGGAGTCGGAGTAGTTCAACAAAATCTCCGGCTCTGTTTTTTTACACAAAGGACGTGAATTTTCATGCAAAGTTTCAAAAGCTCAAAGCTATTCGGCTTCATGATTCTTGCGGCTATGGTGCTTTTCTTCTACGCGCTGTTCAAGTTCCTTACGCCCTCGAACTTCGGAAGCCCCGCAAATCTCTTCTCGTATTTCCAGTCGTCAATAATATACTCAGTGGGCGGGTGCGGATTGTACTTCATCGTCGTAATGGGACTGTTTGACTTCGCGGTCGGTGCTAATATCGTACTCTCCTCAATCGTGGGAGTTATATTGTCGGAGAAGCTAGGCTATCCCGGCTTCATCATCGGCTGTCTTGCCTGCGGTACTCTAATCGGCGTAATCATCGGCCTGCTCTACAACCGTCTCAATGTCCCGTCAATGATTGTTACCGTCGGAATAATGCTGATACTTGAGAGCGTCGCTGTCTTCGCGGCAGGAGGAGTTAAGCAGACGTTAGCCCCCGAACTTCGATTCTTCTCGGGTGCGCCGGGCAACATAATTCTCGCGGGTCTTGCATTCGCGCTGATGTGGTTCATTCTCAACTACACACGGATAGGAACGTACTGCAACGCTATAGGCTCAAACGAGTTCACCGCAAAGAATATGGGAATTGATGTCAAGAAGTACAAGCTGATAGGGTTTGCGCTGTTACATTTCTTCGTGGGCATCATGGCAATATTGACGGTCTCATACGGTACGACGATGACAGCATTAACAGGAATGTCAACGATGAGCCGGAACTTTCAGCCGCTAATGGGGACGTTCTTCGGCGTTGCTTTCAGGAAATATGGAAACCCAATCAGCGCAATCGTGATAGGCGAGTTCATCATCGCAATAATCTTCAACGGTTTCGTGGCACTCGGTGCGCCGACAACGATTCAGAACGTCGTTACGGGCGCGGCACTTCTCGCAATCGTTACGCTTACGGCGCGGGGCGGTCGCGGCTCTGTCGTGAAGTAGGGAGGTGCGGACTATGTCAGGAAAAATTTTGCTCAAAGCAGAGCATATCGACAAGAGATTCGGAATAACCCACGCGGTTAATGATGTCAGCATTGATGTCTACGCCGGTGAAATTCGCGCACTGATCGGCGAGAACGGCTCGGGAAAATCAACGTTCTGCCAAATGCTCTGCGGCATATACACGATTGGCGGAGGGACTTTCACGCTTGACGGTCAGCCCGTGAACGTCAGGAATCAGGTTGAGGCAAACAAGCTCGGAGTGTCAATAATCGTTCAGGAGATGGGGACGCTTTCGGGGCTAACGGTTGCGGAGAATATATTTCTCGGCCATGAAGAACCGTTCATGAGTCATGGCATCAAGAACACGCGCGCGATGATTCGTGAGGGTCAGCGTCTTCTTGACGAGTACGGCTTCACGGGGATACGTGCAGGAGCGATGATTGACAGCTACAACTTTGAGGACAGGAAGCTCGTCGAAATCGTCAAAGCAACCTACATGAAACCCAAGATTCTAATCGTCGACGAAACCACCACAGCACTCTCTCAGAACGGGCGACTCGAACTCTACAAGATAATGGCCTCTGTTCGTGATGACGGAAGGAGCGTGATCTTCATCAGCCACGACTTAGGCGAAATCCTCACGCATTGCGACACCATAAGCATACTCAGGGACGGAGAATACATCGACACCGTGAACTCAAGGGAAATCGACGAGGACGGACTGAAACGCCTCATGGTTGGCCGCGAAATAGGCTCTGCATATTACAGGACTGACTACGGCAAGGCAATATCCCCCGAAGTAGTGATGAGCGTTAAGGGTGTCAGCGTTCCGAAGCAGATTAGTGATGTCAGCTTTGACCTTCACAGGGGCGAGATATTGGGCTTCGGCGGATTGAGTGAATGCGGAATGCACGAGGCCGGAAAGGCTGTATTCGGCGCGTCGTTGGACAGGACGGGAACGGTAAAGCTCGCCGACGGTACGGAAATCAACGACATTCCATCGGCCATAAAACACTCGATAGCTTACGCCTCCAAAGACCGCGACAACGAGTCAATAATCCTCAACGAGTCAATCCGTAACAACATCGTCCTCCCGTCGCTTGATGACCTCGCGGAGAATCGTATTCTGAAATCACGGAAGTTAAATGCTTTTGCACAGGAGTTTGCGGACAAAATGCAGACGAAGATGCAGGGTATCAACCAATTTGTGAGCGACTTATCCGGCGGAAACAAGCAGAAGGTTGTCCTTGCACGGTGGCTCGGAAAGGGAAGCGATATTCTCGTCCTCGACTCACCGACACGAGGAATTGATGTCAAGGTCAAGCAGGCAATATACGCGCTAATGCAGGAACTTACAGCTCAGGGGAAGTCAATAATCATGATAAGCGAGGAAATTCCTGAACTTCTCGGAATGTCGGACAGAATACTAATCATGAAGGACGGAAGAATTAACGGCGAGTTCATGCGAAGCGAGTCCCTCAGCGAAGAGGACTTAATCGCAAAAATGGTATAGGCAGGTGAATATTATGGCGAATAAAGATGAGATCAGACCGTCAATTCTTGAGAGTGATACGTTCAAGGGGTTATTGCCATTCATCGGGCTTGTTGTTATATTGGGCGCGATGTACTACCTTACGGACGGGCGGATTATGCAGCCCAAACGTTTGCGTCTTCTTCTCTCACAGGTTTACTACCCGATGATTGTTGCGACGGGGGTATTCTTCGTGATGACGCTAGGCTCAATCGACTTCACGGAGGGTTCAACTCTTGGTGTTGCGTCAATAGTTGTGTCGGTGCTGTCGTTCCACAGCATAGCATTGGCAATAATCGGCGGAATACTAACGGGCGCGGCAATAGGTGCGGTAAACGGCTTCTTTCACGTCAAGTTCAGGTTACAGAGCTTCATCGTAACGATATGCACGATGTACCTTTTCAGGGGAGTCTGTGCTTACTTCACGACCGAGACAGCAATCCCCGCGTCGGCGGCAATCAAGGCACTCGACAGCGACAACCTCAAAATCGGGATAACGGTCGCGGTTCTTGTGGTAGCGTTCTTCCTTTTCAGGTTTACGAGGATAGGGAACGATGTCAAGGCTGTAGGTTCGGGCGAGACTGCTGCGAAATTCTCAGGAGTTAGAACGGACAGGGTGAAGTTTCTCGCGTTCGTTGCGGCGGGGGCATTGACGGGGCTTGCGGCTTTCGTGAACGTCATCAAAGTTGGTTCAATAACTTCGACAGCAGGGAATCAGCTTGAGACTCAAATCCTAATCTCGCTGGTACTGGGCGGGCTTCCAATAACGGGCGGTGCAAAGGTGCGTTTCTCGAACATCGTCGTCGGCACTCTCATGTATACCGTCCTGAACAACGGCCTCGTAATGCTTGGCTTCGAGTCGGCGACACAGCAGCTCATTAAAGGAATAGTGTTCCTGATATTCGTTGCGCTTACGATTGACCGCAAGGCGTTGAAGGTCATCAAGTAAGGGGGGATTGGATTTGCCGGAAAAAAATATACTCGAGATGAAGGGGATAACGATACAGTTTCCGGGTGTTAAGGCTCTTGACGGAGTTGACTTCTCGCTTAGGGAGGGTGAAATTCACTCATTGCTCGGCGAGAATGGCGCGGGGAAATCTACCCTCATAAAGTGCATAAACGGCGTAAACCGCAAAGACTCAGGGACGATTCTCCTCGATGGCCGCGAAATCAACCCTTCAGGCCCGAACGAGGCCATAGAGCTTGGAATATCGACGGTCTTCCAGGAGGTCAACCTCTGTCCTAATCTCAGTGTCGCAGAGAATATCTTTGTCGGACGACAGCCCATGAAGCATGGCCGTATCGACTGGAACGAAATCAACCGTAGAGCCGAAGAACTGATGTCGCGCTTCCACCTTGACATTGATGTTACCCGCCCGCTGTCTTACTACTCGACGGCAATTCAGCAGATGACATCAATAGCAAGAGCCGTTGACATTCAGGCGAAGATTCTGATACTCGACGAACCTACAAGCTCCCTTGACGAGAACGAGGTACAGCTCCTCTTCAGCGTAATGCGTGAACTCAAAGCGTCAGGAATGGGGATAATATTCATCACTCACTTCTTGGATCAGATTTACGCGGTCTCAGACAGAATGACGATATTACGGAACGGACACTTAGTCGGAACGTACAACATTGACGAGCTTGGAAAGGTTGAGCTTGTTACGAAGATGGTCGGAAAGGACATGGACGTTATATTCAGCCTCAAGCGCGCCGATGTCTCACCCGATGCCCCCGTAATGCTCAAGGCCGAACACATCGGTGATGCCTCGCGTATCGAGGATATATCGCTGACCTTGAAGAAGGGCGAACTCGTAGGCTTTGCTGGTCTCTTGGGTAGCGGGAGGACTGAAACGGCGGAAATGCTTTTCGGTGCTGTCAAAACCGTGAAGGGTGAAATTTCTGTTGACGGTGAGAAAGTGAACATTCGCACGCCTTTTGACGCGATAAAATCACAGCTTGCGTTCTGCCCGGAAGACCGAAAGCGCGACGGAATAATCGGCGACCTCTCAATCCGCGAGAACATAATGCTTGCCGTGCAGTCCCGAAAAGGTTTCATGAACCCCATGACGAGGCAGGAACAGACCGAGCTTGCCGACAAGTACATTGCACTTCTAGGAATAGCTACGCCCGACTGCGAGAAGAAAGCTGGTGAACTCTCAGGCGGTAATCAGCAGAAGGTCATACTCGCCCGATGGATGGCCGCGAATCCGAAGGTCCTGATACTCGACGAGCCTACAAGGGGCATCGACATTGGAGCGAAGGCAGAGATTCAGCGTCTAATGCTCGAAATGTGCGGAAACGGCGTATCCGTAATATTCATAAGCTCGGAGCTTGACGAGATAATCCGCTGCTCAAACAGAATAATAATCATGCGAGACCGTGAGAAAGTCGCTGAGGTTGACGGGGCATCATGCACTCAGCAGGACATTCTCAGAATCATAGCGGAAGGAGCTGCATAAAATGGCCGGAAAAAGATTTGACCTTTCGGGACTGATGCAGTCAAAGGTTACATGGGCGGTTATTGCTGAGGCGTTAATACTCCTCGTATGCTTCATGATAAGGCCGGACTTCTTCAGCATAAGTTACCAGCCATCGACGGGAATGCTCTACGGCAGCCTAATCGACATCGTGAACCGTTCAGCCGAAATCACGATAATCTCAATGGGAATGACATTGGTAATCGCGCTTGGCGGCACTGACTTGTCGGTCGGTGCATTAGTTGCGGTTGCGGGTGCTATTGCGCTGAAGTTCCTCCGCTGGGACGTTCTGACCTACACAACGCCGGGCGATTACACGGTCTATCCTTACATTCTCGTTATCGGAGTGCCTCTGATAGTGTGCGCGCTTATGGGATTGTTCAACGGCTTCCTAGTGGCAAAAGGGGGCATTCAGCCGATAATAGCGACATTGATTCTAATGGTATGCGGTCGAGGTGTCGCACAGATTCTCACTGACGGTAAGCAGTTCACGACAGGTTACTCGCCGTTCAGGGTCATAGGTCAGGGGAGCTTCCTTTGTCTGCCGATGCCCATAATCATAACGATAATCGTCGTCGTAGCTGTTGCATTATTCACAAGAAAGACAGCTTTCGGGGCGTTCGTTGAGTCCGTAGGTGTTAACCCAAGCGCGAGCCGTCTCTCAGGCATCAAAGCAGGAAACGTCATACTGATTGTTTTCATGATTACGGGATTGCTTTCGGGGATAGCTGGTCTCATCTACTCAAGCCGTATAATGTCGAACGATTCCAACAACGCGGGATTGAATTTCGAGATGGACGCGATTCTTGCGGTCGTAATAGGCGGAACTAACATGGCCGGAGGAAAGTTCAGCCTTGCGGGAACGGTCGTAGGCTCGCTGATTATCCGCACGATTGTAACGTTTGTGTATTACTTCGGGATCGTCGCTGAGGCTACTATGGCATTCAAGGCGTTGATCATCGCTGTGGTCATCGTGTTGCAGTCCGAGCCGGTGAGACGATACTTCGCAAAGCGCGCGGCCATGAAGGGAGGCGCAAGAGCATGAAGAACCGTCAGACATTATTCACGCGGCTGACTAACCCGAAGTACATCATGGTTTACGCGACGATAGGAATATTCCTCGTGATTTACGCGGCTGGTGGATTTCTTTACGGCGACAAGGGATTTCTGACCGTTAGGACGTTCGTCAACCTTTTCATCGACAACGCATATTTCGGGATTTCGGCTGTCGGTATGACTATGGTACTCATTACGGGTGGAATTGATTTGTCGGTCGGAGCTGTTGCTTCGCTCACCGGAATGTTCATCGCTTACGGTACATCAGTCCTAAACCTTCACCCTCTGACATGTATTGCCGCCGCGCTTGTTATGGGCGTTGGACTTGGCCTGCTTATGGGCTGGGTGATACATTACCTCAATGTTCCGGCGTTCATAACGACGTTGACGGGAATGTTCTTCGCAAGGGGAGTATGCTCGCTTATAAGCCGCGAGTCGATTGACATTCACCACCCTATGATTGACGCTCTTGCGGGCTGGAAGATATACCTCATGAAGTACGCCGACGGGAGATGGGTGAAGATAAAGCCGATTGCATTCGTGAATTTCAATGTGATACTGTTCCTAGTGATGATAATAATCGGAGCGTTCATTCTCCAGCGCACAAAGTTCGGCCGAAACATCTACGCCATCGGAGGCAACGAACAGTCAGCATCGTTGATGGGGCTTCCTGTCGGGCGTACGAAAGTTTTGGTTTACGGCTTCAACGGCCTATGCTCGGTACTTGCGGGGATAAGCTACGCGCTGTACGTCAAAAGCGGCTGGAACTTGTCATTGCAGGGCGGTGAACTCGAAGTGATAACATGCGCGGTAATAGGCGGTACACTTCTCACCGGCGGAGTAGGCTACATGATAGGGACGCTCTTCGGTGTGCTGCTGAAATCGGTAATTCCTGCGCTGATTACGTTCAACGGGAACTTGCTCTCATGGTGGGGCAAGATTGCGACAGGATTGTTGCTGTTGCTATTCATCTGCATACAGAGATTCGTCGTAACGTCATCGGGACGGCACAGAAAATCATGACAAAAAAATTCCCGGAAGCCTAAACATTAAGCCTCCGGGAAAATTTTACTCTTAGTATATTTTATTCGGCTAATTTATGATAATTATGATATAATTCTTTACATATTATGCAAAGGAGGCCAGAAAATGAAGAAAAAATTTTTTGTGATTGTGCTTTTGGTGTTCTCGTTGACGGGAGCGTTTGAGGCGTTGGAGCTGGGGAATGACGGTGCAGGATTTAAGGTTGTCAAGGCTGAGGCGGCAAGGAAGAAGAAAAAGACTACAGGCACAACAAAGAAATCAAATCAGGCCAAAATGAAACTGACACAGAAGGACTACAACGAGTTTGTGAGGATATGCAAATCAGGTAATCTTCAGCAGTTCAGGTCAAAACTTGAAGGCGAGAACATTTCTCCTAATGCAATGTATTACGGAAGCGAGGGAGAAAATGAAACGTTACTGACAATAGCGATTGCCCCAGAGTACACTAGGATTGCCCCAGAGTACACTAGCGGCGCAAATAATGTAGAAATAATTAGGTTTCTTCTTTCAAAAGGTGCTGATGTCAATAAAAAGGTAGCCTTTTATGAAGAATATGGGCTTGAGCCTGAAAATGCTACCACGCCATTGATGATAGCCGCGTGCTTGGCCTCTCCTTCTGTCGTTAAAACATTACTTGACGCGGGGGCAGCATTAGAGGCTAAAAATGAAAGTGGGAGAACAGCAATTGATTTTGCATTGGGGAGATTTTCTAATGCTGCTACTGAAGGTGTTTACGCGAAAGTTGTAAAAATGCTTGTAGATGCAGGGGCAAAAGTCAAGGGTCAAGGCTATATTGTTTCAGCAGCTAAGTCATTAACGGGGTCATTATTTGCTGAGTTACCAGAAGTATTTGATATACTCATCAAAGCAGGAGCTGACATTAACGAAAGAGATAGCAGTGGCGCAACAGCATTGATTGGATATATTAGTATCTTCCATATAACGGATAGAGATGCCGATTTCATCAAATTTTTGCTCGATGCTGGAGTTAATGCGCGTCTTAGGGACAAACAAGGCAAGCGTGCTATAGACTATGTAGCACAGCAAAAGCCAAATATCAAGGGGACAAGAGTCTATAAGATGCTCGAAGCCGCTAGCAAATAAAACCATCAAAAACAAATTCCCGGAAGACTCACTCACGAATCCTCCGGGAAAATCTTATCCTCTCATTACGTCGAGTGCGCCGTTCCACATGTCCCTTCCAGTCGTAACAACGCTCAAATTCGCCTCATATGCCCTGCTTGCAACTAGCATGTCGGTCATCTCACGAACAAGATTGACATTCGGGTACGCTACATAGCCTTCCTCGTTCGCATCGGGGTGGTCAGGCTGATATGCCATTCTAGGCGCGCCCTGATCCTCAGAAATCCCGAGAACTCTAACGCCCCCTATATCGTGGTAGCCTCCCAAAGTCTCATCAAGCATCTCCGCGAAAACGGGAACTCTGCGCTTGTATGGGCCTCCTGCTTTTGTGCGTGTAGTGTTAATGTTAGCGAGGTTCGACGAAATTGTATCCATCCATAATCTGTGAGCCGTCAATGAACTTCCCGCGACTTCAAGGCTGTCAAATATCCTCATGGCTTCTACCTCCCTGCTATAACTGATTTAAGCATTGTGAGCTTGTTAGCCGCAACCCTCATGAAGCCCGTGTACATCATTCGCGTTTCGGCAAGAACAGCCATCTCGCGCTCAGGGTCTACGTTGTTGAGGTCGAGGCGGTATTGCTCGTCCATAATTTTTACGTCGGCGGCGTGAACGTCCTTTATCTTCAGCGGGTGAGACGGGATATGTCCTGCGTTCGTTACGGTCATATGAAGGTGCTTTCCCTGCTCCATGACTTCGCGCATCTGATCCTCGAATGAGACATTATGACGGGCATAGCCGGGCGTGTTTGCGTTTGCCACGTTCTTGCTCACGGCCTGAAATCGTTGGGCAAGGCACTCCGACTCCTTCTCTATTACGTCCCATGTATAATCGCCGAGCATGATAATTTCACTCCTCACAATATAAATATGAATAATTATACTACAGCGCGATGTTCTCCAAGTCGTCAGGAACAAATATATTCCCGCCGAAATATTTTCTCCCTTCAGCCGTGTAACGTTCCTTTCTGTGTGCCAAGTCCGAGTCCTCAGTGTGGTAGAGAATGATATTCTTCACGCCTAGCCTTTGTGCTAACTCGCAGGCATCTTTGACGGTTGAATGATGCTTCTCGTAAGGCGCGAACTTCTCAGCCTCCGAGTATAAACAGAAAGCCTCGTGCATCAGCCATTCACAGCCCGAAACGTAAGACTCGCATTCATTGTGGCATGGTTCATCACCGCAGAATACGAGCCTTCCGCAATCCATGACGAAGCCGAATTGCTTTGTCCTCGACGAATTTATGTCGAAGAACCTCACTTCATGGCCGATGATGTTTCGTGTCTCGTTGCTGCTTACGGTGTAAAGGTGAATGCGTTGCCCCACAAAATCATATTGGTACGGGAGCAATAATTTCCGCGCAAGTTCATCGACCAGCGGGATAACTTCATCATGCGAATATATGTTGATGTCGCCGGAGAAGCTGCCCTTGTTCATTTGTTGTGCTGAGATTCGGATTACCCAGATTACGCCGAGAATGTGGTCGATATGGCTGTGGCTGATGAAAACATCGTGAATGTCATTGAGACTGAAGCCCGAGTGTCGCAGCTGATGGAGTATTCCGTTTCCTCCGCCCGTGTCGATTAGGAAGTTACGTCCTGAGTCGCTGATTACGAAGCAGGTGTTGTAGCACTCGGTTGAAAGTGCATTGCCAGTTCCTAGCATAGTGATGTTCATGATACCTTCTCCCATTCCGCAATGATACCCCGCGCTTTCATCTCCTCAAGTTCACGCGCTATCCTCTCGCATTCACCCTCCGGAACGTCAGCCGAAACGTTCACATTCTCCGTGTAATCCCACCTCAGATTTACAGCCCCCGCGCCTTCAAGAAGCCTCGTAACATTACCGACAGCGTTATATCCGAGAGCGATCCGGAATGTCGACGTAATGACTCTCTCAATCTTCCCGCAAACCTCAAGAGCTTTCATCGCCGTATCACCATACGCGTCAATAAGCCCCCTCACTCCCAGCTTAACGCCGCCGAAATATCTCGTTACGATCACAATGACATTGACGAGACCCGAACGCTTTATCGCGCCGAGAATTGGCTTCCCCGCA
This sequence comes from uncultured Fretibacterium sp., assembly GCA_937915755.1. GTDB lineage: Bacteria > Synergistota > Synergistia > Synergistales > Aminobacteriaceae > JAFUXM01. Next base: position 47,791 of record CALGGR010000147.1, on the reverse strand, counting down.
GTCCCCGAAGGCTCGCCGTCATCGGAACTGTATTCCGTACCGTCCGCGAGAACGTAAGCCCTGCAATTATGCGTAGCGTCCCTGTATTTCGACGTTACATCAGCGAGAATGCTGCGTGCTTCCTCCTCGTCATGGCACGGGAAAACGTCGGCAATGAACACCGAACGCTTTATCTTCTCCTCGTATTTTGCGGGGCTTTCAGGCTCTAAAGGCATTCATCCCACGCATCTTTTATCTTCCGCCACGAGTTAGCGATTGCGTCAGAAAGTACCCTCGTCTCGCCTATAACCGGCATGAAGTTGTTATCGCCGTTCCACCGCGGGACTATGTGTCTGTGAAGGTGTCCGTCAACCCCTGCTCCTGCTGTCCTTCCCAAGTTGATGCCCATGTTGAAACCGTCAGGGTGCATAACGCTTTTGAGGACTCGGAGAGCCTTCGATGTCAGTGTGTGAATTTCCATAGCCTCAGCGTCGGTCAGTTCCTCGTAAACGTTCGTGTGCCTGTAGGGAATCACCATCATGTGGCCGGGATTGTAAGGGTAGAGATTCATTATTACGAAGCAAGACTCGCCCCTGTGTACTATGAAATGCTCATCATCTTTGTGTTCCGCCGGAAAGTCGCAGAATATGCAACCCTCGTGCTTTGGTGCTTCGATGTATGACATCCTCCATGATGCGTATAGCTGCTGCATTTTATTACCCCCTTAAAATTTCGTGAATGCCATGAATTATATCGTATAATCAGCCTGATACTAATACGGAGGAGCAATCAAATGGAATTACGCGAGAACAATGAACCGCTTGTGCAGGCAAGTCTTTACCCTGAGAAAATTCTTGCTCGAAGCTGGTATTACGGCGAGGGGCTGAAAGGCTCAATCCCTGACGTTTGGATTCGAGAGGGAGTATATGAGAGGCTGTTGAAGGTTACGGAGTCTTTGCCTGACGGTATGAGGATCATTATTTGGGACGGCTGGAGGAGCTATGAGCTTCAGAAATTGCTGTTCGAGAAAATGGTTGAGCGAATGAAAGCGAAGGGACACTCCCATGATGACGCGCAAAGACATGCGGCAGTGTTCGTGTATCCTCCATCAAAGGAAGCTGACACTGTCTCATGGCATTTGACGGGCGGAGCTTTGGACTTGACGCTCGCTGACAGGTACGGCCGCCTCCTCAACATGGGCGGAAATTTCGACGACACTGAGGAACATTCTCACACAAATTATTACGAGGCACACGACAACGCCATAGCCGCATCGAACAGGAAGCTGCTTCTCCGTTTAATGACAAGCGCGGGGTTCAGCAACTATCCCTCTGAGTGGTGGCACTATGATTACGGCAATCGCGGCTGGGCTGAAAGGACTGGGGCAGAGTATGCCTTCTACGGTTACACTGAGCCTCCGTTCAAGTGGCAGTAGAGAAGAAAATACCCCTCCGGATTTGAGTGAGGGGTAAAATTCGTAAGAAAGAAGTTTTATTTCGGGTTCGGTGTTGTCTTACTTCAATACCACGATGAACTGCTGGTTTGCGTCGTAAGGCTCTGAGAAGTCAAGGAACTCCTTGCGTCCCTCAGTTACGCTGACAGCGGAGCAAATCATGTCGATCTTCCCGTCAAGAAGAGCCTCTGCAAGGTCCTCGAACCTGTAGTCAGCGATCACGAGTTCCATTCCCAGCTTCTTGGCGATTTCCGCGCAAAGCTCGATGTCGATCCCGTAGAAGCCGTGTCTGTTTCTCATCTCGTAAGGAGGGAAGCCAGCCGCACAGCCTACCCACAGCTTTTCGTAGTTGTCATTCTGGTTGAAGTCAATCTCTTCGGGGTCAGGGTCGCCGACGATGTACTTGGCGATGATCCTGTTGCGTGTACCGTCAGCCTTGAGTTCAGCGAGAGCCTTGTTGACCTTTTCACGAAGCGCATCACCTTTCCTGAAAGCGATTGCGTAAGGCAGGTTTTTCGAGACAGGTTCATTGGCAAGAAGACGCAGGCTTTCACGTTCCGTTATGGCAAAATACCTCGCCGGAGTCTTGTCCATAACAGCAGCGTCAATCAGGTGGGCTTTCAGGGCTTTAACGATGTCATAGACATTCTCGAAAGATACAGCCTCGCCGTCAGAATTTTCCAGAAGTATCTTGATAATCCTCTCTGACACTGAGCCAGCCTGAACGCCGACTTTTGCAGACATCAGGTCGTTCATTGTCTCAACACGGGCAGCCATTGCCGGAAGAGCGGCAACAGAAAGAACCGCTACAGCTGCGAGAACGAGCACAAACTTTTTGTTCAATCTCATTTTGAATCCTCCTTACTTCCGCAGCTCTTCGCCGATGATTTCGCCGAGTATTTCAGCATCTTCGAGAGCCCTTCTCTCTATTTCCCTCTTCTTCCTGCGCCTTTCCATTTCACGCTGTAATTCCTCGTCGTGTCTCTTCTGTGCGCCGGATCCGTACTTGCGGTCCCATTCGATGAGCTCACGGCCCAACTGCGAGTTCAGAATGCGCTCTCTTTCCATGCGCTCCAATTCCTCTTTTGGGACGGGCTGCGGCCTGCGGCGTTTTGCGAGTGCCACGTCGGCATCGAACATGAAAGCAAACGCTATAAGCAACATTGATGCACATACTACTTTGAACATCTTGCTCAACTGTAACCACTCCTTAACCTTTAAGATTTGTACTGAATTATAGAGTAGTTATTTTTTTCAAAAGTAGAATTACGTATCTTTATCTAAGTGAAAATATCTGAAAGCAGGGCAAGAAAAAATCCCCCAGTTTTGAGCTGAGGGAAAATTTTTATATGCTGTCAGTCTGTAGGTTAGTGGAAGTCCCCTCGCTTCGGAGCATCTCAATGTTCATCGCCATAACGTTGAGCATCCTTGCCGTGTTGCCCATAATGTCAATGGCATTCTTCGCGTTCATCTCGACGAATGTGATCAGGTCATCTTTCGTTATCTTCATGACAATCATATCGCTGAACGCCACAACCGTGTAAATGCTAGGCTCTCCCGTCAAAACTGAGTATTCCCCAAAGCATTCACCGTCCGCAACGCTCGAAAGGACGTACTCGTCGTCCGTGCCGTACTTGAACCAGCAGACAGCAGAGCCGGTTATGATCTTGTAGATTGCGTCGTTGGTCTCGCCCTCGCGGAGAATAATGTCATCGGCTGAGAACTTCTGTATCTTCATACGGGCATTGCTGATACCCTTTGCCATTCTTGCCGCCTCGTCCGCAATTTTCTCAGCTTCATCATCGTCGAGCGTCGTGTTCTCAATGCGTATACAGCCGTTCATGTTCTTGTGAAGGAGCGCGTTTTCACCGAGAAAGTATTTCTGCGAAAACTCCATATCGCTGCTCACGAGTATCAGGAATATTTTTGTCCGGCTCAAATTTTGTTCTATTGCTTCCTTGAACATCTCCATGAACTTGTCATCACGCCTCACAGGGTCAGGAAACTCATGAAGAACCAGCACAAGACGCTCGCTCATCCTGTTCTTGTCCTGCTCTTTGTCTGCCACGTACTTGAAAGCGTTTTTCCAGTCAGCGAATGTGCAGTTAGTCTCGTAGCGTCCCTGCAATCTTTCCGCGAAACTCTGGAGGCTTGCTATATCCTTCCCTGAAGCCTTGAAGAATATTCTTTTCTTCCAGCCGCAGAACTCCTGAACAAGCATCGTTTTCCCTGACCCTTCAGGCCCGCAGACCACGAAAAACTGAAAGCTACCCAGTTGGTAAGCCTGCTCAAGTTCGGCCAGCTCATGCTGATATTTTGCGAGTTTCTTCTTGCGTTCAGCTTCCTTCTTTTGGCGTTCAGCTTTTCGTTCGGCTGCTTCCTTTTGACGATCTGCCAACTCTTTTTGCCGAAGCATAATAACCTTCCCCTCTATTCTTCAGTTTCATGTATGTCCTTGCGTATCTTGAGGACGTTGTTGTCGCCGATGTACTCATAGGATACCGAGTTCATGCTCTGCTTGACGATGTAGATTCCGAGACCGCCTATCTCCCTCTCTTCGGCACTCAGCGTAATGTCAGGGTCGTCGTGTTCGAGAGGATTGTACGGTGTTCCGCTGTCGGTGAAGATTATCTCGACGTCCTTGCCGAGATGTCTGATACTGATTGTCGCAGTTCCTCCGCCCTCTTTGTCATTGTAGGCGTAATGCGCGATGTTCACGAAAATTTCCTCGACCGCAAGCTCTATCTCAGAGATGAAATCCATAGGGCAGCCCCATTTTTCGAGGTACTCATCAACGAAAGCGATAACATCATGAAGCCTCTCCGTCTTCGCCTCAACAGTAAGCTCGTCAGGTCTCCCGAAGAACTGAAGGCAGAGCATCGTGAGGTCATCGAACTGCATGGCCTCTCCCGTGAAATCCATGACTGACTTGTTCATTATGCTCAGGACTTCATCAGCGGGTGCGCCTAGAGTTTTGTTGAGCTCATCTATCATTCTCTCAGTGCCGTAAAGCTGCCGGTTAATGTTTGTGGCTTCAGTTACTCCGTCAGTGTAGAGATAGATTGTATCGAGATGTTCAAGCTGAAACTCGCCGTCCGTGAACTCCATATCCTCAATTATTGCGACTGCGGTGTTCTGTGTCGTCTCGAAAAGCTCATACTTTCCTCCTGCCTTTCTCACCGCCGGAGGTTCATGACCCGCGTTTGAGGCGATGACCTTTCCCGTCGAAAGTTCAAGGATTCCGAGCCAAACGGTAACGAACAAAGACGAATCGTTGCTCTCACATAGCTGGTTGTTCACGTCATGGAGAATTTCGCCCGGAGTGCCTCCCATCATAGAGCGGTTCTTGATGAGAGTTTTCGCTATGACCATGAAGAGAGCCGCCGGGACTCCCTTTCCTGAGACATCGGCCATGACTAACGCAAGATGATCCTCGTCAATCATGAAGAAGTCATAGAAATCACCGCCGACTTCTTTGGCAGGGTACATTGTCGCGCTTATGTCGAATGCTTCGTGGTTGAGGAAGGGAGGAATTATCTTCGGGAGCATGTCAGCCTGAATCTGTGTTGCAATGTTAAGCTCCGCGCCGATACGTTCCTTCTCGGCCGTAACGTCAGCAAGGTTAGCGATGTATTTCCTGAGAGATTCTGTCATTCCGTTGAAGTTCTTTGCGAGGTCTCCTATCTCGTCATCGCTCATTACTTCCGCCCTGTGTTCGAGGTCGCCGCCGCTGATTTCCTCAACATCTTGGCTAAGTCTGTGTATTGGTGCCACGAGTTTCTCGGAGAATTTTCGCCCTGCAATCCTGACAGCTGCCTGGATTACGACGAATGACATCAAGAGGAGCATCAACGCCGTGTTCATGTTCTCATATATGTATGAGAGCGGTGAAAGCACAAGGTTCTGCGGCATCTTTATGCAGAGCTTCCAGCCCGTTGACCTTATGGGGGTGTAGGCGTAGTACATATTTTTGTTTGAGAGTGCAACGCTTGTTCTTCCTGAGAGAATTTCTTGGGCTATCTGCGGGGTTATGTCAGCGTCCTCAGAGAGCATGGCTGCTTCTGCGTTTGGATCGTCGGGACTGCTGATGACTTTTCCGTTATGGTCGACAAGGAAAGCATACGCCCCCCTTCCCATGTCGATCGCCACGATTGCGCGGTAAAGATCCGTTATCAGTATGTCCAGTCCCATAGCTCCGGCAAAGTTTCCCTCGCCGTCATAGAATGGGGCAAAAGCAGTTATCATTTTCCCGCGTCCGTAATGGTCATCGTAAATATCTGTGAAGCCTGTAGTCTCTGTTTTTGAGCAGCGCAAGTACCATGATGAGCCTGTGAAGTCGTAATATGTCTCACTCTGTCCTTCACGCGGCAGTCCAATATCGGAGTGTGCGTCATAGGTCATCAACATTCCCGTCTTAGTGGCAAGGAATATACTGACTTCGCTGTGTGCCTTCAAGAATGGTATCCACACTTGCTCTATATTTCCAAGAAGACCGCACTCATCTTTGATAGCCTCATACTTTACCTGTTCATCGCGAATTGTCCTAAGCATCACGAAGCGTCCGGCATTCTCACGTCTTGGAGGGAGGACTTCATTGGGCACGAACTTTGAGGGGTTGCGGTAAAGTACATTGACGTAATCCGCAAACATATTCGCGTACTCTGTGTACTTTCCAAGCTCGGAGTCCGCAAATCTTGCTTTGTCCTTGATGGTGTTGTAGAGGTTGGTCTCCATCTGGGTGATGAGGACTTCCCTGTTCTTCTGCCTGACGTTGGACATGCTTACGATTGAGATTGCGCTCGTAACAAGAAGGGCAACTAACGCTACGTTCACTACGAGGCTTTGAATCTTCTTGCCGATGGGTTTCATTTCTCGATGGTCAGAATACGGCTGAAACCTGTTACATCGAATACCTTGAGGACGCTGGGGATGAGATTCCTGATCACCATAGTGCCCTGCTTGCCGATCGCTTTCTGTGCAAGAAGAAGAACTCGCAGCCCCGCTGAGGAAATAAATTCTAGCGCGGCCATGTCGAACACCAGTTCCGTAACGCCGCTCAGTCCGCCTTTAACTTCCGCTTCAAGCTGAGGAGCTGTCGTAGTATCGAGCCTTCCTTCGAGTGAAATTGTGAGTGAAGTTCCTGAAGAAGCCTTGTTGATTTTGAGTATCGCCACATCATTACCAGCCATTGAAATTAACCTCCTAAACATTTTGTATTCTCAAAATATTGCATATTCTATCCGTTCTGAGTCAGTTCATCAATGATTCGCGCGCTGAAGACGCACCCGCAGTAATTTTGACGATACAAGCCCAACTCGCGGGACATTTAACACTTCGGAGGAAGCCGTTGTTCTTGCGCCAAATTCTGCTCTCCCATTTGAGTCCGTGAGACGATGTGATTTCCTCGCCGATCTCGTTGATGAGCTTCACGTTCTTGTGGGGGCTTATAGTGAGGGTCGTCGACATGTAATCACAGCCGAGTCTCAATGCCTCCCTTGCAGATGCCTCAAGCTGAATCCTGAAGCATTCCGCGCAACGCTTTCCGCCCTCTGGTTCATTTTCGAGGCCGTGAATTTTTGAGAGCCATTCTTCGGGTGAGTATTCGGGAATTTCGCAGGCTATTTCATTATGAGACGCTAGAATGTGGATTGCCTCAAGTCGGCGGATGTATTCATCGCGCGGGTGAATGTTGCTGCCGTAGAAGAAGCCGTAAACTTTCCAGCCCTCAGCGAGAAGGTCAGGCACAGGGACAGAGGCGTCGGGCGCACAGCAAATATGTAACAAAATATTCTTCATGTCAAAATCTCCAGTCGAAACGTGATATTATGATCGAAATTCTACAATAGGAGTAATTATCATGCAGAAGGACTCGAAAATTTACGTTGCCGGACACAGAGGCATGGTAGGTTCGGCAATCGTGAGGGAGCTTGAACGTCAGGGTTACACGAATATAATTGCACGGACTCATTCGGAGCTTGACTTGACGAGGCAGTCTGATGTTGAGGCATTCTTTGAGCGCGAGAAGCCTGAATACGTTTTCGTCCCGGCGGGAAAAGTCGGAGGCATTGCGGCAAACTCCAGGGCACTCGCTGACTTCATGTACGTCAACATGATGATCGAGATGAACGTGATACACTCTGCCTTCGTGAACGGCTGCAAGAAACTGGAATTTCTCGGCTCATCGTGCATTTACCCCCGCGAATGCCCTCAGCCAATAAAGGAAGAATATCTCCTCTCAGGCTACCTTGAGAAGACCAACGAAGGATATGCACTCGCAAAAATCTCCGGCCTGAAATACTGCGAGTACCTAAACACTCAGTACGGCACCGACTATATTTCCGTTATGCCCTGCAACCTTTACGGCCCAAACGATAACTATCACCCCGAAAATTCACACGTATTGCCCGCGCTGATTCGGCGATTCCACGAGGCAAAAGTCGCCGGGAAAAAGTCCGTAACATGCTGGGGAGACGGAAGCCCTTTGCGAGAATTTCTGTATGTTGATGACTTGGCGGAACTCTGCGTTTTCCTCATGAACAACTACTCAGGCAACGAGACAATAAACGCTGGAACAGGACTCGAAATCACCATAAAGGGACTCACTGAGCTAGTGGCTGAGGTTGTGGGGTATGACGGTGAAATTCTCTGGGACACCTCGAAGCCAAACGGTACGCCCCGAAAAGTTCTCGACGTAAGTAAGGCAACGTCGCTGGGATGGAAGTATAAGACCAATCTCAAGGACGGAATCAAACTCGCATACGAGGATTTCAAAGCAAGATTTTAGCTCAAGCAAAGCACAAAAATTGCCCCCCTGCAATCACACAGAGGGGCTTTAATCTTACGGGGATTTGAACAAGGGTGTTACTTAATGAGACCCCGCAAGCTGACCACAAGCCGCCATAATATCACTGCCTCTTTCCTTCCGAAGTTCATACTCAATCTTCATGGCTGACAGTGCCTCACAGAACGCCTTAATCCTGGATTGCTCCGAACGTTTAAGCTCAGGCCGTGAGGGTATAGGGTTAAAAGGTATCAGGTTGATATAAGGTTCGAGACCGTCAAGCAATGCGGCTGTCTCATAAGCACACTCAGGCGAATCGTTGACGCGGTCAATCAGCGCGTACTCGATTGTGATTCTTTCCCCTGTACGTTCACGGTAACGCTTCAATGCCTCGACAACTCTCTGTAAAGGATACTGTTTGTTGACGGGCATCAGTCTTGAGCGAAGTTCGTCATTAGGTGCGTGAAGAGAGAGCGATAATCTTATGGGAATCTCGAAGTCGGCGAGGTCTTCAATTCCCGGAGCGATTCCTGATGTCGATATTGTGATGTGACGTGCGCCCAAATTCCGCATGTTCTTGTCATTGAACGAACGTATCACAGAGAGAACGTTGTCCTCGTTCAAGAGAGGCTCACCCATTCCCATGAAGACGACGTTGTTTATGTCAGAGCCATTAATCTTCTCCATCATTAGGAACTGGCCGACAATTTCACCGCGCGTGAGGTTGCGTTTGAATCCGTTTGCTCCAGTCTCACAGAATGAACACTTCAACGGACACCCCGCCTGTGATGATATGCAGGCTGTCTTGTGGCCTCCGTGATTTAGGAGAACGGACTCGATTCTCGCGCCGTCATTGAGCTGCCAGAGAAATTTTCGAGTTCCGTCCTTTGAGACCTGCTGACGTATCATAACGGGGAAGCCCATCGCGACATTACTGCCTAACTTTTCGCGGAGGCTCTTACTGAGGTTGGTCATTCCGTCGTAAGTAAATTCTTTCTTCGCGTATATCCATTGACAAACCTGCGAGGCACGGAATTTTTGCTCGCCCCACTCCGAAAATAATATCTGCCAGTCATTAAGCGATAATTCTAAAGCGTCATATATCATAGAAATTTACTTCCCCTCTGTTATAATCTAATCATTGTCGTTCATTATATATCACTGAAACGGAAGCAGGTTTTATTTTGAGCAAAGTGGTAAAAAATCTCGGACTTTATCTCGTGTTAGTTCTCGTTGTCGTTACGATGGTCAACACGTTCCTGACACCCGAAGAAGTCCAGAAGCAATATGACGAAATCAGTTACAGCCAGTTCCTCAAGGAATTAGATGCCGGGAACATTCGCATTCTCCAAATCCGCAACAACACAGTCCCAGGCGAATCAAGTTCAGCGACAATTCAGGGCGAACTTCACAGCGGCCAGAGATTCCTGACATACGGCCTCGATGTTGCGGGCTTGGCCGACAAAGCAGCGTCAAAGGGCATAATGGTTACCATTGAGGCTCCCCAGAAGAACACTTGGGTGATGTCCCTAATGACATCGCTCTTCCCTACGCTCTTGCTCATAGGCGTTTGGGTATACTTCCTCAACAACATGCAGGGAGGCGGCGGCCGGATCATGGCGTTCGGGCGGAGCAAGGCAAAACTCTTCCTCGACAACAAGCCGAAAGTTACGTTTGCTGACGTTGCGGGCTGTGATGAATCGAAAGAGGAACTTCAGGAGGTCATACACTTCCTCAAAGACCCCGAGAAGTTCAAGAAGCTCGGCGCAAGAGTCCCCAAAGGCGTTCTCCTCGTAGGCCCTCCCGGTACAGGAAAGACGTTGCTTGCACGTGCTGCTGCTGGCGAGGCTGACGTTCCATTCTTCAGTTCCAGCGGCTCTGACTTCGTTGAGATGTTCGTAGGTGTTGGCGCGGCTAGAGTCAGAGACCTTTTCGAGCAGGCCAAGAAGTACCAGCCCTGCATCATCTTCATTGACGAGATGGACGCTGTGGGAAGGCACAGAGGCGCAGGTCTCGGAGGCGGCCATGATGAACGTGAGCAGACCCTCAATCAGTTTCTCGTTGAGCTAGACGGTTTTGACGAGAATACAAGCACTATAGTAATTGCGGCAACGAACAGGCCGGATATTCTTGACCCCGCATTATTGAGGCCGGGAAGATTCGACAGGCACATTACGGTCGACCGCCCTGACGTTAGGGGACGCGAGGAAATCCTGAAAGTCCACATGAAGGAAAAGGCTTTTGCTGACGATGTCGACGTCGGGGTACTTGCCCGCAGAACTCCGGGACTTGTAGGCGCAGACTTGGAGAATCTCGTGAATGAGGGCGCATTGCTTGCGGCTCGTAATGGTCGTGAAAAAATTGCGATGGAAGATTTAGAGGAAGGCATCGAGCGCGTCATGGCTGGCCCAGAACGCAAGAGCAGAATCCTCAATGACCGTGAGCGTAAAATCATCGCCTACCACGAGACAGGGCACGCAATCGTAGCAAAAGTTCTTCCGGGCTCAGACCCAGTACACAAAATCTCGATAATCCCACGAGGACACGCGGCATTGGGCTACACGTTACAGCTTCCTGAAGAGGACAGATTCCTCATGTCGAAGTCTGAACTCATGAACAGAATCGCAATCCTCCTCAGCGGAAGGGTCAGCGAGGAAATTGTCTTCAACGACGTAACCAGCGGCGCGGCTAATGACCTTGAGAGGGCAACGCAGACAGCCCGTCAGATGGTTACACAGCTCGGAATGAGTGAGGTAATCGGTCTAGTGAAACTTGGTAACAAGCGCGAGGAAATTTTCTTGGGACGCGACATTTCAGAGGACAGAAATTACAGCGAGGAAGTTGCGTACAAGATTGACCAGGAAGTCAAGGCCATAATCGACGAATGCTACGAGAACGCGAAGGAAATTCTCACGGCAAGGCGCGAACTCATGGACAAGATAGCAGGGGTACTTCTTGAACGTGAGATTATTGACGCAGAGGAATTTGACCGCCTCATGAACGAAGACATTTCATCATCGTCAGTCGAACTGTCAAAAACTTCCCAAGAAAGCCCAGAGAATGCCACCGATGTTCCTGAAATGCCGGACATTAGGGTGGACATGCTCCCCAAAACTGGAAGAGATTTTCTCGCATAACTTGACGAGTTGGAAGTAATGGGCAATAATTAGCGTGTTTCGTTGGGATGTCGTCCAAGGGCAGGACGCGGGACTTTGGATCCTGTAATGGTGGTTCGAATCCACCCATCCCAGCCACACGATAATACGAGAGGTGATGCAGTCATGGAGAATCTCTGCGTTCTCATAATGGCAGCCGGAAAAGGCACAAGAATGAGAAGCTCAGTTCCGAAAGTTTTGCAGCCCGTTCTAGACAGACCGATTATTGATTATGTTATCCGAAACGCAAAGTCAGCAGGAGTATCACCAGAGAATATAGCCGTCTTAGTAGGTTCGGGCGGCGAAGAAGTTGAATCGTACATATCACAGAAATTCCCAGACGTAAAAATTCTATGGCAGCATGAGCAGTTAGGCACAGGGCACGCGGTTAAGTCAGCCCGTGAATGGTGGCGGAACTATGACTCTCTCGTAGTTCTCAACGGCGATGTTCCCCTGATGAGACCCGAAAGCCTCAGAGAATTGATAGCATCATCAGGGAAAAATGACTGTACGGTAATCACATTCGAGGCCGAAAATCCTGGAGCATACGGCCGAATCATACGGGGTGAAAATTCCGTCTCAATCATCGAGTACAAGGACGCATCACAGGAACAGCGAAAAATCCGCGAGGTAAACGCAGGCTGTTACGCATTCAGGGTAAGATCACTTCTTTCCATCATAGACTCAATCACCAACAACAACGCTCAGAAAGAATACTACATAACCGACGCACTCGGTCTCATGAACGACGCAGGAATGTCAACAGGAGCGTTCATTATGCCGGAAGAGGAGATGCAGGGCGTGAACACTCAGGCTGAACTCGCGCATGTCTCGAACGTAATGAGGCGGGAGATTCTTGCGGGATGGCTTAGTGAGGGAGTGAGGATTCTTGACCCTGAGACTGTGTATATTGGTGCTGACGTTGTACTGATGCCTGACGTAACGATAATGCCTAACGTTCAGATTTGGGGACGTTCAATCATTGGCGAGGGGAGCTATATCGGTTCAGGTTCAATAATAACACGCTCCATAGTAGGCCGTAACGTCGTTGTAACAGCATACGCAGTGATCGAGAACAGCATTCTCAGGGACAGTTCAAAGGCCGGGCCTTTCTGCTACATTCGAGATAACACTGTCCTTGAGGAGGGTGCATTCGCCGGAAAATTCGTCGAGCTTAAGAACTCGCATATCGGCGAAGGAAGCAAAGTACCTCACTTGTCGTACATGGGAGACGCAACACTCGGCCATGACGTTAACATAGGGGCAGGAAGTATCACATGCAACTATGACGGGGAGAAGAAGCACAAGACTGTAATCGGCAACAACTGTTTCATAGGCTCGAACACGATGTTTGTTGCACCGGCGGAAGTTGAGGACGGTGCAGCTACAGCGGCAGGGTCTGTGATAACGCAGAAGGTCCCGGAAAATTCTCTTGGAGTAGGACGTGCAAGGCAGAAGAATATCGCGGACTGGTCATTACGTAACCATCATCATCAAACAACCACAGAGGGGGAAAAGTAATTATGTCCAGAGGGAACGGTCTCAAGATAATCTCAGGAAATTCGCATCCTGAGTTTGCGAAGAAGATATGCGATGAGCTTGGAATACCGCTTGCTGATGTCAAGAGCTTCAAGTTTTCGGACGGCGAGACAGGACTCAGGTTCAACGAGAGCGTGAGGGGTGCTGACGTGTTCATCATACAGCCTACATGTTCACCAACGAACGAGAACATCATGAACTTGCTGATTATGGCGGACGCTGTGAAACGTGCATCGGCGCATTACGTGAACGCTGTGATCCCGTACTTCGGTTATTGCCGGCAGGACAGGAAAGCGAAACCTCGCGAGCCAATTACGGCTAAACTTGTTGCGAATCTTATTGCACACGGCGGAGTTGACAGGGTTATAACGGCAGATCTTCACGCTGGGCAGATACAGGGGTTCTTCGACATACCTGTGGACCATTTGACGGCGATGAATCTTTTCGCGGGGTATTTCAAGGAGTTTCTTGCAGACGATCTGAAGGCCGGGAATGTTGTTGTAGTTTCTCCTGACACTGGAGGAGTAGCGAGGGCAAGGAAGTTTGCGATGAAGCTGAATGTTGACATTGCGATTGTCGACAAGAGGCGTTCCCATGACGTTGCGAACAAGTCCGAAGTTATGGACATCGTGGGCAACATAAAGGGAAGGACTGCAATTCTCGTTGATGACATTATCGACACGGCGGGAACGATATGCCATGCTGCCGACGGACTTATGGAGCGCGGGAGCAAGAGGGTATTTGCGTGCGCAACACATGCTGTGCTTTCTGGGAATGCGCTTGAGAACATAGGGAAGTCAGCGATTGAGAGGCTGATATTCTCTGACACTATACCGCTTCCGCCGGAGAAGAAGATCGGCAAAATACTTCAGCTTTCGATTGCGCCAGCGTTTGCTGAGGCGATAAAGAGGGTTCACAGCGAGGAGCCTATAAGCGCGATGTTCGAGTGATGAGGCACCCCAATCTTAACTAAGCCATTAGCCATTCACATGCCTCCGGCCAAAACGCCGGGGGGAAAATTTTTCCCCTCAACAAAAATATCCCCCGCCACTTTCAGCAGGGGGACAGCTATTTTTCTGCACGGACTCACTTTGTGCTAACCGAATATTTCAGAGTGCGTACCGACATAGGAGAACACAGCTACCTCGCAATACGACTTCTTGAGTATTCGATAAACAAGAAGCAGATCACCCTTCACGTGGCATTCCCTAAAATCTTTCCATTCTCCCTTGAGCTGATGGTCTCTCCATTCAGAGGGAATTGGAATATGCTTCACCAGTAAAGCAATGGCTTCCTTGATGACGTTCATGTCATGTTTCCCGGAACGCTCCAAATTTTCCCAATCATCTGCGAAGTCCTTTGTGTATAGCACTTCTCTGGGGAACGGTGTGCGCTTCCTCTCAGTAGTCTTCTTCTTCGGTGTCAATGTCCGCGTCCTCCTCGTCGTATTTGCCGAAAATCTCCTCAAGGTGATAGCTTTCCATTCGTCTTTCCCACGCATCACCGAGCTCCATTGCCTCAGCCATAGAGCGCAGTACTTTTGGGTTCGTGATCTGTCTTCCGTCCTCGTCGTACATACGAACGTTCCGCCAGTCATATTTTGGTGCCGCTGTAAGTTCCATAAATATCGCTCCTTCGATCTTAGTTCCGCAAATTATATATCAGTTCACGTAAAAAACCGTTTTCATTTTGCCAGTTGCCATTTATAATTAGGCATAACTAAAAACTCATCATTAGGAGGAAAATTTTTCATGGCATCAATTATCGGTATTCATGGCCGCGAAATACTTGACTCAAGAGGCAACCCCACAGTTGAAGTTGACGTGTACCTTGAGGACGGCTCAATGGGAAGAGCTGCCGTTCCTTCAGGCGCATCAACAGGCGTTCACGAGGCATTAGAGCTTCGCGACAAGGAAGCACGTTACGGCGGTAAGGGCGTTCAGCACGCTGTCGAAAACGTAAACGAGAAGATTGCTCCCGAAATTCTCGGAATGGACGCTGACGATCAGGGCGCACTCGACCGCGCAATGATTGCTCTCGACGGAACTGAAGGAAAGTCAAAGCTCGGCGCAAATGCAATTCTCGGCGTATCAATGGCAAACGCAAGGGCAGCTGCAGAGTCTCACGGCGTACCCCTCTATCAGTGGCTCGGCGGAATCGGCGGAGGTCTCCTTCCCACTCCAATGATGAACGTCATCAACGGCGGCGCACACGCTGACTCAACCGTAGACTTCCAGGAGTTCATGATCGTCCCCCACAATGCTGAGTCATTCGCTGAGGCTCTCAGAATGGGCGCAGAGGTCTATCACGCTCTCAAGGGCTGCACAAAGGCTCGCGGTTACTCAACAGGTGTTGGCGATGAAGGCGGATTCGCTCCCAACCTCAAGGACAACAGGGAAGCACTCGACCTTCTCATGGAGGCCATCAACAAGGCTGGCTACAGGCCCGGCGATGATGTAAGCTTCGCGCTTGACGTGGCTTCGTCAGAGTTCTTCGACACCAGCAAGAACAAGTACGTTTTCACCAAGAGCGGCGGTGCGGAGTACACTTCAGCAGACCTCGTGAAGATGTATGAGGATCTTGCGGCAAATTACCCGTTAATCTCAATCGAGGACGGCTGCGCTGAGGATGACTGGGAAGGCTGGGCAGCTCTCACTGCTTCACTCGGAAAGAAAATCCAGCTTGTCGGCGATGACCTCTTCGTTACGAACCCCAAGATTCTCGCGAAGGGAATTTCCGAAGGCGTAGCGAATGCAGTTCTCGTAAAGCTCAACCAGATCGGAACAGTTAGCGAGACCCTTCAGGTTATCCGCATGGCCGGCGAGGCAGGTTACGCAGCTGTTGTATCCCACCGTTCAGGCGAGACAGCGGACACT
Organism: uncultured Fretibacterium sp.; assembly: GCA_937915755.1. Classification (GTDB taxonomy): domain Bacteria; phylum Synergistota; class Synergistia; order Synergistales; family Aminobacteriaceae; genus JAFUXM01. The sequence goes on along the minus strand of CALGGR010000147.1, from coordinate 32,008 downwards.
TTCATTGCTGACCTCTCAGTCGCAACACGCGCAGGACAAATTAAGACTGGAAGCATTGCACGTACAGACAGAATCGCGAAGTACAACCAGCTTCTCAGGATTGAGGAAGAACTCGGCGACACAGCGAAGTATGCCAAGCTCGACAGATATTCACCTATGTGGAAGTAAGGGGATAAGATGGCATTAGTAGACCCTGAAATCATCTTTGCGCAGTCCGACATTAAGCGCGCAGTTTCAACCGACAAAGCTCCCGCAGCAATCGGCCCTTACTCTCAGGCTATACAGGCGGGAGAGTTCCTCTATGTCTCGGGACAGATCCCGGTAGACCCCGCAACAGGTGAGATTCCCGCTGACGTAAAAGCTCAGGCCAAACGTTCGCTCGAAAATCTCAAGGCCATTGTTGAGGCCGGCGGGTACACTCTTTCCGACGTGGTGAAGACTACTGTGTTCGCCGCTGAAATCGTGGACTTTGCGGAAGTCAACGCCGTCTACGCTGAGTATTTCCCGAAAGACGCTCCGGCAAGATCATTCGTTGCTGTGAAAGACTTGCCTAAGGGTGTTAAAATCGAGATTGAAGCAGTAGCGTGGCGAAGGAAATAATTTTTTGGAGGTAAGTTTTTCAAGATGGCAGAATCAACAACAGCAGTAAACCCGTGCGGAGGCAGCGCGCCTTCAACGGGCGGTGGTTCGGGTGCAGAAGGAGGAGCAGCAGCACAGCAGGGCGGTCTCATGGGTATGTTATTCCCGCTTGCTATATTCGTGCTGATATTCTATTTCTTCATCATTCGCCCACAGAAGAAACGCGACAAACAGCAGAAGAATATGATTGACAGCATTTCAAGGGGAGACCAGGTTATCACAATTGGCGGTTTCTACGGGACAGTCCGAGAAGTTCGTGATGACTCGTTCCAGATTGAGATTGCTGAAGGTGTCCGCGTTACAATCCTGAAGTCAGCCGTTCAGGGTAAACGTCAGGCAAAAACGGAGGCAGCATCTTAATGAACCGCACCGACAGATTACGCCTCTGGTTTGTGTTAATCGTCATCGCCGGAGCTTTGTGCTTCGCTTACTTCAACAGGGACGGCCTGAACTTAGGGCTTGACTTGAGGGGCGGTGCGCACATAGTTCTTCAGGCAAAAGACACACCAGAGAACCCGCTTCGTGATGACAGTATCGACAGGCTTCTTGCAGTTCTAAGGAATCGTATTGACCAGTACGGAGTTGCCGAGCCTATAATCCAGAAGTCTGGGACGGACAGAATAATCGTTGACCTTCCCGGCATTCAGGACCCTGCGGCCGCACTTGAGCTTATCGGAAGGACGGCTCAGATGGATTTCCGCGAGGTCATTGACTCAACCGGAACTCCTCCCCCTGCGCCAATAAGGAGCAATTACGACAGCGACATTCAGTTCGTACAGGCTCAGGAGAGATGGCAGAAAGCTATTGACCAGCTCAGTAACTCAAGCGCGGACTTTCAGGCACGTGCAAAGGACACCGTCGGAGCAATCGTTGCACCCGCTGAGGAACAGGGACGCTTCTACCTCTTGGGGCCTGTCCTTCTCTCAGGAAAAGACCTCATAAACGCCGCGGTGAATCCCGACAGTCTCGGGCGAATGGGCGTTTCACTTGAGTTCAGCTCTGAGGGCGCAAGGCTCTTTGAGGAGGCAACGGCACGTCTAATCGGCAAGCAGCTCGCAATAGTCCTCGACAACGTTGTAATCTCTGCCCCCGTAGTTCAGGACAGGATTTCGGGAGGACATGCGCAAATTACTGGACGCTTCACGGCTGACGAGGCAGGAAGGCTCGCGATAATGCTCAAGGCTGGCGCGCTTCCTGTTGCGGTCGAGATTGCAGAGAACAGGTCAGTAGGGCCGAGCTTGGGTGCTGACAGTATCAAGCAGGGACTCGAAGCCGGACTCTTCGGCGCGGGAATGGTACTCGTCTTCATGCTGCTATACTACCAGTTCAGGGGACTCGCTGCGGATCTGGCACTTGCTGTTACGGTGCTGTTGATATTCGCGGGGCTTATTGCATTCAACGCAACTCTGACACTTCCGGGCATCGCTGGAATTATTCTCACTCTCGGAATGGCTGTTGACGGAAACGTTCTGATATATGAGCGCGTCAAAGAGGAGCAGAAGACCGGAAAGACACCGATGGCGGCACTTGATGCGGGCTTCAGGAAAGCACTGGTTACGATTCTCGACTCCAACATCACGACGCTGATAGCGGCACTCGTACTGTTCTACTTCGGTTCAGGCTCAGTGCGCGGGTTCGGCGTAACCTTGTCGGTTGGTCTTGTTGCAAGCGTATTCGCAAACATTGTCGTAACACGGGCTATATTGCAGTTGTTCGTAAGGCGCGGAAAGGAGATAGTGAGGAAGTAATGAGAATAGATTTCATGAAGTACAGGAAGTTCGCCCTCATTGTCAGCCTTATCCTCGTGGCTGCCAGTCTTGTGCTTCTGCTCACGAAGGGCCTCAATCTAGGGATTGACTTCACGGGTGGCAACGTAATTCAGACGGAGTTCGACAACCGTCCTGACATTGCCGAAGTGCGCGATGTAATCTCCGCAATCGTTGCGAAGGGTGCAATGATTCAGAATTTCGGCGAGAAAGGAATCATAATCCGCACCAACGAGGACACGGAGCAGAGCCGTGAAGCTGTCGTAAAGGCACTCAGCGAGAAATATTCCGACATGAAGGTTACGGGCTTCGAGAAGGTTGGGCCAGTTGTCGGCGGTGAACTCAGGAGGCAGGCTGTAATCGGTGTAACGATCGCACTCATTGCAATCCTGATATACATAACGCTGCGATTCCAGTTCAGGTTTGCGGTGGTCAGCGTTGTACCGCTGGTGCATGATGTAATCATCGCGCTTGGCTTCTTCTCGCTGACGCAGATGGAGATAGGCTCGTCGTTCATTGCGGCAATCCTTACGATCGTGGGATACTCGCTGAACAACACGATAATAATCCTCGACCGTGTCCGCGAGAACTGGGGAACGTTATCGCGTGAGGGTATCCTGAACCTCGTCAACAAATCTCTGAACCAGACGTTAGCCAGAACGATCAACACGACGCTGACGACGCTTTTCCCTGTGATTGCGCTGTGCGTATGGGGAGGGCCTGTGCTGATGGCATTCAGCTATGCGATGCTCGTGGGAATGATTGCGGGTACGTGGAGTTCGATGATGATTGCTACGGGGCTTCTCTGTGAGTGGCAGTTGAGGAAGTAAGAAAGTTTCCCCCTTGTCTCAGAGGCAGGGGGGATTTTTATTGCTTTGCGGCAATGCTGATGTCGATCATTCTGTCAACGCGCTCCCAGAATTGTTTTGCGAAAGCGAGGGTTGCGGGGACTTCGAGTCTCTGGCCGTCTGTCTCGAAAACTAGTACGCCTCTGTTCTCTGTTACGGAGCGTTCTTTGATGTCGGAGCTTTCACCCTTCATGAGATAATCCACAGGTTTGTCGAACACTTCGGATAGTTTGTGCATGTAATGGAGGCTTGGAGTTGATGTGCCGCGTTCCCAGCGTGATACAAGATTCCCTTCAGTGCCTACAAGGTCGCCTAATTCTTCTTGGCTGAGTCCTTTTTCCCGTCTTAATGCTTTGAGCAAATTTCCGTCAATCATATTATTCACCTCTTTTATAAAATATAAACTTTGATGACTAGGCTATACAATGGAATTTAATCCTAGAGAGAGGCCTTGACAATGCTAAAATTAGTTGACAATGATGAAAAAATGGTTTATATTCTTCATACAATCCTAGTTTTGAAGACTAATAAAAGTATATTCTCGGCTAGAAAGCAGGAAATATATAGCCTTTCGATACTAGAAATCTATGCAGGGAAGTGATCTTGATTCTAGGCAGAATGGTCATGTGTGTTACAGGCGTTTTAGGCAACATAAATCATGAATGGAGGGTTTTACCATGAAGAAGTACGCGGTAATGGTGTTGGCTGTAATGCTCATGAGTGTTATGGCTTCGGGAGCTTGGGCTAGATTCACATTGATGTTTAGTGGACAGAGTACAGGTTATGTTGGCGAGGAATTAGATGCAGCGGTAAAAATGACTACACTGGGTAGGCATGTGTCAGTGAGTGTAGGAGGACAACTTCCTCCAGGTTGTCATTATGAGATAGTGGTGAATGATGTCAAGATCAAAGGTAAACCTACGGAGGAAGGAACTTACACTTTCAATGTGTCTGTTACCGGAGAAAACCTTATGACTGAGTTATATGAGGAAGGCTTCGACTCGTTCACAATAAGGATTCTGCCTGCGAGAAACACAGATGGTGGCACCGGCGATGATACTGGCAACAATACAGGAGATAACACCGGTAACGACACCAACGGCAACACGGACGGAGACACTGGGGACAAGACAGGAGGTAACACCGACAACAATAACGGCAACATGAGCTTTGAGGACTGGCTCAAGCGAAACGGCAATACCTATAACAACGACACAGGAGACAACGGTGACAACGCCAACGGCAACACTGGCAACAATACCGGCGATAACACCAACAACAACGGTCAGACCGACAACGGCGATGACAACCCCGAAGGTGTCTCAGGCTCAGGAGGAGGCGGAGGCTGTAACTCAGGTCTCGCAATTCTCGCGCTCGCAACCCTAGTTACTCTCAGAAAGTCAAGAAGCTAAAGCGGAAGTAAGAAAGTTCCCCCTTGTCTCAGAGGCAGGGGGGATTTTTATCATAACGCGCGAACTTCTATAGCGTTTTCATGTGTTATGAGGAATAACCACCGATATATATCTCGGACTGGGAACGCTAGATTAGCCGGGAAACCCCAGTGGAGGCAGCGGTTCCAGCAACGCGGGAGGGGGGAGTTACAACAAACGACCAGAAAAGCATTGAGTCCCGCCTGAAAACACATCTCAGTACCGAAGACGAAGTCAACCAGTCCCTCGAAAACATACAGGACGAAACAGAACGTGAAGCCATGAGACCATTGGCTCAGCTCGTTACATTCAATGCTGAGGCGGTCAAAGAGGCTTACGACAACGAAGAGACATTCCTTCTCGTCTACCCAGATGAATCATTCATCAATACGTTCTTGACGAGAACGAAGTCCCCAGCGGACACTTCGAGCTTGTAGCGTTCGCAAAACGAAGCCTCAACGGAAGACGGCACACGTTCACCTTCCGTTCTACTCACATGAGTGCCGTAAGTGTCAGAGACAGTGAAGCCGATCCCGACAAAGTATCACCAAGTACAAACAGAAACACAGAGATTTCCGGCGACAAGGTAATAGTCTACAACTAGAGCGGAGACATAATCAGTATTGAGGACGTTGACACGACAGCGAAAGCAGAGGTAACCGGCAACGGGCGGCAGACTGACGAGGAGTTCAGCGTTGACTGCTGGAGGGGCTTCTACAACTGGTGCGCGGAAATCACGGACAAGGCCCAAGAACTTGAAGCCGAAGCATCTTCCATCGAGGCAAAAGCAGCAACGGACGCAGACGATCTCACGGTGATCGCGGACAGTCAGCTTGTGACACAGCCTTTCCGTATAGACGAGAACAATAACAGCCCGTGGAGCAAGCGCTCGATTTTAGCCGAGTGAGACTTTACCGTGAATAGGAGAAATTGACGCGTTGAAACTGAAATCATGTATGACACTTTTCGCGGCAATTTCCCCGAAAGCTATACTGTCATGCTGAAACTTTAAGCGGGAATTTCTTCTGTTCCCCTTCAAGCATTTCACGCGCAATGTTCAGGGTGTTCAGCCATTCAGTGAAGACAAGGTATTCGTCTTCGTGGTGTTCTCTATAATAGCCCACGCTGAGATTAGCCCCGCAGATTTTTCTGCATAATCTAGTAATGTCAGTTGACGAGTATCTGTCGGCCTCAGTGTAGCCGGTGCTGCCCTCGATGAAACGCTTGAACTCATCAGTAACAGGAATATTGTAGACCTTGTAGTCCCTCGCGTGTCTGCGATCAAACTCAAGAATGTACTGATGGCCGTTAAGCTCCTCGAACAACTCCTTGTGGATGTCCTTGATATTAGCCGCGCCAAGAGATCCGATTTCCTCATCATTCGTAACAAGCAGGGAATGCCCCGAATCTTTCAGCAGCCACAATATCGCGCAGCCAGCACGGTCATCAGCACCGAGCCCGTAATCACCGCTCCCACTCCTATAGGTGTCGCCGTCGAGAATGACCTTGTGCTTACCCGGAACACAGAACACTGTATCAGCATGTGCCACAAGAAGCACTCTGTCCTTGCGTTTTCCTGGAACATAAACAGCGTCTGGAGCGTCATAATGCGTGTAGCACATTGCACCTTCCAGATTGATAAACTTGTCGAAAACTTCATCGGGGTAACCTAGCTCGCAATTCAGGAACATCTCTAATGCTTCTCTGTCTGTCATAATAATCTTCCTCCTAGTATTTATTGTAAAAGTGAAATCACACGTTTCTTTTCCGAAGTCATGTTCTGCCTCAGAATGTCTATTGCCCTAGTGCCTTCTGCGTCGAATGTAGCGTTGATGTCCGCTCCGTGTTCCACAAGATACTCTATCATCTTTCCCGCGTAACCGCACCTGCTCATTGCCGCGTATATCAAGGGGATAAATCTGTTGTCATGATTTTGACATCATCCTCAGCCTCGACAAGAAATTTCACGGCCTCAAAGTTGCAGTCATTCCTGTTTTTCCATGACCTAATGCATGACATTAACGGTGTCATTCCCTCATCATCATAGGAATTCAGTCTCTCACCGTCAGGAAAAAGCATCTTCATCAGCGCGAGTTCATCAACTTTCATGCTTCTGGCACAAAGCTCGCGGATATGAGGATGATTCGCCGCATAATTCCTGACAATGTAGCGCGAAATCTTGGAAGCGTAAATGCCCTTATAGACATTCTCACCAACAACGGGAATATTCTCCGGCCTTATAATCGGGATATATACAATGTTGTCCATGTTCTAATCATCATACCATTCGTAAGACTTCGCCCCCGCGTCAACAATCATCTTCACGGCCTCGAACCTCTCCTCGCTTTCGTCCCACATGAAACTTTCTATGCAGTCTTCAAAGGGTGTATGGGACTCGTACGCCCAATCATCGTAGTCAGTGCTGTTGGAGAGGTTGCCATGTTCACGTAATACGAGTCTCAGTTCCCGCAAAGTGTCGCTGAAAATTGGTCCTTCACACAAACTGTAAAGCAGGCTTCTCGCTTCGTCTTCTTGCACGCTTATGCCTCCTGTTACTGTAAGAGTGAACGTACTCTTTCTTTTGACTGGTTGGGGCGAATTTTGAGGAAATTCACAGTCTTCCAACCGTTCTTGATGGTGTTATAAATCTGAGCGTCTTCTCCGTGTTCGATTAAGTACTCTATGATGTCCCAAGTGTATTTGCACCTGCAGTATGCCGCGTATATCAGGGCTGTGAATCCGTTCACATCAATTTTCACGCGATATGCGAGATAAACTTGAGACTTTCGTTTTTCTCTTGTATGTTTACCCTTTTCGCGTATTCGGTGGTTTTTATCTAATCTCTGTTCTTCCGTCATTTTAAGCTATACTATGATTCGCGATATATATCACACTTATAGAGGTTGTAATCTTCTTGCAAGTTATGATAAAGATCAGGTAGGTCAGCCCCGCCCTTCGATTAATTCTCGCTATTTCTCAAACCAGAAGTTCGTAAATTTCAACGTGTTGCAGTTCTCGGAAACAGTTCGGACTACAGACTGCGGAACACCGTCAGGAACTACCATGTTAACTTCCAGCGAAACCTCCACCTTTCCGTTATCAATGGATGTCAGGTGCGAGATAACTTCCTCGACTAACTTCTGAACGTCCCTGTTAATCCTCGTGTTATCCAACGGCGCGGACAGGAAAAAGCGAGTGTTCTTCGGCTCATGTGGCTCTGGAACATTGACATTTCCATTTTTGCCTGCGGTATCGTCTGCGTTTGTGTTGCTGCCATGATTGTTGCCCGGGACATCAGAGGCTTTATCTCCAATATGTTTCATTGCTGCATCTATTTTGACCAGACAGGCTGATTTGTTGACAGTGCCTGATGAACAGTTGTATTTGATGTCAAGATATTTGCCGTCTTCGGATTTCCCCTCTGCCAGAGCGAAGTATTTTGTGGAAGTCAGGCCGGACAAGATTGCATTTTCCAAGACCTCATAATTCGCCAGTCTCGGAAGATAACAGTAAGAGCAAAAGCATTCCCACAATCTCTTGACAGCGATGTCATTGCAATCCTTCCAAAGAAACTCGTCCAACTGTGCTTTCAGGTGAACAGGATTCCATTGCGTAATCAACGATTCTTCATACTCCATCTTTCTCGCTGACTTGGCGACAATCGTATCTGCTCCGCCGCTGATCCTGCAGCTTTCCCAGAGCGTCTTTTTTAAGCTGACAGCCACGTCGATATAAGGCACAAGAAGCCAGCACCAAGTCTCTTGGATGCGTGAATCTACATTGTTGTTATAACGACTGAGATTTTCTTTAGTCTCTCTGTTCTGGGCAGCGTCCAAGTTCAATACCTCTCTGTCCCTCTCAATGGACTTCCATGCAAGATAAAGTTTGATTTCCTTTTTGAGGCTGGACATTTGCTCTTGATCTGGTGCAACGAACACCAGCATATTTCGGTACATCCTCGGTGAGCTGCCGCGGTTGTTCAGAATATCCTCGCATGATTTTATTGCAGCGTTATCCTCTTTCTGCGACATATTGTATTCGTCGTCCGGTCCAAGTATAACCAGCCTTACGGTTTGTTCGTCGGGAACATCAAGCGACGATGCAGGGCAGATATGAATCCCGGCGAAGGGCTTCTCTTTACGGATTCTCCTAAGCCTGTCCTTTATTTCCTGTTCAGCGTCCTCATCGGAAATCTGAGTTGCTCTGTCATCGACCGTCTTTCGCAGAGTAGGCCTTGTGTCGTACCAAAATCTGTTCCCCGGCGAGTCAGTGTAAAGGTAGGCCAATGCTCCCTGCAATGTCCCCAAAGCGTCGTTGAAGTCCGCTATGTTTTCCCCCGGCTGAACAACCCCGAGCCTGATACGCGACTTCTCAATGCCTCTGACAGCCTGGAGTCTGCTTGTCGGAGCACTTCCGAGCATGATTGTCCTCGCCACCCTCCGTGCCGCGAGCTTGTTCCCAAAACGCGGAACCTCTATATCCTTTTGATACGGGATGGAGTTCTTTCCGTCTATCTCCTTGTCGATAATGGCGTTCCATCCCTCAGGCAAATGACGTATCAACTCGTCGCGTATATTGGAAACATCCAATGGAATAGAGCCTGGCATGATAAGTGCACTGGCATCGTCCCCCATCCACAGCTCATGAATAACGGCGGCCATAAGGCGCAGAACACCTCTCGTCCGCTGAAAACGCTCCAGTGTAGCCCAATCGCCATAGAGACGGTCGAATATCTCAGGGTGTATAGGGTAACAGGAGATTATACGGTTCCTATACTCCACCTCACGTGCCTCAATGGGGAAGTCGCTCAGGTTATCCGCGTACATTTTGCTGAAGCTGTCGGCTACTAACTCACGGGCAGCATCGTCCTTGCAGTCAAGGAAAAGCCGGCGGTGGACGACCTCAAAGCCTTCGTTTGCAGCAACAGGCTTCCAAATGGACTCCATTCGTCCGAAGATATGCTCAATAGCATCAAGTGCCTTTTGCCCGCTCTCGCCTCCAATCTCGATGTTAGACTCCGGTATCGAGGCTACGACCATGCTGTTCTTGCTGATGCGGGCGGCCTCAGTTATCTCTTGAATGAAGGAAAGGAAGTTGTCGAAAGTTCCAGCAGGAAGGTCTTTCTCGTCGCGCAATTTTCTCGCGTAGGCCACAATCTCGTCCATAAGAATGAGGCATGGACCGCAGGCATTGAAGAGGTCTTTAAGCACTTTGGAGCCGGGAGATACGCCTTTCTTGTCAGATTCCTTCACATAATAATCGTAGAGCTTTGGGTTCCCGGCATTCCTTGCCAGCTGCGCCGCCATTTCTCCCCATATGGTGTTGATGGTTATTCCGGGAAAATCCTGAGGTCTTCGTGCCTTTGTGGGGTCCATCGCAGTTCCCACAAGAACGGCCACATTTGCCTTCGGGAGAGACGATACCCCCGCCTCCTCCAAAGCGGGTTTTACGCCTGGTATCTTTTCAATGGAAACGCGGCCCCGCATCGTGTGATACAACGCAATCATGCTGTGAGTTTTTCCGCCGCCGAAAGCCGTTTTCAGCTGTATTACAGGTTCTCCGTCGCTTCCGCTCATGCGCTTCAAGCCCTGCACAAGAAGCCCTTTTATTCCCTCCGTAACGTAAGTCCTCTTGAAGAACTCCACAGGATCAAGGTACTCAATGCTTCCCTCGCCGTTTGCAACCTGCGACAAATCCGCGGCAAATTCGGCATTCTTGTAACGTCCCTGTGCCACATCGGGATGGGGCTCAATAACTTTCCGCCAGCTTGGAAGACCTTCAATCCCCGTGTTGAGAACGCCGACGCTTTTGACTGCCTTTGCCTTCAGTGTTGCGCCGCTGTTCGGACCGTAGCGAAGTTCGCGAAGCATAGCACGTATGTTCTCAGTGTTCTCCGGATCTATCTGTTCGCAAAGACGCGACATTGTATCCAGTGCCCGCCATGTGTCCTCGTCATTGAAATCCTGTCCACCTATATGGGCCAGTTTATTGCGAAAACCCACAAGCTCGTTCGCCCACGTCTTGTGATCCATAGAGAGTCTTTTGCTGAAAACGTACTTCCAATTCAGTGCAAAGAGCAGAAGACAGCGCTGTATGTCGAGGGAATTCACAAGCGTCTTCTCGTCCCCGGCCAGCGGAAGGTCGCGTTTCTGATCCTCATAGAGCGTGTTCATCACAGCGTCCTGCCACCAGTTTTTACCATACTCCGACCTTAGCTCACGCGCAATGTACGGAGCAAGTGCTGCCAACAAGAACCTAAACCCCTTCGATATGATTACATGATTGGCTTCCATCAGGCTGATCCCTCCCTGCTATCCTTCAAATGCCAGCGACAACTGCTCTGCCGGGACGGTCTGAAGCTCCCGCGCCCTGTCCATGATTGCCGGCCAGTCCGTAACGAGGGAGTTATATGCGTAGGCCTCCTGCGTCCATTTTCGACGTTCTGCAATGTTATACAGACGGTAGGCTAGGGCCTTAGCGCGTTCTGCCGCACCTATTACGGGGGCAAGAACCTTGGCACATGCTTCGCGTCCTCCCTCTTCCATTGCCTTAGTGAGCTTCTGTGTGAAAAGCCAGTCAATATCCGGCTTGTCCGACACCGAGACCTCAATCTCCTCGCGGCCGATGAGGTGAACATTGCCTTTCTGAGCGTAAACCACGCCCTTTTCCGCCAATGCCTGTACGGAAATGTTCTTTGCCCGCGCCATGTTGTCAGCGTCGCCGAACTTTATTATGTCGAAGCCCTTTTGAGTATAAAGCGCAACGCAGAAGCGGCTCTCGTTGTCCAGTTCACCGTCCTGTTCGTTGAAGTATCTGTCTACTTCCTGATTGATGGTTTGCAGGGCGGCCCTCACGGTCATGGGGCTGCCGTCCGCCTCTAGGACTTCCGCGTATTTTGAGAACACCGCCATTCCGGGACCGATTGCAGACTGCGGCATATCCACGGGGGTGATGTTGCTCTGCTGGAGTTTTTGGAGTGCCGGACTAAGCTCACGTTTCAGTTCGTTGACGAAGTTTCGCCACGTTGTTGATGGTGCGTTCTCAGGGCGTTTGCGGCAAACGAGGACTATGGACGACGCGAGGGCGTTGACGTTGTGTTTGAGTGCTGTTACCAGTTCTGTTCTCATAGGCCATGTGCCCGTAATGGCAAATCCTGCCTTTATGATAGCTGACAACATTGTCTCCCAGCCTGAGGAAGCTATTTGCTGTTCCTCTTCGTCACTTTCTGTCTCGCTTTGTTTGTATGCGTAGTAAATCGTAACAGGTATATCGTCGCTCGCGTAATGATAAAGCTTCTTGCAGGTTTCAAACATACCGTTCTCGAAGAACAGTTTAGCTCTGTCCGAGCTGCCGCCATGACGGTATGGCGTCGCAATCAATTCTTCAGTCTTGGGAACGAGCATTGTCTTAAACAAATCTGGATACATATTCTTCAGGCTTTTTCGCATCCATATATAAACATAATCCGATAAGTCAGCGTAGCCTATATTATCATAGTAAGGTGGGTCTGTTGAGATCATGATGTCCTTCAAACCGCAATCACTTTGAGCGTCGTGTTGCTCTGCCGTTCCTTTTGGTTGAGCTGGAAATTCAATAAGACATTTTGTTACCCAATCGCTCATGTTGTCAAAACAGCCCGATGAATTAGAAAAAGGGTTACACTCGGCAAAATCCCAAACCATTGGAATTGCTTGCCTTGAAAAAGTTTTAGCTATTACCTCTCGTGAAGTATGCCAAGAACAAATAGAAGAATGATAATCCGTCAATTTGTCCAGCACAAACGTCAGATACACACTCAAGGCCTGAGCATAAGCAAGCGCAGATTCATCGTTCATCCCGGCGCGTCCGGCATCGTGCTTGATTTCGTCTTGAACATCGGCAATCAAGTCGCTGAACGTCGTGAGCATAATTAGCTGACGGTTGGTGAATAATTGATGCCAATGAGTAAAACCATATCCCCGGCCGCTTACAAGGTCAGTTGTATTTTGATTCATTTCCTGGTCTGGATAATTTTTCGGCAATTCACATAGGCTTGCTTTGATTTGTTCTTCATCAGGTGAAAGGTAGAGCCTTCCATTCTTTCCTTCAGTAACAATGGCCATAAGATGTCTGCCATGTTTCCCGGCAGTGAATTGTTCATGAAGATATTCATTGGGAACCACAGCACCACAAGCTACGCACTTAAACGTGCCTTTTGCAATTTTAGGGGCTTCATGTGCGTTTTTGCCATACCGTACCTCGTAGCGAACTTTCCCATCATCAATAATCGGCTCAATATAGGCTTCCTTGCCCTTCTTCTTAGAAAGCTCAAAGGAATGAACCAGCGGCATCTCGCACTCACAGGCCGGGTTCGGGCATTTCACCGTCCGCGCCCAAATCCACGCAATGACCGTTGCCTCGCCCTCCGGAGTATTGACCTTTGGGTAAAGGTGTCCAATGCGCTTGAAGGCCTCCTGCTTCATCCACTCGCCATAATAACGAACGTCCTCAGCCAATCCTGACGCTCCATCCCAAGCAGTATCGCCGCCAATGTTGCCCCGTGCCTCCAGGTTGACAGGAGCCTGTCCAGCGAATTTCGGCGGAATCTCAATCATGGCCTTGTTGATCATAACAGCCACCGGGTTGAGATCGTGAGCATGAACCTTCAATCCCAAACGCTGACCCTCCAGCGGAATTGAGCCGCCACCGGCAAATGGATCAAGAAGCTCAGGCGGGTTGTTGTCGGTCGATTTCATAATCTCGGCCCTGGCTTTAGCTAAGACATCTTTGTTGTTGGATTTCTCCCATTGCACGAGATCCTCAAGAATTTTGAACAGCCGTTCGCGTTCAGCTTTCTGTGCCTCTTCAGTCTTGAACTTCTCAGGGTGTGAGGAAGGGTCGTCCACCAATGAAGCCCATATAACAGCGCGGGCTGCAGCTAAAGGACGGCGTGCCCACCAAAGATGAAGCGTGGAGGGATGCCCGTGACGGATGGACTTCTCGCGGGCGGAAGCCTTGTTGATAGCCTCTAACGGAAGTGCGACTTCTATGAGTTTCTTGACAGGCATGAGTGGATCGTCCTTTTCTAGTTCGATATTTTTATATTATACACCGTACAAAGCCCTTTAGCGGCTCCGGTTCTTTGCTCCCCCAATCAAACGCCTTTGCGCTTATGGCCTCTTATACTGCGCCTTATATACTCGTAGTACGGCGATTTAATGTTAAAATTCTGTCAATCCTAAATTGCAAGGGGTGGTTCAAGATTAGCAGGTACATTCTGAGGCGGATATTCTCAGGCCTCATTACCCTTTTCATAGTCATTACGATAACATTCTTCATGATGCGCGCGATTCCCGGCGGACCTTTCACGGACGAAAAGGCAATCCCCGAATTTGTCGCCCAGAAAATGAGTGAGCGTTACGGCCTCAATGACCCTCTCTATATCCAGTACGGCCGCTATCTCCTCAACGTCCTCAAACTCGACTTAGGCCCTTCGTACCGTTACGAGGGAATGACAGTCAACGAGCTTATAGCAGGCGGCTTCCCGGTCTCATGTATAGTCGGCGGAATGGCTCTGATATTCTCGCTCATGGCCGGGATTCCTGCGGGCGTAATTTCAGCGTTAAAGCGCGGGAAATGGCAGGACAGGCTCGCAATGATTCTAGCAACCGTCGGCGTAACTGTCCCGTCATTCGTGATTGCGTCGCTTCTAGTCTACGTTTTTGCAATGCAGTTGGGCTGGGCAAGCGTTGGCTTCTGGGACGGAGTATCGACAGCGTTTCTTCCGGCATTGACACTCGCGCTGTATCCGGCGGCTTTCATATCGCGTCTCGTGCGTTCGGGAATGCTTGAGGTTCTCGGACAGGATTACATTCGCACAGCTTACGCGAAGGGTCTCAGTGAACGCTCGGTGATATACATTCATGCCCTCAAGAATGCCGTTATCCCCGTAATAACATACTTAGGGCCTCTCACAGCAGGGATACTCACAGGGAGCTTCGTAATCGAGCAGGTCTACGGAGTTCCGGGACTTGGGACGTTCTTCGTAACCAGCATATCGAACAGAGATTACACAACGATAATGGGCGTAACGATTTTCTACAGCGCAATACTCGTAGCATTCAACATTGTTGCGGACATATGCCTTTCGTTCGTTGACCCGCGAATAAAGCTGAGGTGATTATCATGTATAACCCTGAAGATTTCCTCCCCCTCACCGTTGATGAAAGAGAAAGCTCTGAAACTCTCAGGCCGTCAAAAACTTATTGGGCTGACGCTTGGTCTCGCCTAAAGAATGACAGGGCCGCAATGATCGGCTTGTATGTGATTCTTGCGGTGATATTGCTTGCTGTTTTCGGGCCAATGTTATCGCGCTACGAGTATGACGGTATGGACTTCAACGTAAGCAATGACCCTCCAAGTCTCACGCACTGGTTCGGCTGTGATATGTTCGGTCGTGATTTGTTCGTGAGAGTAATGTACGGCGCAAGGATTTCGCTTTCTGTTGGATTCATTGCGAGCTTCATAAGTCTGGCAATAGGCGTAGTATACGGCGGAATTTCCGGCTACATTGGCGGAAGACTGGACGATGTTATGATGAGGATTGTCGACGTAATTTACTCAGTTCCGGCCATGATTTACGTTATATTGCTGATGGTCGTAGTCGGCGCAGGTCTCAAGAGCATATTCATAACGCTTGGGATTTCTTACTGGGCACCGATGGCTCGAATGGTTCGCGCTGAAGTCATGAGGCTGAAAAATGAGGAGTTTGTTACCGCCGCAAGAGTCGCAGGAGCTTCGTCAGCAAGAATATTATTCCGACACATTATCCCTAACGCAATGGGAGCAGTAATCGTAACGCTGACATTCTCAGTGCCGGGCGCAATATTCACGGAGGCTTTCCTGTCATTCGTCGGGCTTGGAGTTAGCGCACCTATGGCGAGCTGGGGAGTTTTGAGCAGCGATGCAGTTCCGGCAATGGCGATATATCCGTGGCAGCTTTTCTTTCCGGCGGGGGCAATCTCAATCACTATACTTGCCTTCAACTTCTTGGGCGACGGTCTTCGTGATGCCCTTGACCCTAAATTAAGGAAGTGATGGATCATGAGCGAAGAAATTTTGAGAGTCGAGAACCTTCACACGGCATTCAAAACGTCAGCAGGAGAAGTGAAAGCGGTTGACGGAGTATCGTTCAGCGTTAATCGCGGTGAAGTCTTAGGGATTGCCGGCGAGTCTGGAAGCGGGAAAAGTACGGCCATGCTCTCAGTTATGGGATTAACAGGCGAGAACAGCAAGGTCAGCGCGGACAATATCAGCTTCATGGGCGAAAGTCTAAGCTCCGAGAACATCAAATCACTTCGGGGCGGGAAGATCTCGATGATATTCCAAGACCCAATGACCAGCCTTAACCCCGTTTTGTCGGCGGGCTATCAGCTTGAGGAGATATTAAGGCGGCATCATTGGAAGGGGAATGTCCGTGAGAGAGTCGCGGAAATGATGACGAAGGTCGGAATCGTTCCGGCTGAGGAGAGAATGAGGCATTACCCCCACGAGTTCAGCGGAGGACAGAGGCAGAGGCTCATGATAGCGATGTCGATTTTGTGCGACCCTGAGCTTCTCATTGCTGACGAACCAACGACCGCGCTTGATGTTACTGTTCAGGCTCAAATTCTTGGACTTTTGCGGGAAATTCGGGAGGCTTCAGGAATGTCTATGATACTCATCACGCATGACTTGGGAGTTATTGCGGGCGAGGCCGACAGAGTAATCGTTATGTACGGCGGGCGGATAATGGAGGAAGGTACGGCTCAAGAAATCTTCAAGTCCCCTATGCACCCTTACACGCGGGGATTGCTGCGGTCAGTTCCGAAACCTGATGCTCCTCGTGAGAGACTCATTCCGATTGAGGGGCAGCCTCCCGATTTGCTGAATCCACCAGAGGGCTGCCCGTTCGTCAAAAGATGCAGCGAGGCCATGAAAATTTGCCTTCATCGTAAGCCTGAAGAATCATGTCTCAGTGATACGCACAGATATTCATGCTGGAAGAGGGAGAAAGAATGATGCTTGAAGTTGACGGTCTCACTAAATATTTTGACACACCTTCGGGGCGGGTACATTCTGTTGACGGAGTTAGCTTCACTCTTGAGAAGGGTGAGACGTTGGGACTTGTCGGCGAGTCCGGCTGCGGAAAGTCAACAACCGCAAGAACAGTGATACGTCTCTATGAGCCTGACGATGGGAGAATAATTTTCGGCGGCCATGACATTACGCACATAACACAGCGCGAGATGCTCCCTTTCCGCAGAAGAATGCAGATGATTTTCCAAGACCCTTACGCCTCACTGAATCCACGAATGACAGCGGGCGAAATTATCCGCGAACCAATGACGATTCACAATATCCCAAAAGACGAACACAGCGACCGAGTTCATAACCTTCTTCATCTTGTCGGACTGAACTCCGAACAGGCTGGGCGTTATCCTCATGAGTTCAGCGGCGGGCAGAGGCAGAGAATAGGAATCGCCCGTGCTTTGGCGGCTGAACCTGAGATGATTATCTGCGACGAGCCAATTTCAGCCCTCGATGTTTCAATTCAGGCACAAATCGTCAACATGCTTGAGGACTTGCAGAAGTCTTTGGGACTAACCTACCTTTTCATTGCTCATGACCTCTCCATGGTGAGGCACATAAGCACGAGAGTAGCGGTGATGTATCTGGGGAGCATCGTTGAGACCGCGCCGAGCGATGAGCTTTACACGCGCCCGCTTCACCCTTACACCGTCTCGCTTCTGTCGTCAGTCCCAATCCCTGACCCGTCAGCAAAAAGAAACATTATCCCGCTGAAAGGCGAAATCCCAAGCGCGATTAACCCGCCTGCAGGGTGCAAGTTCCACACAAGATGCCCAGTCGCAAAACCCGAATGTTCGAGATTATCCCCGAAACTTGAGGACAAAGGCAGCGGACATTTTTGCGCCTGCCCATTTGTATAAGGAGGAGCGAATCATGAGAAGAATTTTCGCAACAGCAATCATAATGTTAATGGCGTTCTCAGTCTCAGAAGCAAGCGTTAAAGAGATTGTGTACAACTTGGGCGTTGACCCACAGACGCTTGACCCGGCAATAAATCACGCACTCGACGGAGCAATCGTTGACACTAACATTTTTGACGGCCTACTTCGTTACGACCTCGTCGGAAATCCCGAACCCGCCTGCGCTGAATCATGGGACGTTTCACCCGACGGACTGACGTGGACGTTCCATCTCCGCGAAAATCTCAAGTGGTCTGACGGAATGCCGGTCAAAGCCTCGCACTTCAGGGACGGATTTTTACGGCTCATTGACTCGAAATCGGGAAGCCCTTACGCAAATTTAGGCTTCTTCATCAAGAACGCAGAGCCATTCTACAACGGCAAAGCAGAAAGCAATGATGTCGGAATCTCAGCACCCGATGACAACACATTCATCGTTGAGCTTGAACACGCCAACCCCCTCATGCTCTACTACATGGCCTTCAACTCGTTTTTCCCGGCAAGAATGGACATCGTGAACGCCAACCCCCGAACGTGGGCGGCAAGACCTGAGACACTGATCTCAAACGGCCCCTTCAAACTCGAAAGCTGGAAGCACGGTTCAGGCGGTGAGATCACAATCGTCAAGAATCCTCACTACTGGGACGCTGAGAACGTGAGACTCGACAGGGTAAGGCTCGTCTTCATCGGGGACGCTAATACGGCTCTTGCGGCATTCAGGGCGGGGCGCGTGGATTTCATGACGACAGTACCGTCGCTTATGAGGCCATTGCTGCTGAAACGCGGCGAGGCTGTGTCAATTCCGTCATACTTCATTGCCCTCTGCGATTTCAACGTTACACGAAAACCTTTCGACGACGCAAGAGTGAGGCGTGCATTGTCCCTCGCTATTGACCGGAAAATCATCGTCGACAAAATCGTTCTCGGCGGCCACAATCCCGCAACAGGCGCAATAATGAACCACATACCAGGAAGGACAGTCTCGGAGGATTTCAGGACAGAGGGCGGAGAATTAATCCCACCGCGAGCGAATGTCGAGGAGGCAAGGAGGCTTCTTTCTGAGGCAGGGTATCCTAACGGCGAGGGCTTCCCTGAGATCACGCTGAAGTATTCCTCAAGTTCCAACAGAGGCAAAACTTTCCCGGAGGTCTTGCAAGGAATGTGGAAAACTGCGCTGGGTATCAAAGTCAGCCTCTCAGGCGAGGAATGGAAGGTATTTCTCTCGACAAGAAGCAAGGGGGATTCTGACGTTGCGATTTCGGGGTGGGTTATGGATTTTCCTGACGCTGCGGGATTCCTTGAGAATTACATTACAGGTGCGCCGAACAATAACGGAAGGTACAGCAACCAGGAATTTGACGCTCGCATGAAGAAAGCAGAAGTTGAGCTTGACCGGATGAAAAGGGTGGACTATCTCCATGAGGCCGAGAAGATTCTCATTGATGACATGCCGCTTATACCGCTGTATTTTGCCTCAGACGCAATGATGCAGAGTGCGAAGGTCAGGGGGATATGCCACTTCCCGACGGGTATCGTGATATTCAGAGCAGCCGACGTGATAGAATAATGTCCACTTCAGCAAGTTAAAATGTTGAAGAATTTTCCTGCACAGGAGATGTTTTATTCCAATGAAGAAATTATTACTGCTCCTCGTTGTCGTTATGGCTCTATGTTCGTGCGCGTACGCCGAGACCGACTCGGAATACGTCAAGTCAAAGGGCGTTCTCGTCGTCGGAATCACTGACTTCAAGCCTATGGACTACAAGAACGAAAAAGGCGAATGGATTGGCTTTGACGCGGATTTAGCCAGGGCATTCGCTGAGAGTCTCGGTGTAAAGGTCGAGTTTCAGGAAATCGAGTGGAACAACAAGATCCTTGAGCTTGACGGAAAGAACATCGACTGCGTTTGGAACGGCATGACCCTCACCCCCGAAGTCAAGTCCTCAATGTCATGCTCAAATCCCTACTGCAACAACGCCCAGATCGTCGTAGTACCTTCAGCAAATGCTGCAAAGTATGACACAGCCGAGAAGATCAAAGACCTCAACTTTGCCGTTGAACACGGAAGCGCAGGAAATGAGCAGGCCATAGCTCACGGCTTCAAGGTTACTGAGGTTCAGGACCAGGCATCGGCACTCATGGAAGTTGCTTCGGGAACGGCTGATGCGGCTATCATCGACTCACTCATGGCCGCCGCAATGGTCGGAAAAGGCACGGGCTACGAGAACCTCACCTACACAGTCGCCCTCAACAGCGAGGAATACGGCGTAGGCTTCCGCAAAGGCTCAGACCTCACGTTCCTGCTCAATGCGTTCTTCGAGGCCGGATACAATGACGGCTCAATCGCAAAAGTCGCGGAGACATACGGCATTCAGGCGGCATTAATCCGTCAGTAGTATGAACACATTTCTCGAACAGCTCCCGGTAGTAATCGGCGCGCTTAACGTAGGCTTCATTCAGACGCTGAAGTTATTTTCGCTGACATTGCTGGGAGCATTCCCGCTCGGATTGATTATCGCGTTCGGCTCACTGTCGAAAATTCGGGCAATAAGCGTAACAACTCAGTTCATAATCTGGATAATTCGCGGAACTCCCCTAATGATTCAGCTTTTAATCGTCTACTACTTTCCCGGCCTCGTTTTACACAATCCAATCTGGGGCGGCGGAGAGCAGGGAAGATTTCTCGCGGCAACACTGGCATTCGTCATAAACTACGCCTGCTACTTCTCGGAGATTTACAGGGGAGGTATTCAGAGCGTACCCGTCGGGCAGACTGAGGCGGGCCTAGTTTTAGGAATGACAAGGCGGCAAATATTCTTCCATGTAACACTTCTCCAGATGATAAAGCGAATTGTTCCGCCAATCTCGAACGAAATCATAACGCTCGTCAAGGACACCGCACTTGCAAGGATAATCGCGTTACAGGAAATAATCTGGGCAGGTCAGGCATTCATGAAGGGTTCACACGGGATTTCGGGCGCAATATGGCCGCTTTTCTTCACGGCATTCTACTACCTTGTGTTCAACGGGATTGTTACGGTTCTTCTGGCAAAGTTTGAACGCAAGCTGGACTATTTCCGTTAGACAGGAGGGAAAGACATGCCAATTCTTGAAGTTAGGAATCTTCGCAAGACTTTCGGGAAAACTGAGGTCCTCAAAGGGATTGATTTCACGCTCGAAAAGGGAGGCGTCCTCTCAGTCATAGGCTCATCAGGAAGCGGGAAGACCACGATGTTGCGTTGCCTGAATTTCCTTGAACGTCCAGACGCAGGAAGCATTATCGTGAACGGTGAGACCTTGCTCGACTGCTCTGTTCCGTCAACGCTGAATGAGGCTGAGATTCGGAAGAAGAGATTACATTTCGGGCTTGTGTTCCAGTCTTTCAACCTTTTCCCGCAGTATGCGGCTCTGGAAAATGTGATGCTTTCACCGAAGTTATTGGCGGCTGAGAGGCACGACCATGATTTCGACAAGGGAGCATTGAGGGCTGAGGCTGAGGAACTTTTCGCGAGCATTGGGCTTTCTGAGAGAATGGGGAATTACCCGCACCAGCTTTCGGGAGGCCAACAGCAGAGAGTTGCGATTGCTAGGGCACTCATCATGCACCCTGATATTCTCTGCTTTGACGAGCCGACGAGCGCATTAGACCCGGAACTCACAGGGGAAGTTCTCAAGGTCATACGCGGACTGTCCGAGAAGAACACGACGATGATCATCGTTACGCACGAGATGGAGTTTGCGAGGGACGTTGCGAATCATGTAATCTTCATGGACAACGGGGTTATCTGCGAACAGGGCGACCCCCTCGAAGTCTTCAACAACCCCAAAGAAGAACGCACAAAGCAATTCCTTTCACGCTATAGTCAGAAATAGGATTTACCCGTCATGCGGCCTTGAAGTTATACACGGGCTTCATGACGCTTACAACATCAACCGTCTCCGCGATAACATCAATAATAGCTTCCAGAGGCTTGTAGGCCATCGGTGCCTCGTCAATCGTGTTCTCACTGACTGAGGTTGTGTAAATGCCTTTCATAGCTTCCTGATATTCGGCAATGCTTAGGGATTCTTTCGCCGAACGACGAGACATTACCCGCCCCGCGCCGTGTGGTGCAGAATAATTCCATTCAGGATTTCCGCGACCGATTGCAAGGATTGAACCGTCCCTCATGTTGATGGGGATTAAGACACGTTCGCCAGACTTTGCAGAGATTGCGCCCTTTCGTAGAATCATGCTGTCAGTGTCAATGTAGTTGTGTGTAGTGTGGAATGCGTCATAAGCCGAGAGACCTGTGCGGGACAATAGGACTTCCGCGATCTTCTCACGATTTCTTCTCGCGAACTCCTGACAGATCTTCACGTCATATATGTAGTCGTCGAGGTATCCAGCGCTTAGGTAGCACAAATCTTCGGGCATTGTGTTTTTCCGCGCCTCCCACTTCATAGCCTTCAACGCTGACTGAATTTCCTTTCGCCTTCCTTCGGCCTTGTATGTTACGATGAGTTCAGCGCGTTGCCGTAGGTATTCGTCCTTTCCTTTGTCGAGGTCTATGGCAAGATTCTGGTAGTACGTTGCGACTTGATGCCCGAGATTCCTGCTTCCTGTGTGTATTACGAGCCAGTTCGTTCCGTCCTCAGCCCTGTCAATCTCGATGAAGTGATTTCCTCCGCCCAATGTCCCAAGACTCCGCTCAATCCTACGAGAGTCCCTGAGTTCACGAAAGCATTTCAGGCACGTAAGGTCGAAATGTTCCTGCCTTCCTTCCCAGACGTTGAAGCCTGAAGGAACATAATGAGCTGCCTCGTCGAACCTCGCAAAATCAATCTCGCCCCGCCCAATGTTGACCGAGTACATTCCGCAGCCTATGTCGACACCGACAATGTTAGGGACAGCCTTGTCGGTTACGGTTATCGTCGTGCCTATTGTGCAGCCTTTGCCCGCGTGAACGTCAGGCATTATTCGGATCTTCGAGCCTTCGGTGAAAGTGTAATCGCACATTCGCCGAATCTGCTCCTTCGCTTCGTCCTCAATGATTTCCGCGTAACACACAGCCGTTGCAAAGCGTCCTACAATCTCCATATTTCTGCCTCCTTTCGTTTAGGGGATTTTATCATATAATGACTATCTCTATGAGCGTGCTCAACAAAAAGAGGCCTTCAGATCATAAATTCAACGGCAAGAAAGGTACAAGCTCTCCAAAATACGTACAAATATTTCATTTATCCTGTATATTCACAAAATAAAGGCAAATTGAGATAATATTCACTCACAAACCCATAATCGTGAAAGGAATGATACACCTTTGTTCAACGGTACAACTATAGTCTGTGTAAGAAGAGGCTCACGGGTCGCAATGGCCGGCGATGGTCAGGTAACGCTAGGCTCTCAGGTCATAAAGTCAACCGCAAGGAAGGTCAGAACTCTCCTTGACGGGAAAATCCTGACTGGTTTCGCGGGTTCAACAGCTGACGCTATGACGCTTCTTGAGAAGTTTGAGGACTGTCTTGAACAGGAAAAAGGCGACCTAATGCGCGGGGCTGTGAAACTCGTCCGTGAATGGCGGCTCGACAAAGCACTACGGAGGCTTGAGGCAATGATGCTTGCGGCAAACACCGAGATGACGTTATTGCTGTCAGGTGCGGGTGATGTCCTTGAACCAGAAGGAAGCGCGGCATCAATAGGTTCAGGATCAGGATACGCACTCGCTGCGGCCAGGGCACTTTGCGAAGCCACAGACATGAAGCCCGAAGACATTGCAAGGCGTTCAATCGAGCTTGCATCGGAGATTTGTATTTACACGAACAATAACATAATAGTTGAGGTATTAGGCGAATAGCAAGCGTCCGAAGCTGTTTGCCCGGGATTTCAGGGAAGTTTGCTCATGTTAGCCTTATTCACTGGGGCTGGCCTGCGCAGCCTCTATTCGGTAAGACCCGAGAGCCTATCCGACTACATTGTTGCTTGTTAAGTGCAAGTCGCACATCGTTTTTACAGAACGTCTAACTGTTTTGCCTCAGGTACGTTTAAGGTTTTACAGGCAGAACGTATTTCGTCTAGCCAACCTCATACCTTAACTTGTTAAAGGCTGGCAGAATTATAGCAAAAGGAAGGAGAGTAACGCACTTTATCCACGTGATAAATTGTGCGAAATTTAATGACAACAGAGAAAAATAACGTGCTCAATCCGGAATTAACCCCTGCAAAGATCATCGAGCATCTTAACCGCTACATAGTCGGTCAGGAAAAAGCCAAGCGTTCAGTCGCAATAGCTCTCAGAAACAGGATACGGCGAAGAGCATTGCCCCCCGAAATCGCACATGAGATCATGCCCAAGAACATCCTCATGGTCGGCCCTACTGGTGTCGGAAAGACCGAGATTGCCCGCCGTCTTGCAACGCTCTCGAATGCCCCGTTCGTCAAAGTCGAAGCCACAAAGTTCACCGAAGTCGGCTACGTTGGACGCGATGTCGAGACGATAATCCGCGACCTCACAGAGTTTGCGGTCTCAATGGTACGCAAGAGAATGATCGAGGCAGTCCAGCAGCCCGCGCTTGAAAGAGCAGAGCAGAGACTCCTTGACGTAATGCTCCCGAAGCCCGAAAAGAAGTTCTCAATGCCGGAGTTCATGAAAGCGTTTACAGGCAAGGACGATGACGAAGACAAGGGGAAAGAGAAAGAGGAAGACCCCGCCGAGATTGCCCGAGAGCAGGAGAAGAATGCAAGGACTCGCGCAAAGTTCCTCAAGATGATGCGTGAGGGAAAACTTGACGACCGCGATGTTGAAATTGAGATTAACGACAGCACATCGCCAATCTCGGTTTTCGGCGCACCTGGCGTTGACATCATGGGTATGGGGATTAACCTCAACGAAATGTTAGGCGGAATCATTCCCAAGAAGACGAAGAAACGAAGCATGAAGGTCAAGGAAGCCCTCCGAATACTTCAGCAGGAAGAAGCCGAGAAGCTCATCGATACCGACGCAATGTCAAAGGAAGCGTTAGAGATCGCTCAGGAGGACGGAATCGTTTTCCTCGACGAGATCGACAAGGTTGTCGTCAAAGGCGGCTCATCTCATGGCCCTGACGTTAGCCGCGAGGGGGTTCAGCGCGACTTGCTACCAATCGTCGAAGGCTCGGTTGTACAGACTCGTTACGGCCCGGTCAAAACCGACCACATTCTCTTCATAGCGGCAGGCGCATTCAGCGGGGTCAAACCGTCAGACCTTATCCCAGAATTGCAGGGACGCTTCCCGATTCGCGTTGAGCTTGAGCCTCTCACTATCGAGAACTTACAGCGAATACTCACAGAACCCGAGAACAGCCTCATACGTCAGTACGAAGCCTTAATCTCAACAGAAGGAACAGAGCTATCGTTCACTGACGAGGCAACTCAGGAGATCGCCCGCCTCGCGCACAAAATGAACTCGGAGATGGAGGACATCGGGGCAAGAAGACTTCACACCATGATGGAGCAGCTATTGGAGGAAATCAGCTTCAGCGTCTCTGACATGGATGAAGAGAAGATCGAGATTACCGGCGAGATGGTGAAGGAAAAACTCAGCAAGCTCGTCGAAAACCGCGACATTAGGCGTTACCTGCTCTAAGGAGGAATGAGTCAAAATGTCTGACGCACTTAATGAACTTCTCAAGAAAACGAGGCGTGTTGGGCGGGCGTTCCAGTCAAAGCGTGAGGGCGAGCCTCTGAATTATTATCACCTTGCGGAAATGCTCTCGGAATTTTCGACAGCCAATGTCTATATGGTCGACAAGTCAGGGCGTTTGCTGGGCTATCATTGGCTTCCTGATTACACGTCGAAGGCACTTTCTGAAAGCTTCAGGGACGGAGTTATGCCTGATGAGTTCGTCATAAGAATGAACCGCTGCAGGGACTCTGAGATTCACGACGAGGACGCGCCTCTTTTCGATGACGATTATGAGGGCGAGAAGCCGGAAAAGCACCTCATGTATGTTCCCGTAATAGGTGCGGGGGCTGAGAGGCTTGGGACGATAATGCTTGTGCGTGAAAAAGTGCCGTTCAACGTTGAGGATATACTTCTGGCCGAATACTTGGGAATGCTCGCGGGGATAGAAATACTCAACGAGCGCGCTAAAGTTTTGGAGGAGACAGCGAGAAGCCGCCTCAGCGTTCAAATGGCGATGAGGGCGTTGTCGTACTCGGAGCTTGAGAGCATGAAGCACATCATAACCGAGCTTAAAGGGCCGGAAGGTGTTGCGATTGCCTCAAGGGTTGCTGACAGAGTCGGTGTTACGAGGAGCGTCATCGTCAATGCCTTGAGGAAACTGGAGAGCGCGGGGCTTATCGAGAGCCGAAGTTTGGGCATGAAGGGGACGTACATAAAGATACTGAGTCCGCTCTTGCTTGAGTATCTTGACAAGCCTAAAGGGGGTGATTGAGTATGACAAGTCAGGATAATTCGCGTTATGTTACTGTTGAGATGTTCAGAGCCGGCATAGAAGAAATCAAGTCGGAAATACGCGAGCTTAGGACGGAAGTACGCGCTATAGACAGGCGTGCGGAAATCAACACGGTCAAGATTGACGAGCTTCATTACTTCATGGGTATAGGGTTCGCAATCATAGCTGTAGTGGCTACGCTTGTCGGTTTCGTTATTGCACTTGGGCCTCTGTTCAGGGAAATGTACAAGGACAAGAAGCAGGAGAAATCTGAGAGCGAGAAGAGTGAAATGCTCAATACAGTGCAGTCAATGATAGACTCGGCAATATCACAGGCATTGAGCGCAAAACAGTAAAGTGAATCATGAGACCGAAAGGTGGTGATTGAGCATGACGCATTTGGCCGTAGCGCAAACGGTTTGTGCAATATCATTCGTGCTCATGTTCGCAAGCTGGACTCGCGCGTTCTGGATTATGCATCGGGAGAAAAAACAAGAGAGGTCAGACCCCTTCGTAACACGCTCTGAAGTCTACGAAATCATACGCTCCGAATTGAAGCCTATAGTCGAGGACGCAATCTCTCAGGCATTGAGCGCAAAGAATCACTAACCACAAAACCCCCTCCGTCAGCTTTCGGCGAAGGGGGTCTCTCTTTCATTGCCGCAAAAAACAGGCGGGGGATTTCCTCCCTCACCTGCCATATTCTCAAGTGCTGCTACTTCTTTTTCGCGGGTGGGAGTGCTTTCTTAGCTCCGCCCTTCGAGCCTTTCTTTGCCGGCGCGCCTTCGTCCTCAATGTGGAACTGTGAGAGAGCTTCCGTGATTGACTCGACAAGCCCAGTCTGCTCAACTGCTCCTGCGGCGGCACGTTCTGCGATTAACGCGGTCTCGTCCATGTCGTTCTTGACGCTTTCGAGGTTTTGCAGAATTTCGGTCGTTGACTTCGTTACGTTGTCGATTCCTGCGGCGATTTCACGGCTTGACGCTGCCTGCTCCTGTGCAACTGCCGCGATGTTCTGGATACGGTCATTGGCCTTGTCAATCTGCCCGATTGCTTCAGCGAGTGAATCCTGTGCGCCGTTTGCCTTCTCGGTTGTCTCGTCAAGAAGTACCGCTGTCTCATCGCTCGATGTCTTGGTCTCTCTGACGCTGATCTGGAGCGACTCAATCAGTCCTCTCACGTTCTCTGCTGCACGGCTTGAGTCCTCTGCGAGTTTACGTACGCTTTCTGCAACAACTGCGAATCCTCTGCCTGCTTCACCTGCTCTTGCGGCCTCGATTGCGGCGTTGAGAGCAAGAAGGTTCGTCTGGTCGGCTATTGATGTGATTTCACCGATGAACTCGCTGATCTTGTTGGAGTTCTCGACAAGTTCCTGTAACTTTATGCCGCTCTCTTTCGTCTTCTTCTGGAGGATTACGATGTTGGCGATTGCTTCTTTAACCGTGTCAACCGCGTTGTTCGTTACTGTCGTCATGTTGGAGATGAACTCTGCGCAGTCTGTTGCGGCCTGTGCACTCGTCATTGAGGCCGCTGACATCTCTTCTGTTCCTGCGTTGGACTGCTGAAGCGATGACGCGTTGCCTTCCATGAGCTTGACCACGTTGGCGACGTTTGCGCGGACGTTGTTGGCGTAATCGGTGTTCTTCGTGGCATCTTCCTTCATGTTGGCTGAAGTCTCGTGGCTCGTGATTGCAAGACCGCGAATATCTCCGATTGCTGTGCTGAGTGATGCAAACATCTCTGTGAGTGCCTCGCCCAAGTTGCCGAGTTCGTCTTTGCCCTCGTAACCGAAATCACTGTAGGATACTGCCATCTCGCCGTTGCTAGCCTGTTTGCAGATTTCAACAACCCTTCCGAGAGGAGCAGAGATCGACTTCGCTATGTAGAGTGCAATTCCGATGCCGAGAAGTATTGCTACGAATGCCAGCGCGATGACGAGCGTCATTGTGCTTCCCAGTGAGTCATAAGCGTTCTGTGAGAGGGTTACGATCTGGGTGATACCGGCATCAGTGAGTTTGTCTGAAATATTAACGAGCTGGAGACCGTCAGCAAGAAGTGCCTGAAATGCCGGATCTGTCTGTGTGAACGAGTTGAGAACGTCCGCGAAGCCCGTCTTCAGTGTTCCGAAAGTTCCGCGTCCGGCGTTCATGAGGTCTTTGACTTCCTTGTAGGTCGTATTCTCATAGAACCTGTTGTAAGCGTTCTCGCCGTCAACAATCTGCTGGGTAACATCGTTCATCATCTTTGCGTTTCTGTACCACATTGCCTGAGCATAGTATCTGGCCGTGTTGCAGAAAGCAAGCTGTAACGCCTCGACTGCCCTTATGCGGTTGATGTCCGTCTCGTAGTCATGGCCTTCAAGGTTTGTCTTGAGGTTCTGAATCGTTATCTTGTACTGCATGTCGATAACGCTGTCGAGAAGCGCAATCATCTTGTCGATTTCCTTGACGAGCGTCTCGGAAACAGTGCGCTTTGTGCGAATCATCTGGAACGTCCTGTTCATTGTGGTCTCGCTGTTTCTCAGGATATTTTCCATCTGGGGAAGGTTTTCCGAAAGGCTGATAAGTCTGGGGTTCTCGGAGTACAGCCTCTTTCCCTTCTCGATTGAGGTGCGGAGGGTGTTGACGTAGCCTGCGAGTTTCTCCATATCCTCATCGCTCTCTGAATACCTCAGATCTCTGATGCCTGCGCGTATCCAACTGACTGTGAGGTTTAACTCGTTTGCAATGCTGACCGTTCCGCCGGCAACGTTCTGAAGGTGCCTGACATCTTGCTGAACTGCTGAAATGCTTGTCCATGAGAAGAACACCGCAACTCCGAAAAGCGCGAGGACAATTCCGAAGCCTATTGTTAGCTTGCCCGTAATCTTGAAATTGTTTAGCATTGTGAATAACCACTCCTGTTTTGTTTGAAATTATGAAACGAAACTGAAAATATTTTAGCGCACTTTTACAGCAAAATCATTCAGGGGCAATCCCCTCCTTAGCCATGAGCCACGAAAGAGCTGCAAAAGTCTTCGAGTCCCGTATTTTTCCTTCACGAACCATCGCCGGAATGTCACGCAGACTCACTTCCAAGACGGAAACGTTTTCATCTTCATCTTGAGGAAGAGAGGATTCTGTGAGACCTTCGGCAAGGAAGAGCGTGAAAATTTCCGTGCAGAATCCCGGCGAGGCGTAAAATTCCCCGATCCTGTGGAGCTTTGAGGCTTTCACGTTGAGTTCCTCTTGCATTTCGCGCTCTGCGGCCTGCGATGGGTCTTCTCCCGGCTCAATGAGTCCGGCGCAGATTTCCAGCGTTTCCTCATGGACTGCATACCTGTACTGTCTTACGAGGAGGACTGTCTTCCTGTCTGTGAACGCGAGCATTCCGACGGCGGCTTTGTGTTCAACGACCTCACGGATTGCGTGATTTCCTGATGGTGTCAACACTTCATCACAGCGGACATTGAGAATCCTGCCGTCAAAGATTCTTTTCTCTTTAACGCAGACTTCCTCGATGTTAGATTTCTGTTTTGTTTCTTGCGGCATAAGAACACCTGTCCTTCTCACAGTCTATTACATGAACTGCCTAATTATAGCGCAATATCCTCAAACTTTCCACACTTTTCCTCTAAGACCTGCTGACCATTCGCGCCCAGTCATTCTTCTTTTGCCCTCGCTCTGGACTTCGAGAAGCTCAACGCCTGAATCCCTGCACATGATAACAGGACTTCCATCGCTCATAATAATCTCGCCCGCATTTCCTGACAAGTCTTCCCTTAGACGTGCCCGCCAAACCTTCAGCCTCTTTCCGTCAGCAATAATATACGCTCCGCCTGACATATCGAGAGCGCGGACTGTGTTGACGAATTTTGTTGCCGAAGATTCAGCCGCCAGCAGAAATTCCTGCTTCTCAAGTTTCGGGGCAATGGTAGCGAGAGAGTCGTCCTGAGGGGTGAACGTAAAACCTTCAGGGTTCTTCAAGGCTCTTGCGGCAACTTCACAGCCCGTTTCTGCAAGCCCAATGTAAACGTCTGAAGCGTTGTCCTCCTCACGAATACCCACGCACCTCTGTTCGAGAATTTCACCAGCGTCCATAGCTTTGGCGAGCCTGAAAACTGTTACGCCTGTCCTGTCATGGCCGTCAAGCAAAGCCCTCTGTATAGGTGCTGCGCCTCTGTATTCCGGCAATAATGACGGGTGAATGTTGAGGCACATTCGGGAGAGGAACGGCTCACGGATTATCTGGCCGAAGTCTATCACGAATATGACATCAGGATTCTCACTGTCCAACGCTGAGATTAACTCCTGATTCTCGGAGAGCTTCCCAGTTCGTGTTACTGTGAGTCCGAGATTGGCGGCCATGATTTCGACGGGCGAAGGATTTTCCTTGTTGTTTCGTCCTGAACGTGTAGGATTGCCCGTGATTATACGTGTGAAAGTTACCCCCCTCCGAGTGAGAGCATCGAGGCAGAGCGCGGCGAATTGTCCCGTTCCTGTGAACCAGATATTCATCAAAAATATTGTGCCGGATACTCCTAGCTTTAGCTATGGGGAGGAGGCACAACTTCTCTCCTTTCTGTTAGAAATGTTTTCCTTTTTCCTATAAGCTTCAGCTTTTTATAGCTTATGCCGGCAGATATTTTCTTACCGTTTAGTCCTTTGACATAAAAGCTACCGCTTGCCCTTCTGCCAAAGATAAAGCCTGTTTCTCCCTTGCATATAACTTTGTCAAACAGCCTGAACCCTAAAAGCATATAAGGGCTTTGGTTACGTTTTCTTATACCTCCTTTAATGAAATTTGTTTTATGGATTTGACGGTTGTGTTTTCGTACCTGCTTTTGATACCAATAGTATGCCAGTCTTTCGGCTTCAATATTTCCTGCTATGCAATATGCGTCAACATAATGCTCTTTCGGCATTCCAAGTTTTATACGGCAGTTTTTTGTCAAATAACCGTATGTATTCCTCACATCGGGATAAATTTCTTTCAGTTTGTCCAGTAAAGCCCAGCGCATTATTCCCATAAAACTAGCTTCTTTGAAACTCTGACCGCGTTTTTGCTCAAGTTTGAATTTCCCTGCGTGATATGCCTTATGACATGTTTCACAGAGTGTTATAAGGTTATTCGGAGCGTCTCCGCCAGTCTTGTGGGTCTCTATGTGATGGACGTTAAGAACTTTATCCCTGCTCTTCCCATGACAGTGTTGGCAAGTATGCCCGTCCCTGAACAGCACATACTCACGGACATTCCAGAAGTCCAACTGCTCACCTTGTTGATATTCCGTACCTTGTATTTCAGGATTTTTTATCTTCTGAATGTCGAAAGAGGCTGTCTCCACAATGATTGTTGTAACTGGCAATATATAGCAGACTTTCTCTATTACAGACACATGGGCATTTATCCTGTTTTGCACGGAGGGGGCTAACCAGACTTCTGGCTTTTTGCGGTTATCAAACCTAACTTGACGGTAACGGGTCTTGCGATTACGTCTGCCACGCCGTAATTCTCTCCGTGTCGAAATTAAATCAACTATATCTGTCCTCAATTCCACACCTGCTGAATATAATTCTTTCTGCTCAGTGCTTGCTGAAACTCCAATGTGTTTCGCACCTGCATCAACTCCAAGTATTATAGGCTGCTTATATCCGCTTGAGCCACATAGAAGTTGAATAGTGAATGGCTCTCTGCGTATTACTTTTGCTTTGCGCTCTTTGAGCAAAATTCTTGCCTTTACTGATTTACACGGCATTAACGGTTTTCCATCTTTGTTCAATACATACACTAACATAAAGTGCGTACTCCTTTTTCAAGGGTTATAATCCTTCGCCAATGTTATCCTGCGGTTTTTGGCAGCAACACTGTTCTTACCTCTCGGAACTGTTTAACCACTGCCCTTAGAGCTGCAAGTTAGGATTTAC
>CALGGR010000146.1 GCA_937915755.1 uncultured Fretibacterium sp. | reverse complement strand
ATCAGAGTGGAGGTTATCTGCTTGACGGAGACCATGACGACATAAATTATGCCGCTTTTAACGTCTTCGAGATTGCTTCTCTCCTCGAACGTGAAAAAATTGCTCCTGCTGTCC
The DNA here is from genome assembly GCA_937915755.1 of uncultured Fretibacterium sp. Classification (GTDB taxonomy): domain Bacteria; phylum Synergistota; class Synergistia; order Synergistales; family Aminobacteriaceae; genus JAFUXM01. Next base: position 2,306 of record CALGGR010000146.1, on the reverse strand, counting down.
TCACTTATTTATTCTTCCAGATTCAGCGGAGATTAAAAGGTGCTCCGTCCCTGCTGGTCGTTGATGAGGCTTGGACTGCTATGCGCGATAAATTGTTCTCCGAAAAAATAAGGGGATGGCTAAAGACTTTCCGGAAACTCAACTGTGCTGTTGTCCTCGCTACTCAGTCCATCGCTGACGTTGTAAACAGCACTATCAGAGACGCGGTTTTTGAGAGCTGTCCTACAAAAATTCTTCTCGCCAACCCTGACGCTAAGGGGAGCAAAATCGGTGAATTTTACCGGGATTTCCTACAGCTTAACGAACGTCAGGTCAATCTCATCGCTCACATGATACGAAAACGCGAATACTACATTATTTCTCCTAAAGGACGCAGGTTATTCAGTTTGGGCTTAGGCCCTGTCGCTTTGTCCTTTGTCGGGGCAAGCGGGGCTGAGGATTTATCACGGATTCGCGAACTAAAGGAGCATTACGGCAGAACGTGGCCCGTTCAGTGGCTCAATGAAAGAGATTTAGAGGATTGGGCTGACGCTTGGAAAAGTCTTGACCTGTCTTTTGAATCTCAAATTTGGCGCAAAAAATGGAGGGACAAAATCAATGAACAGATTTCTAAAGTTTCTTAGCATCTTTCTGCTTATTACATGTGCGCTTCTTCCTGCTCCGGCTTTTTCGTGGTGGCTTTGGGTCAATGGTTTCCCTGTTCAGGAAGGTACTCAGTTGACAAAACTCGCCGCTGATATTCACGAAGTCTCAGAGCAGCTCGAAATGATTAAACAGCATCTCGCCATGCTTAACTCTCTGAAATCAAGACTACTTCAGTTGGGCAACGGCCAGATTATGCAGATTTTTACTGAGGCTCAATCCGTCCTGCAAAATGCTAAAAGCCTTACCGCTGATATTTCTAATTTCGGCTCGGCTTTCAGGGAACATTTCCCAGATGACTATGAAAGTATCACCTCCGCTGTTACTGAAGGCAAACGCCTCGCTGACGACTGGCGAAAGGTTGAAGAAGGCTATATGAAAGTCTTGAACATGACAGTTAAGAATTTCGATAACGAACAGCAAATCAGGGACAGCATGATAAGTACTCTCAATGAGGCTGACTCCGAGTCGGGACAGACTAAGGCCATTCAGATTATCGGTGCTATGGTCAATCACGCCTCATTTCTCCTCGACAGAAATAATCAGGAGTTAAGCGGCTTCATGGAAAGTTACATCACTAGACAACAGGCCGAAAAACAGCGGCAGAAGCTCGTTCAACAAAATATCGTCGAAATGGGTAAAAACGCCGCCAAAACTGAACGCTCCGGGCAAACTTTTACTCCGGGCTTCAAATAATTGGAAGGAGGATTTTCATCATGACTTACAAAGGATTTTACAAAATATTTTTCCTGCTTATTCTTGTCTGTGGAGTGATTTTTTCATTCTCAAAACAGGCTGAATGTCTCATTGCTCAGGAGACTACTCAAATCACCGTCAAAATTAAGGCCGTCGCTGAATGGCTCAATACCATTGAGATGAAATTAAATCAACTCAAGATGCTCGCTCAACTCCCGCAATCTACCATCAATCAGATTCAGGGCATGAAAGAACTTCTCTCCGAAAATTTCTCGCAGGTCAGAAGCATTCTTCGGGACGTTGAAAGCATTACTCACTTCACTGATGATATTGAGAACATGCTCAAAAACAGACATCCTGATTTTCAGGCGGGATTGAAAATTGACGACCTCAAAGCTCGCAACGAAACACGCGATAAGCAGTTAAAACAAACTTTTGAGGCTTACCTAAAAGCCCTTAATACTACCGCTAAAGATTTTCAGAACGACGAAAATACTCGTGAGAAATTACTCTCCGCACTCTCAAATTCAGAGGGACAGGTTCAGGCTTTACAGGCTCTTGGGGCTTTGCTGGATCATACAAGCTCCATTATTGCACGTAATGAGCAGACGCTTCAGGGCTTTATGACTACTTTCCTTGAGACCGAACGCGATGAAATTGATAAACGCGAACAGAAAGAGGAGAGCATTCTTGAGGCTTACAAGTCCCTGCAAAATTTGCAGACTCCCGGTAAAACTTTCACTCCGGGTTTTAAGTAATGAGGACTTTAACAATGGGAAAGAAAATACTTTTTATTGGGCTGTTCTCATTAGTCCTCATTCTGGGGTTTATCTCCGTTGTTCATGCCGCTAGTCCCGGCACTAATGCCACTCTCGAATTTGTCGAGGGCTTCACTTCCGGCATTACTGAGCAACTCCTGTCCTTCGCTCGAAAATTATTCATCGGGCTGGCTACTCTGTCCCTCGCTA
>CALGGR010000145.1 GCA_937915755.1 uncultured Fretibacterium sp. | reverse complement strand
TGTTCATGATTAAAAATTCAATGACGCTCGGCTCATATCGTTATGGTGAATATCTACACTCGCAGGAGCTTCGGGTACATTTGAAGAAATATATTGTAAAACGCGTTGTTCTCCTTGCGTAAGAATTTCATTTGCGGATTTTAAAACTCCTTTAATTAGAGTAATTTCACCTAAATTGCCCTGTTCTGCAACAGCTCGAACATTATTAATTATTTCTCCCCAATACGCCATATCAGAAGCATTTATTGTTGTGATGTTATTTTCTTTAGGAGTATTTGATTCACCCATTAGATAACTGCTCGAAACTCCAAATAATTTAGCTATTTCTTGTATGCTTGATGATCGTGGTTCTTGAGTTCCTTTTTCCCATTTAGAAATAGTGTTATTGTGAACGTGCAATTTTTCAGCAAGCTCTTCTTGTGAGAATTTCCCTTTTCTAAGTTCCCTTAATCTATCGCCTATAAACATTATTATCACTCCTTTTAGTTAATTTTAACGTTTTCAGTGAATATAAAACAATAGCTTAAACGTTTAAAAAATTCACTATAAACGTTTAAAAATCACTTGACAAAAATATATTTAATTATTTATAATCTGAATACATTGAAAAATTCAATGAAAACAGTTAAAAGGAGGAGGGAAATGAGAGATTTTCATATAGGAGACAGGCTTAGAGTTTTTAGAAAACGTGCTGGACTTACGCAAGAAGAATTAGCTGAACGTATCGATGTTCATTTAAACACTATTTCACGGTGGGAAACAGAAATTGATACACCTAAAACAATACACATAAAGAAACTTGCTGAAGCCTTACATGTTACTGAAGCTGAACTACTAAATGAACAGCGGCCGGACAGAGTTCAAATCATTCTTTCTTATGAATGGCAGGATATGAAAAAAGGAGAAATCGATATGGATAAAAACAAATTCAAGCTCATTTTAGGCGATGACGGGCAAATCGGCGTTCAAGGGTCAGGATTATTAACAACCCGTGAAGCTATGGAGCAGTTTTTTGCAGATTTTCGCAATCAGTTAGAAATTGCTTTTGACACTCAGATCAAACGCGGAGTAATACAGGAGGCTTAACGATGAGTAGCAATATACAGTTATTTAATTACGGTGAGAGTCCAGTACGCACCATCAAGATAGACGGTCAGGTGTGGTGGGTAGCAAAGGACGTTTGCGATATTCTGGAGTATTCCAATTCCAGAGATGCTTTAGCAAGACACTTAGACGATGACGAGAGGAGTACCGTAGCGATTCACGACGGAACCTCCCCTAAAGGCGGCAACCCCAATATGAACATAATCAACGAATCAGGGCTTTACTGCTTGATATTACGTTCTAACATGCCCGAAGCCAAGAAGTTCAGACGTTGGGTAACAGAAATAGTACTCCCGCAGGTAATGAGAAACGGATTGCCTGAGAGCCCCAATGAAAAACTCACGAAGACAATCATATATACGGCACGCATGATACTCGAAGCCGCGAATATCAAGGATAACCAGTTAGCCCTAGCGTTAGATAGAGTAGCAGAGCACTACACGGGACAAAGTATGCTCGCGTTATCAGGTATTGTGCTTGAAGCACCGAATAAAACGCAATTATTAACGCCGACAGATATAGGTAAACATTTCGGAGTATCAGCACGCAAGGTGAATGAAATTCTTTGCGTGAACGGCTATCAGAAGCGCGAAGGCAAGGGATATGAGCCATTAGAAGCCGGCGAGGCGTATGCAGTAATGATTGACACGAACAAGAGGCATAACGGGGGAACGCCCATAAGGCAGCTGAAATGGGAGAGTTCATTTTTAACTGAGATAGAAGATTTATTCACGAATGGATTTATTCAGGAGGCTTAATTCATGATAAGTCAAAAAGTAGTAACTTGCACTAATGGACATTTCTTAGGACTTTATGAAGATGATAACTCGCTACAGGGCGAAAAGTTCTGCCCATGCTGTGGTGCTGAAATTCTTACTAATTGTCCTAATTGCGGTAATCCAATTTTAAGAAATAAAGAAGTCATTTTTTCAAAGCATTGTTCTTACTGCGGACAGTTATTCACGTGGTGGACTAAAAGCAATTTAGATATATCTCCCATGTCAGAAGATGAATTAAAAATACTGGAATGTAACCTAAAAACACGGGAGATGTTAAAAAAACTAGCTAGTTCTTAAAAGCATTAGAGACGGGCACTTTTGATACGGGAATATCTTTAGCCTGCCCGTTACTCTCAGACAATAGAGACTTTAACGAATTATAAAACTCCACGATTACAGCAGGATCAGAAGTTAAATTACCGGCTTTTATCGCAGCAATCGTGAACTCAGCCGCAAGGTCTGACATGTTTAACACCTCCAATATGAGAAATATAGCGAGATTTTACAACATGAGTTAGGAGAGTTTTTAAGGAGTTTGGAGTTTAAGGAGCCGGAGTGAGACCGGCATTAGTTAAATTAAGTTAATTATACCAGAGGAGGCAAATATGAAGAAATTTCGAGATATACCGTTATATAAGCTCTATCCAGATGTAACTGAGGCGCAGCTCAACAAGATAGGGCAGGCATTTTTAGTAGTCAATGAATACCCTGAAATATTCGGAGACGTTCCAATGGGGAAATTTGTCGCAATGTTCATGACAGATGAACAAGAAAGGAGAGCCAGGAATTATGAGCGCAAACACGGTATCAGAAACTAAAGCACTTGAGATTTTCAGTTATAAGGGTCAGCAGGTAAGGACAGTCGAGCATAACGGCGAAGTCTGGTTTGTCGCAAAGGACGTTTGTGATGTTCTGGAAATCAAGAATGCAAATGACACAGTACAGAAAATGCTCGATGACGATGAAAAGGGTATAGAAAAAGTCTATACCCCTGGCGGAAATCAGAATATGACAGTGATTAGCGAGTCAGGGTGCTACGGCCTAATACTGAGGAGCAACAAGCCCGAAGCGAAGAACTTTGCACGCTGGGTAAGAAAAGAGGTACTCCCGCAAATTCGCAGACATGGAGCATATGTGCCAGATAGTGCGTTACGCAATCCTGAATTTATCAAGCAGTTAGCAGCACGACTTGACGCAATCGAAGCAGAGAACAAAGAACTGCGAGAACGTATCGATAAGGACATGGCCTGCACGACGCTCGGAAAAATCTTTGTAAGTTCCCCTAAAGCATTAAGCGTACAGACAGCAGCTCAAGTTTTAGCGCAGCACGGATTTGAAATCGGTCAAAATCGCCTGTTCAAGAGATTTAGAGATAAGAAGCTGCTTTGTTCTCGAAAAGGCAAGCAGTACAACAAGCCGACGCAAAAGGCTATAGAGCAGGGATTTTTAGGACTTCAAGCGAGTGGGAACGGAGTTGCAGTAGTTGTAATGCCTAAGTACATGGCGAAGCTGGCAGATGAACTGACGCAAGAATATATGCCAGTCGTTTATTTAATAGACCGTACAGAAGCAATACAAGCAATCGAGGCATAACAGGGCGAAACGGGGCGGAAGTCCCGTCTAAGTGTAAGGCACTTACTGATGAGCCTAAAAGTTCATAGCAAATTGACAAATTAGCTAAGGTTTTCGTTCATACGGAGTAAAAGACGGTAGCTGTGAGAGAAAATCCGCAGTCAACCCGAACACCTGCTACATAGAAGGCAACACGAATAAAACAAAGCTCTGACCTGTTCGGCATAGGTCAGTTCTATTACATAAATCAAGGTCGAAACGGGGATTTTTAAACCCGTTCATGAGTAAAGCTCATGCTGAAGAGACCCAACAGGAGGACAAAATATGATGAAATTTTTTCAGTCAGTAGTGAAGTTATTCGGAAGCCGTAAGCAGAAGCGCAGAGATTTAGCAACGCGAATGCGCCTGATGTTTTACCGTGATGAGAATGAGTGCATACGTTATATGCACAGGAGCGCAAATCATGTCATTTAATCCAGTAGATCGTTATTTTAAATGGGAAGATGTCAAGGAGTTAATCGAGCATACTCGCAATGAGTTTATTGACTACATGAGAGAATTTGAGGCTCACTCGCAGTATGGTAAACCTGCCGATAAGGATTTGCCTAACTACTTAATAATAGACAGAATGCTTGAAAAGGCACTTGACTTCATGGAATTTCACTCGAAAGAGCTAGACTGCGAGGCGGACGCATACGAGGAGGCTGTGATGTGAAATGCTTTATTATGGAACAGCTAACGAAAATATTTCGGGCTTAAAGATTATAAAGAGCAAAATAGCCGATGTTCGCGATGATGTAATGTATATGTCAAATCGAGCACAGCCAATAACGAGTGAAGAATGGAAGTTATGGAGCAGGTCAAGCGACTACACAGTCCTTCAGCAGCTAGACACAATGCTTCATGACGTGCAGACATTCATAAATGTAGCGGTTAGTAAGCTGAACCGCCATAACAAAGGAGCTTGCTTGAAATGAGTAATATTCAGATATTCAGCAAAGATAATTTCGCAGTAAGGATAGTCAACGAAGACGGCGTTATCTGGTTTGTCGCTAAGGACGTAGCAGAAGCTCTCGACTATTCAGAGACTTCATTAAATCAAGTCAATAATCTTTTCTCGGCTGTACCTGATATTTGGACTGCCCATAAACGGATTATGGTCAGGTCTGAAAATGGAGTTGAACAATCACGAGAAGTTTTATGCTTGACCGAACAAGGAGTTTACTTTTTCTTGGGCCGGAGCGACAAAGTAAAAGCACTCCCTTATCAAATGTGGATAGCAGGCGAAGTAGTGCCGTCAATTCGTGATACTGGCTCATATTCAATTCATAAAGAACAAAACGCTTTGCCTTCAGGAGTACTTGATGGAGCGCAAAAGATACTTGAGCTTGCCGGCATAAAAGATAATCAGCTCACATTAGCACTTGACAAAATCTATCAGAGCTACACGGGACGAAGCGTTTTATTGACAGCAGGAATTGAGTTAACTGCACCCAATAAAAAACAGCTTTTAAATCCTACAGAAATAGGAAATCAGCTAGGATTAAGCCCGCGCAGAGTGAATGAAATATTAGCTGGAGCAGGTTATCAGCACAAAATAAATAAGCAATGGGAGCCGATCGGAGACGGCGTGAAATATTCAGTCATGCTTGACGTAAATAAAGGACATTCTAAAGGAGTACCAATTCGCCAATTGAAATGGACGACAGATATAATCCCCATTATTAAGGAGCGTATATCATGAAGACCCTACGAGCGAGCAGCGCAGGATTTCCCTGTAACCGGGAAATCTGGTACGAAGTCAACAACGTGCTTGAACTAGAAAAGAGCGATAGTCCAACGCAAAGAATATTTGACACTGGGACGCATTTAGAGCCTTTAATTGTGGAATTCTTGAGGCGAGACGGCTGGACGGTAGATTACAATCCAGGCTCACAGAACGCAGCAATAAAGCTAACTTACGATTTACCCGGCGGGCAATTAGCAGGACACTACGACTGCTTTATATCCAAAGGAGAAATGCAAAACGTTCTTGCAGATATAAAGACAATGAATGAGCGTAATTTTGGATATTTCAAACGAGAGGGCAGCCTAAAGCATTACCCGCAATACGTTGACCAGTTGCACGTATACGCCGGATTAGCACTTAAAGCCGGTTACACGGTTGAACATCTTGCAATCGTAGGGTTTAACAAAAATAACTCTGAAATGTACATAGATATTTTTAATTATGACCCTGTGAGATTTGAAGCAATCTGCGAACGTTCGCAAGAAATTCTAAATTCAGAGACAGCGCCAGTAGAAGGCTGTAAACGTGAGGCGTGGAGCTGTAGATATTGCGATTATGCCGGAATATGTGAATTATGTTCAGGCTATAAAAGAGAAGTTATCCCGCAAGTAGAAATAATTCACACAGACGATGACTTAATAATAGCAGCGATGGCGAAACTACATGAGGCGAAATTCTTATCAAGAACAAGTGCAGTGTTAGAAAAAGAAGCGAAAGCTATTCTTGAAGAGCAAGTGCGCAAGCAGGGAATATTAGCAGTGCAGGGCGGAGATTATGTACTGAACATAACGGAGAAGCCGCGAGCAGTGTTTGATACGAAAGCGTTGAAAGCAGCGCACCCAGAGCTAGTAAGCAAATTCACGAAGACCAGCACGAGCGTATATTATGAAATAGAAAGTCTCGGAGGTATAAATGAAGAGTAACGAGGTAACTCGTCGAGGTTCACAACGCAAGAAATTTTCCCAGGCCGACATAAACGCCGTCAACAAGAAGCCTGCTCCGAAGCCTGAAGAAGTATTTATCTCTCAAATAGATATGGAAACGCCCGAAGAGAAAGCCATGCGAGAACGGTTAGAAAAGCGAGCCCTTGAAGCAGCGAAGCTGCGAGCAGAGGCGTTAAATCATCAATTCACAGTAGGGAAGAAATATTTTATTCATAATACAGCCTACGTAAAAAATGATGATAGAGATATTTCTATATTTATCTATCAAGGCAAGCAGGGCAAACATCATGTGTTCAGACACTACAAAGGCAACTGGAGCAGGACTTACACCGACCCGCAATTAATCGGGAAGTTTATCGAGGAGGTTTAACAACATGATAGAAATGAAGACATTACCCGCGCCGACACAGCAAAGAAATTTGTTGTTGACGATGGCAGATTTGCGCAAGAAACGTATTGAGCTGAATATGTCAAGCAGGACGGCAGCTCAATATTTAGGAGTAACTTACGGAATGATTTGTCAATATGAACGGGAAAATTCAGCTCCGCAATATTTCTTTGAGTTATATCGCGATTATATTAATGGTTGTGCTAACGGTACTATCTATTATAAGAAAACCAACTCTAGATTTATCCATTCAGGATTATCATCATCACGCACAAAAAATATATTTGGGATTAGAGCTATTCGTAAGGCTTTAAAAATCACAGCAACAATAGCTGGTAGACAAATTTTTATGAGTAAACAGCATCTATTAAAAAAAGAGTTGGGTAGTATTTATCATTTTACTCAATCTGAGTACGATACTCTCATGAAGTTTTACCGCACGGAGAAGCTGAAGCGAATATTCGGAGCGAACTACAAAGAGGGCATGATGTCATGAAGACGAAACCTGACTTTGTGAACGCGAATATTGATAGCCTGAAAGAGTTACGTGAGCAAAAGGGAATATCGCGAACTACTTTAAGACAATGGACGGGCTTAAATGAGAATTTGCTCCGAGATTATGAGGAAGGCTATAGAAAGCCAATGCGATTGAACTACAACAAGCTGGCCGATGTATTCAGCTGGGTGAAATGGGAGGCGTAACTATGGCAGAAGAATTAAAACCTTGTCCGTTCTGTGGTGGTAAGGCAAATTATGCTGAAGATGATAATAGGTTTTTCCCTTATCGCATCGTGTGTTCAAAATGTCGGATAGGAACTCAATTTGAAGCTAAATTAGGTATAGCTATTGACGCATGGAACACCCGCGCGACTGAAGCTAATGCAAAACTCATTGAAGCTACCCAAGAATTTTATACATTGATAAAGCAGGCGGTAAAAGTTATTCACACCTTGAAGCTGTATTCAAATGATGAAGTCAGAAATAATCGGCATCCTGTGGTGTCAAAAACACTCGGTGATTTCCTGACTGAAGCAAATCAGATATTAGCACAAATAGACGGCGAACAGGAGGCGTAAACATGGCAAGCACAGACTTAATAGCTAAAGTTCGTTTCTTAGCGCGCAAGAACGGCCTTAACCCCGACGACTACACGGACATGAAGATATTACGGCGAGAACGTGACGCACTACGCGAAGGCAAGACGCGGGCAGAATTCGCACAGGAACTTTTGAACGAAGTTCAGATAAACACTTTCGGCCTTAGCAAATGCCCGAACTGCGGTGGCATGACGTTAATCCATGAGGACGGCTGTAAGCACTGCAAGTCGTGCGGTTGGAGCGCGTGCGGGTAATGAGAGAGAGTTATAAATTTTTCGAGAATATCCACTGCGAATTTTATCCCTGCCATAAGGGACTTCACAACTTGAACTGTTTATTCTGTTACTGTCCTTTTTATCGCGATGATGACTGCGGAGGCGACTTTCAGATATTGCCGAACGGTATTAAAGACTGCTCCGCGTGTGTGTATCCGCATATACGCGAGAATTACGACGAAATTGTAAGGAGGTTATGGCATTGATTGAAGCTATCTTGAAGTGCTTATTGTTCTGTTTTGGCGTAGGTTTTGCTTTTCTCGTTGCTATTTACGACATGTAGGGAGGTGTGTTTCATGGTAAATCCTAATGACGGGTTACTTATTGTTGCTTGTACGTTCATAATGCCTGTTATCGTATGGGCAGGCTGTACTGTAGGGCTTTTCTTAGCTGATAAATGGAATAAACGTAGGAAACGCAGGAGGTAATTTTATGTTAGAAATAATATTTTGCCTGTTAATGTTGTCTCAATGCATGTATTTAACCTGGATAAGTAGGCAACTTGAGAATGTCTTGAAAGATATTCAGGAAGTTTTAAGACGGTGTAAACAATGACAACACAGATTAATCATCCCGATTACTACAGAGCCGGTAAGTTTGAATGCGCTGATTACATAGAAGCGTTTGACCTGAATTTTAACTTAGGCAACGTGATTAAATACGTAACCCGAGCCGGACGCAAGACCGAAGACGCAGTCCCCGACCTACAAAAAGCAAGAATTTATCTTGACCGCGAAATAGCAAGAGTATCACACGAAAAAGATGCTGATTTACTAGTAGCACCAGAAATCACGAAATAAGTTATTAATTGCCCTGTCCATAATAAATTCATAGTAAAGGAGCTGAAACGCCCCCGAAAAGTTTTTAGTGCCTTATGACGGGCAGGGTATTTCT
>CALGGR010000144.1 GCA_937915755.1 uncultured Fretibacterium sp. | reverse complement strand
GTAAAGACGATTTATGGTATGGACAAGCCCGCGACTTCAGTCGTGGGCAGTTGACGCGCTACTTCAGGCTTGCTTCCTCCGTCTTAATCTCCCAGTGAATGAGGAAAGTCAAAGCTCCCCTCAGGACGATGATTGCGCCGAGAATTGCAAGCTCCGACCATTCGCGGACGATTACGGTACGCAAAACCTCGCCGCCAAGTTTGAACTCAAGGGCAAGCGCGATACCTTTTGCGAGAGTGAGCCTTACGCTTTTATCATGGGCGAGTATTCCCCAGATTGACTTTACGGCAGTCGTGAGAAGGATAATTACGCCGACGCATTCCATCATGAGGATACCGTATTGTACAACAAGCTGGAATACAGACTCGATGCTTTCAAGGACTTCCATGTTTTTCACCTCCTCTAACGTTAATATAATTCCCTCACTTCATGAGCGTAATAATCAGAGCGGTAATTGACAGCAAAAGTCCCGGCAGAACTGCGAGAATTGTCATGCGAATCATTCGGCGGTCTTCCTCTTCGTGCTTCATTAGCCTCTGTTGCGGTGATAACGGGATATATTGCGCTCGCCTCCCGCTCAGGCGTTCACGGATATTCACGGCTTCACCCCTGCATATATCATGAGTGCTTTCCTCACTTCACAAGGATGATTACTATCTGCGCCAAACCTATTATTATTGTGGCAGCTATTCCGAATACTGCTATATTCTCGGAGCGGGTCTTAATCATATGCTCTAGTCGGCCGTCCAAATCACTGTAGGCATCTGATAGGTCTGACTCCAACTCAGCAATTTTCGCTTCCAGCAATCTTATTTTAGACTCTAAGACCGCAATTCGCTCCTTATCAGTCATGAAACTACCGCCTTCAGCACAAGCCCTATCACAGTCCCAGCTGCATAACCGAACAGGATTCTCAGGAAAGCACGCCTTATTTCTCTGTCGATAATATCTTCATCACGGGGCATCTTTGCCCGCATTTCTATTTTCTCGCGTACCGTCATCGCCGTTCACTCCGTTATAATTGAGATGAGAAAATTATAACATCAGCCTCGTTTCATCACCGTATTCATCGCACACATTGCCGAACCTTTAGCGGCTTCCTCTTTGCTTTCCGAGACTCTAACTTCAAGCCCGAAAATTTCCCCCGCAACTCTACGCATTATCTCGTTCTTGCGGATACCATTCCCAGAGCCTACGATTACGCCTGCACTCCGCCCCGTCATTGCTTTCATTCCCTCGTACATTCCGCGCAATTCCTCAAGTATTCCGCGAATTACCCCGACAGTGAACGCGCCGGGACAGAAATTCTCCGCAGTAATCCCCCGAATGCTCCCCGTGATGTCAGGATTCGAGCGTGTGCCCTGAAATCTCGTGTCAACTTCCCACGCCTTGCCCAATCCGTGAGCCTCAAGGAACTTCCCCGCATGTTCGGCCATGACGTCATAGCATGAATGCCCCGCGATCTCCCTGTAGAACGACTCAAGCATAGCATACGCCCTTCCACCGCAGAGCGCAGAACCCGCGAGAAGGTAATCCTCCCCGTAAGGACGAAGCTCAATGTCGCTGTGAACGTCAACAAATTCCCGCGTCATGAATGAAACCTGCGAGCCTGTTCCGACATTGAGAAGAAGCGTATTCTCCGGATCATCGACTGAGCCCATGAAGCTTGCCTGATTGTCGCCCATTGAGCATACTATAGGCACTCCCGATCCTGTCTGGCCGACAACGCTGTAGCCCTTCACGTTTTCGGGAAGGAACGAGACATCGACGCCTGCAGATTCCAGCGCGTCAATCATGAACTCCCTTTTCCGAACGTCGAAGCATCCCAGCCCCGCAGCCATTTCCGCCGAAAGGACAGGCGAAGCATTCCTGCAAAGTCTCATGGCTATGTAGTCGCTGATTGTGGTGAACTTCACAGCATCATGCGGGATTTTTCCGGAACGCTGAAGGTAGAAATGCGTCGCCAGGCCGTAGCCGGGAGATACAGTGAGGCCATGTTCACGGAGGATTTCGAGTGAGGATTTTCCGTTGACTGGGACGCTTCCGCTTATGTCTTGCCACGTGTAGAGAGGGGATACTGATTCGCCCTTGCTGTTCACGTAGACTATTCCGTGCATCTGACCTGTGAAGCCGATCGCGGAGGGATTGCCATATTTCTGGGAGAGTGATTCGAGAGAGGCCATGACGATTTCGCGTATTCTTTCGGGCGATTGCACTCTTGATTCTGGGAAGTCGCCGGGGATGAATGCCTCGTGGTTCACGGTGATGCTGTCTATGACTTCGCGGGACTCAGAGAGTACGGCTATGCTTACTGAGGTTGTTCCTGTGTCGATTCCGAGCGTGTATTTCATGGGTAAATTCCTCCTTTTTCGTATAGTATAATCGCAAATCATGAAAGAGGTGTAATTTATGCGCGTTGAAGAACTAAAGGAAGCATACAATCTTGAAGGACATTCCGAAGGCGGCTGGTTCTCGGAAGTCTACACATCTTCCGAAGAAAAGGACGGCAGGCATTTCGCAGGGAGCATATATTTCCTTTTGGATGATGGGGAAATATCTCACTTCCACCAAATAGACTGCGACGAAATCTGGTACTATCACGAAGGCTGCGGAATGAAAATCACGGTGCTTTATGACGGTGAGAAGAAGGAATATTTGCTCGGTGCTAATATCCATAAAGGCGAGAAGCATATGGCTGTAATCCCAAAAGGAGCGATATTTGCCGCTGAAAATCTCAGGAAGGACAGCTTCACGTTCGTTTCCTGCGTTACTTCTCCGAAATTCATGTACGAGGGCTTCAGATTAGTCGGCAAAGATGAGATAAGAGAGAGATTTCCTGATATTGCTGATGATGTAGATTACTTGGCATATTGATTCTCCGAAAATATTTACTGCAAAAATTCAATCCTTGCTGTATAATTATTTCACCCAATTTTTATTGTGTAAAATTTTCATTCACAGGAGGATTTTTCTCATCATGAAAAAACTTTTAGTAGCATTCCTAGCAGTATGCCTCATCGTAAGTGCGGCAAGTGTCGTCAGCGCGCAGGGCAAGAAGTTCGGCGCAACGTACATGACCATGAACAACCCGTTCTTCGGAGTCATGAATGACGCAATCAAGGCAGCAGTCGAAGCCAACGGCGACACCCTCATCACCCTCGACCCCGCGCTCGATCCCGTCAAGCAGATCTCCCAGATCGAGGACATGGTAGCCCAGGGCGTTGACGCAATCTTCCTCAACCCCGTAGACTGGCAGGCAGTAGCACCCGGACTCATGGCTGCCCACGAAGCAGGAATCCCCATCATCAACGTTGACGCCGCTGTCTACGATGAGGACTATGTAGCTTGCATCGTCGCATCCGACAACCTCGCTGCCGGACTCGTCTGCGCTGAGGACATGCTCAAGCGTCTTCCCAAAGGCGGAGAGGCAATCATTCTCGGCCACCCCACAACGAAGACAGGCATTGACCGTATCGCTAACTTCAAGGCCACAATCGAGAAGCACCCCGAGTTCACGATTGGCGCGGAGGACAGCTCGGAAGGTCAGCTCGAAATCGCAATGCCCAAGATGGAGAACATCATTCAGGCTCACCCGAACATGGCCGTCGTAATGTGCGTCAATGACCCGACAGCACGCGGCGTAATCCAGGCTCTCAAAGCGGCCGACATGAAGGGCGTACTCATCTACGGCGTTGACGGCTCACCCGATGCCAAGAAAGCCATCAAGGAGGGCGACATGACCGGAACAGCAGCGCAGTCCCCCATCAACATCGGCAAGATCGGCGTTGAGATGGCCTACAAGATTCTCGCGGGCGAAAAGGTCGACAAGCATATCCCGGTACCCGTACAGCTCATCACAGCAGAGAATGTTGACGAGTTCGGAGTTGACGGCTGGCAGTAGAATCTGACTGACAGAGGCAGGGGCATTCCCAAAAAGGTGTTCCTGCCTTTGTGTTTAACGGAGGTGAAAAGTTTTATGGCAGAAGAAAATATTTTGCTCCAGATGAAGCACATTCACAAGAAATTTCCCGGTGTTTACGCTTTGAAGGACGTAAATTTTGAGCTTAAGGCCGGAGAAGTCCACGCATTACTCGGCGAGAACGGAGCAGGTAAGTCAACCCTCATAAAATGCCTTGCAGGTATATACATTCCCGAAGAAGGAGAAGTAATCGTAAAGGGCAAGTCTCACATCATGAAGAGCGTTGCCGACTCTCAGGCTCACGGAATCAGCGTAATTCATCAGGAGTTGTGCCTCGTTCCGTACCTTTCAATCGCTGAGAATATGTATCTCGGACGCGAGAAGAACGTCGCGGGAATCATCAAGCGCGGCGAGGAGAATGAAGCAGCAAAGAAGATGCTTTCACGCTTGGGACTTGACTTTGACCCGAACACGCTCATAAAAGACTTGAGCATTGCACAGCAGCAGATGGTTGAAATCGCAAAGGCACTCTCTGTTGATGCTGACATTCTGGTTATGGACGAGCCTACAGCATCGTTGACCGACAAGGAGACTGAAGTCCTTTTCGAGACGATGAGACAGCTCAAGGCTGAGGGTATCGGCATCATCTACATCTCCCACAGAATGAGCGAGCTTTTTGCGATAACCGACAGAGTTACGATAATGCGCGACGGTCAGTATGTCGGGACAGTCAACACGCGCGAGACAACGAATGACCAGCTGATCGCCATGATGGTAGGGCGCGAACTTACACAGCTCTACTTCAAGGACGAGGTTAAGCCGGGCAAAGTCGTTGTTGAGGTTAAAGACCTCGTATCGCCTCCTTTCGTCAATGGAGTATCATTCGCGGTACGTGAGGGCGAAATCGTCGGAATGTCTGGGCTTGTCGGTGCTGGAAGGTCAGAGACTTCACATTGCATCTTCGGAATTGATGACAAGTACACGGGCGAGATTCTTATTGACGGAAAGCCTGTTCACATTCGCTCAGTTCGTCAGGCAATGCAGAACGGAATCGCCTTAGTTCCGGAAAACCGCAAGGAAGAAGGACTCGTACTCATCAACTCAGTGGGATACAATCTGACATTGACGGTACTTCACGAGATATTCAGGGGCAGACCGCTCGGAAATATCGCAAAGGAGACCGAGACAATAACGCGCTACATCAACGAGCTTGCGATAAAGACACCTTCAGCCGACCAGCTTGCGGAGAATCTCTCAGGCGGCAACCAGCAGAAGATAGTCATAGCGAAATGGCTCGCAACGAAACCTAAGCTCCTAATCCTCGACGAACCCACGAGGGGCGTTGATGTCGGGGCAAGGGCGGAGATTTACGGCTTCATGAACGAACTTGCGAAACAGGGAGTCGCAATATTGATGATAAGCTCGGATCTTCCGGAGGTCATCAACATGTCGGACAGGGTGCTTGTAATGCACGAGGGCAGAATTACAGCCAATCTCGGCAAAAATGAGCTAAGTCAGGAAACAATAATGCGTTACGCAACAGGAACAGGGGGAAATATAAATGCCGCTTGAGAACAACACAATACAGGCACAGAACGGAGTAGTGCGCTACCTTAAGGACAACATGGGAACGCTGATAGGATTGCTTGCGATGTGCGTAATCCTTTCATTCACGACGAACGGGGTCTTCTACTCACAGCGAAACTTGGTGAACGTACTGCGTCAGGTGTCATCGAACGCCTGCCTCGCCTTCGGAATGACATTCGCGATAATCACGGGAGGAATTGACCTTTCAGTCGGCTCAATCCTCGCTATAGCTGGAACTTTGAGCGCGGGCCTTATCGTTAAGAGCGGCTTCAGCGTTCCGGGCGCAGTAGCAACGTCAATCCTAATTGGTACGGCACTGGGACTCTTCAACGGCTTCGTAATCGCAAAGACGACAATCCCGCCTTTCATCGTAACGCTTGCAATGATGCAGATGGCAAGAGGTGCTGCGTACATCTACTCGAACGGCCAGCCAATCCGAGCAATGATTCCGGAGTACCAGATAATCGGAACGGGCTATCTTGGGCCTATACCTTATCCTGTAATCTACATGACGGTGTTCCTGATAATATGCGTGATTCTTCTGAGCAAGACGAGATTCGGGCGTCATGTCTACGCGGTTGGAGGCAATGACAAGGCAGCTATATTCTCCGGCGTTAACGTTGCGAGGACGAAGATGATGGTCTACACGATGAGCGGATTCCTGGCAGCATTCACGGGAGTTGTACTCTGCGCGAGAATGGCATCAGGTCAGCCAACGGCAGGACAGAGCTTCGAGATGGACGCTATTGCCGCGACGGTTCTCGGAGGTACGTCAATGTCTGGCGGCGTTGGAAAAATCGGCTCAACGATGATCGGCGTACTGATCATCGGAGTGCTGAACAACGGCTTAAACCTTCTGGGACTTAACTCATTCTGGCAGCAGATCGCGAAGGGTATCGTGATTTTGCTGGCGGTTTATGTGGATATGCTGAAGAAACGCAGGAAGTAATCCGGAAATTTTTGCCCCCTCCGAACGTGAAGGGGGTAATTTTTTTGCTTTACAGACCAAAAATCTTCAAATCATCTTCGACACGGGTGAACTTGCCGGGCAGAACAAAAGCGTAATCCGGCTTCTGGTTGTAGTATTCAAACCACACTGAGCCGCCTTTAAGCTCAATGTTGCGAATGAACATTCCCGTCGTAATGATTATGGCCTCGTCGATGAAAATCTTTGCCCCTGTCTCAAAAGGCGCGTAAGCCGTCGTATTCTATGGGCGCGGGTAGTTCACGTACAAGAAATACGTTACCGCCAGCAAGTCTCCAGCACCTCCCGGAGAAATCCAGCGTGAAATAAATTCCCCGTCAAGCCTCGCTATATCCTCAATCCCGAAGCCCGACGCAATCATTCCGCCCGCTGTCGTCATCACTTCCTGTGCAGTCTCAACATCATGCCGTGAGATTATGTTCGTGTCGTGAGCGTGTGCCATTATGTGAATCAGCGTCATCGCAAGCGCGTCATTCATGCAAAGTCCCCGCGATATATACTCCCTCAGTGCTGGTAGTGATACGTCCCTCACACATGGATAACCAGCCTCAGCCTCGCCCCTGATTCCTGTAATACCATGTTCAATATAGACACGTTCGCCTTTCGTCAGCATGGCCGGAGATTTCTCCCGAACGCCCGCAAAATCACTCGCAACTATTCCAGCGCACATTTCAGCCGCAAGCCTCATCGTATCGTCAGCCGTAACTTCCCGCCCTGCTCCTGCAAGATAACCAGCACTCGCACTCAGCAAACCAAGTGAGAATATTTCGCCTTTGTGAGTGTTAATGCCGCCCGTTGCGCAGAACATTCGACGCTCTGCCTCGATTCCGATCTTACGGACTGCCGGGAAAATTTCAGCAGGAGGAATTCCTTTCACTCCCCCTGCTATTCCTTCTTCCGCGAAATCGACGAAACTTTCACCCAGACTCGCCGCGCTCTTCATGAACGTGAAAAAATCCATGTCCCTGTGCGCCCCTGAATTGTTGCGGTCAACCAGTCCGGGCTTTGGAGTTACCGACACTTCGACAAGCATTGCCTCAAGTGCCAGCCTCCCAATCTCGCTACTCGTCATCATCTTCGTATTCTTCTTCGTCCCTCTCGTCGTATTCCCTGCCTCTCAATCGTGCCCAGAGAATCCTAACTCTCCATACGCATTTATACGCCGCAGGTATCGAGAGCATTGCAAGCATTCCGCCCGCAATAAGTCCTCCGATAGCGACGACTGCAATCGGCCTCTTCATCTCCGAGCCTCGTCCTGTCGAAAGCAATGGCAGCAGTGAGACTATTGACGTAACGACCGCCATCAGAAGCGACTTGAATCGAACGTGGCAAGCCTCCTCAACCGCCTCGTATGGGTGAGTTCCCTTCAGCCTTAGAACCTCCGCATAATCGACGACGACGATCGCGTTGTTCACGACCATTCCGACAAGCATTATCATTCCGATTAGCGCGAAGATTGAGATGTTGACCTCCGACAGAAGCATCGCGGGGACGACTCCGATTGCCGCCATTGGGACAGTTGCGAGGATTACGATGCTGTACGTCCACGACTCAAGGATTGCCGCGACAACTAGGTAGGTTACGACGATTGCGATTACGAGCGTTCGTATGAGTTCCGTGAAGTTCTCGGCCATGTCTTCCTGTTCACCGCCGAAATTTATGCTCACTCCGTCGGGAAGTGTCATCTGGTTGACGACCTCGCGCATTCTCGCGTTGCCTTCACCAGATGTAATGTAGCGGACGTTCCCCGTAACAACAACTGCCCTCTCGCGTTCAACCCTTCGGATTTCCGTAGGGCCGTCGCTCCACGAAATGTCAGCCATCTCGTCAAGCGGAACAAGACCGTAGCCCGTCATTATCGGAAGTTCATGGGCGTTGAAGATGTCGCTTGCCTTCTCGCGGGATATTCTCGCCTTAATGTCGTACTCGTAGCCGCCCTGGCGGAATTTCCCTGAGTCCCTTCCGATTAGGTAGCCCCTCACTATTCCCGCCAAGTCCGAAATGTTAAGCCCCAAAGGTGCGAGCCTCCATCGTATCGGCGTTATTCTCAGCTCAGGTTTACCCATTTCCATCTCTATGGTTAGGTCTCGAACTCCCGGAACTCTCCTGCCCCTCGCGCGAATCTCCTCCGCAATGCTGTAGAGCTGGTCTAGGTCTTGACCCTTTATCTGTATCTCGATTGGGTTTCCGAAGCCTGAACGTGTAGCCGCTATCGAAATTTGAACGCCCGGAAGATTGCTCAGGTACGGACGAATCTTGTCGGCTAAGTCTTGGGTTGACGGCCTCTTGGGGTCATCGTTGAGGTAAAGTGCAATTTGTGCCTGGCTGATTGAGTTCGAGCGCATTGAACCCGCCACTGTTGAGACTACGTTGCGGATATATTTCTTCTCCGGAAGACTGTTGATATAGTCCTCAACCTGATATACTAGCTCCGATGTCCTGTATATTGATGAGTTGTTGTCGAGGGTCAGCGTGATCCTTACCGTTCCGTCGTCCGTTGATGGCGTGAACTGAGTACCGATGAAACCGCCGAGCTTGAGTGAGCCGTAAGTCGCAAGTATCGTCAGCACTACCGTAGTAAACGGGAACCTCATGGCCGCGTGGAGTATTATGAAGAACATATCACGGAATCCGTCGAATATCCAGTTCCACCAGCCTGTGAGGATTTTGCCGATTAACGGAAGCTCGTTGTCATGGCCGGTCTTCTTGATTCGGGCGGCAAGACAGGGCGTAACAGCCATCGTAACCCACAGTGAGAACGCTGTAGCATAAACGATTGTTACGGCGTAGGGCTTCAGGAATTGTCCGGCTATCGTACTCATCAACGCAACGGGCATGAAAACTCCCAAGTTCGTCAAAACTCCCGCGAGAACTGACATTGAGATTTCAACCGTACCTTCTTCGGCTGCCTCGAATGCACTGTATCCCATATCACGGAATCGATAGATGTTCTGGATTATCAGGATAGCGTTCATGACCAGCGTTCCCATTGAGAGCGCAAGGCCAAGCGTACTCATGAGGTTCAGCGTGTAACCATGAATCTGCAACGGTACAAACGTCGCCGCAAATGCAACAGGCATCGAGAACGCAACTATGAACGTCGCACCGAAGCGTCCCAAGAAAAGATATATCACGAGTGCCGTCAGTGCTATTCCTATTGCAGTATCACGGATTATGTTCTTGACTGCCGACTCAACGAAGCCCGTATCATCATATGTGTATTCATACGTGAAGTCCGGGTAATTCTTCATGGTGCGGGTCATGAGACGCTTAATCTGGTTTCCAGCCTCAACAACGTCAGCGTTTGAACGAGGGCTTATCCGTAGCTGTACAACTGGGTGGCCGTCCGCACGCGCCAAGCTCCTCTGGTCTTCCTCTCCGTCAACAACTTCGCCAAGCATCGAGAGTCTAACAGGCTGACCGTTTGGCGTTGGAATGAGTATGTCCTCAAGCTGCTCAACCTCGTTGAACTCGCCCATCAGTCGCAGTGATACTTCGTCCTTCGTTTGCGTAACGTAACCTGACGGGGTTGTCTGGTTGTTGGCCGCCACGACGTTGCAGACCTGCATGTAGCTTATCCCGTAATCACTCAGTGCCGCAGGGTCAAGGTTCACGTGAATCTCCCTGTCCCTTCCGCCGGTAACGTCAACTCTTCCCACACCCTCAACTCTCGCTACAACGGGCTGTATCCTGTCTTCGATCATCTTCTTTGCTGTCTTCTCTGGCATTGAAGATGTGAACGAGACTATAAGGAATGGCTGTGCGGAAATGTCAAACTTGCTCGAAACTGGCTCGTCGGCATCATCAGGAAGATCCGGGACTTTCGCCTTGACCTTGTTGTTAACGTCAACGAGTGCGAGGTCTGGGTTAGTTCCGGCTTCCATTTCGACGGCTACCATTGAGATCCCTTCGATTGAGTATGTCGTTATTGATTTGAGATTTTCGAGGTCAGCTAATGCGTCCTCAAGAGGCTTGCTGATTAACTGCTCGATTTCATTGGGGCCTGCACCCTGATATGTCGTCCTAACTAATACGAACGGAAGCTCAACATCAGGGTACAGCGTAACGCCTAACGTGAAGTAGCTTGAAATTCCCAGAAGTATCCATACAACAACAGTACACCACGTGAAGACGGGGTGATTGATGCAAAACTTTATGAAGCCTCTCATGAAACTTTAGCCCTCGTTGGAATTGTCCTGAGTGCTTTTTCCCGCAATTCCTACATTCTTCACGATACCCGCGCCGTCATAGAGTACCCTGTTCCCGCTGGTTATGAGCTGGTCGCCGGGCTTTAGTCCTGATGTTACGATGACTCTTCCTTCGCGCCCCTCGCCTGTAGTAATGTTGGTGAGTTTTGCCCTGTTTCCGTCGGCAACGTAGACTGACTGCGATTTTCCCCTGTAGACTACGACGTTTGACGGGATTACTACGACGCTCTGCTGTGTGTCAACCCTGAATCTTCCCTCAACGTAAGTGCCAGGAAGAATGCCTGAGTTTTCGGGAAGCCCTACGGTTACGGGGTAAAGTCCTGAGCCTGACTGTGCTTCGGGGCTGATACGCTTCACAAAGCCTTGATGCGTCTGGCCGTCAACACGAATCTCTACCGTCGTTCCGCGATTGATCTTCATGACATCTTTCTTGGAGACCATGAGTTCGGCTTCCATTTCCTTTGGGTCAACGATTGAGAGGAGTACCGCGCCAGCTTCAGCAATTTCGCCGGGTTCAACGTTTCGCGCTGAGACTATGCCGTTGATTGAGGCTTTGAGGCTCGTTCGCTGTAACGATGACTGGGTGGACTTGAGAGCGGCTTCGGCTGTCTTCATTCGTGAATATGCCGCGTCAACTTCGGACTTCGAGATTCCGCCCTTAGCGTTGAGCTGTTTGAGACGGTTATAGTTTAGGACTGCCTCATCATAGGCGGTCTTTCCTGACTGAACCTGTGCTCCCCTTGCCGCGACCTGCAACGTTATGAGCGTCTGGCCAGCCTTAACGGGGCTTCCTACGTCAACATTGACGGTTCTGACGATTTCGCGCTCATATGTCGTGATGTTCTGGGTATGAGCGGATTTTGCCTGACCGTAATAGCTCCTCCATGTCTCCCAGTCGGAGGTCTTCAGCGTCTCGGTCTCGACGGGGTAGACTTCTTCGGTCTGAGTTTCGAGCGAACGGAGATTAGCGGCCGCCTGAGCGAGCTTTGCGCGTACCTGTGTGCTTACGAGGAAACCGACTCCTACCAGTACCAATACCCATAATAATATCCTTATGCGTGTGAAGAACTTTAGCATAAAACTTTATCACCTCGTGTGAATTTTATTTGCTCCGTAAAAACGGATTATAGCACAGTCAAGCATAGCAACATGAAGAAATTGTGAAGGGAGGAAAGTTTCTTGAAGGGTGAGATGATGAGGAAATGATAAAGCCCCATCAACTCGGTAAAGAAATAACTATCCGCTTGATTGGTCTGCTTTTCGGTTATGGATGCCCGCCCAAACCGATGACCATTTTGCCTCTAGTCCGCGTCATCCCGAACTTGCTTCATATTATAACATCACAAAGCCCGTTTAGCGTCCCCCCTGTCAACAACAATCTCATAGCCTATCTTACGCATTCTGTTACTCAGGCATTCACGGCACTGTGCGCTCTCCTCGCCCGTGCAGATCTTGTTGTCGTAAAGCTCGTATTTCTTCCTCACTTTAACGGGCGACAAGTTAGGCATCACAACATTCGCTCCGGCCATGATACCCATTTCGCGGCCTATTGGGTTGATCGTTCCGAGAGCGGTCGTTGCGGGAAGAAGAACAGGCGGGTGAATCAGCCGTATCACCGAGAGAAGATAGCATGTCATCTCAGCAGTTCCGGCAGGGAAATCTTTGAACGGCGTATCCTTATGCGGAATGAACGGCCCAATCCCGCACATCTCTGGCTTGAAATCCTCGATGAACTTCAAGTCCTCCGCAAGATTTCGCGCCGTCTGGTACGGACTTCCAACCATGAAGCCGCAGCCTACTTGATACCCAAGTTCCCGCAATTCCCGGAGGCACTTTATGCGGTTCTCATACGACATGGCCGAGGGGTGAAGCCTCGCGTAATGCTCAGGGTTGGCCGTCTCATGTCGAAGCAAGTACCTGTCAGCCCCGCATTCTCGGAGGAACTTGTAGCTCTCATAGCTCCTCTCGCCCATTGAGAGAGTTATGGCGCAGTCAGGGTGATGAGACTTTATGTCCTTCACGATTCTTCCCAAAATTTCATCGCTGAAGTACGAATCCTCACCGCCCTGAAGTACGAACGTCCGAAATCCAAGCTCGTATCCTTCGTCAGAACACGCCATAATCTCCTCGCGGGTAAGCCGGTAGCGTTCACATTCAGAGTTGCTTCGTCTTATTCCGCAGTAATAGCAGTCGTTCTTGCAAATGTTCGAGATCTCTATCAGGCCGCGTACATACACTGCATTCCCGTAAATCCTGCGCCTCGTCTCAACTGCAAGAGTCCGCAAAAATCGTGCGTTCTCATCATTGCGATTGCTGATTATTGCCTCGTACTCCTCGACACTGAGCGAATGAGTCTCCGAGAGCTTTGTGATTAGTTCTCTCACTTCGAGAACGCTATCGTTACGCTTACTCCGTCAAGGTTGCCGATTTTCCCCGACAACGCCGATATTACGTCCTGCGGTGCGTCCAATGCTATGCTGATTATGTTGATGTTCTTCGGACGGTAGGGAAGCCCCATCCTCCCGATCACGCAGTCCCTGTACTCGTGAAGTGTAGCGTTCAATGCCTCGATTGATTTCGTGTTCTCAACTATAATGCTCATCACTGCGACTCTCGTTTCCATCATATTTCCTCCTATCTGTAATCCGGGTAAAGTTCCCTTGCCTTCTCGTCGGATACCTCAAAGTGCTGGTAGTCCTTCAAGCTCTTCCATTCACCGCCCCACTCAAAGCCTCGCTCCGTGAACAGCCTGTAGCACAAATCCCCCTTCTCAATCTTGTACGGGAAGCTCTTCGTCCTGTCAACATATTCTCCGGCGGTTGCGGGTTCGAGTATCCTTCCGTCCTTCGTCTCCTTTACGTATGGATTATACAGCGTGTTTATGTCAACTGCTAATCCAAGCCCGTGCTTTGAGATTTTCGTTGAGTGCGTTATGAAGCGGAAGTTGAAGCATGACGAGTTATTGTCGCGCATTGATGTCTCGTCGTCAGCATCATACTCATCGACAAGCCTCACCCTTTCAATCGGATACCCTGCCTCATAGAGTGCCTTGAAGATTTCGAGAACGTCAGACGCTATGTGAACGCTGCAAACCATTTCGCCCTCGTGAGTCTCGCCGTTGATGTCCTTGTGGAGAACACGCAAATACCGCAGGTCTTCGAGCGGGATCGGGCAGTTGTCCTTGTACGACTTACCTTGAATACGCGCGAATATCTCCGGGGTTATCTCCGAGACTGTGAAGCCTTCCTCCGCAAATGATACTGCCGCTAATAACAGAACTACTAAGATTGCCATAAACTTCTTCATGAGAATAATACCTCCTCTTCTGTTACAATATACCACATCAATGAAACAAGGAGGAATAGTCATGATTAACTTCAAGAGTTTTGACACGCTCGGAAAGAATGGCCTCGAGTTAATGCAGTCCGGCCTCAACACAGCAAACGTCGCAAGCGCAAAAGTCCTCGAGAGCGGTGCTGACCCAATGAGCATCGCACAGGCTTCCATGGACTTCAGCCAGGCAAAAGTTCAGATGGCCGTCGGTTCGTGGCTCGTAAGACAGCAAAACGAACTCATGGAGTCATCGCTCCAGATTTTCGGAATCGGTCAGAAGCATAGCGGACTATACTAGCATTAAGCCTGCCTGAAATATTGGCGGGCTTTATCATATTCAATAAAAGGGGGATTGCTTGTTGCAGACCCAAGACGAGAAAATCTCACTCATTAACGGAAGGATTCATACTCAGTCAGGTACGGCATCTAACATTACATTCGAGCATGGCCGAATCGTCTCCGTTGATGACGAAGTTAGCAGCCTTGATGGCAAGATCATCGACATTCACGGAAGAACTGTATTGCCAGGATTCTGTGATACATGCCTCGACTTTCTTTCATGGGCGGAATCTCAGGAGCGCCTCAGCCTCTCGAACGTTCACTCAGCCCGCGAAATGTCCGAACTCTTAACCACGTATTCCCGCGCAAATCCTAAGCCTCTCCGTGAATGGTACATTGCAGACGGCCTTCCCGACGAAATCATAATCTCACGCGACGACATTGACGCTGTAATCCCTGCCATGCCATGTGCCGTCATTGACGCTAAGAGAAGCCACGCTGTCCTCAACACTCCGGCAATGAACGCGTTTAACATGCCTCAGGATAACGTTGAGCTTGATGAGTTCACGCAGCATCTTCCGGACTTGAGCGATGAGGATATTCTTCACCTCGCAAAAACTTACGCCCCAAAAGTCAACGCTCTAGGAATAACGGAGATATGGTCGGACTTTCGCGGGGACGCTAAAAGATTGTGGGATATATTCTTCAACGATGCCTGTGACTCACTGACGTTCCGGCTAAGGTGCAACTTCGGCTTTGATGACATGGGGACGCTCAATGACTTTCTTTCGGAGGGACTGAGAACGGGCGACGGCCTTCCATTTTGCAGGCTCGGAGGAATCATTGTTGACGGCGGTCTTGAGCAGCAAGTCCAGAAGAGCATGATATACGCGGCTCACCTGTCCGGCTGTCAGGTAATCAGCGACAACAGCAAGTCCTGCCTCAATGCCCTTGAGCGCGTAATAAAGCGTTCACGTAAAAATTCCCGCCACGTAATCAGGAATATTGCAGGGAATCTCATAGAAAGAATGAGGCTTCTCGGTCTTGGCGGAATAATAATCGCAGGAAATGAGGACGATTTTATTCACGAGGCATTCAAGAACGGACTGGTAATCTCATCAGGAAGCGGCCAATCTCTGACATCACCCGTAAAAACGATAAGCGATTTCGTGAGTAATGGCCTGAGTGTAGCTGAAGCATTGAGCATATATACGTGGTCAGCTTCATGGAACGGCGGGGCGGAAGCTCGTCGCGGTGAGCTTTCTGTCGGTAACGATGCTGATATGGTGATACTTGAACAGGATCCGTTCTTGGTGAGGCCGGAGGAGATTTCTGAGATCGATGTTGCTATGACGTTCTGCGCAGGCTGCGCGGTTTACGATTCTGGAGCTATATAAGGAGGAAAAATTTATGAGGGGTGCAGGAATATTACTGCCTTTAACATCGCTTCCATCGGAATACGGCATAGGTGATTTCGGGCCTGAAGCGTATAAGTTCGCGAAGTTCCTTCATGATGCCGGGCAAAAGATATGGCAGGTTCTCCCAATGACAACGATAGACCCGGGCTGCGGAAATTCGCCATACAGTCCAACGAGTGCGTTTGCAGGGAATCACCTTCTTGTAAGCCCTGAGATTCTTGTTGAAGAAGGAATGATTACTGCTGACGAGCTCAAGAAGCTGTCTGCAAAATATGACTTCACGAAGAATCCTGAGCGCGTTGACTACGAGTCGGCAAGAACATTCAAGACCGAGATACTCAACGCTGCCTGCAAGCACATGAGCAAGGGTGATATGTTAGATTTCGAGGCTTTCATTTCTGAGACGGAATGGCTTGAAGCGTTTGCATTGTTCAGCGTCATAAAGCAGGTGAACGGCGGTGCGGCTTGGTATAAATGGCCTGATGACCTGAAGCACAGAGACCCTTCCGCGCTCAAAAAGTTCAAGGAAGAATACTCGGAGGAAATATCACGTCAGGAGTTCTACCAATACATATTCTTCAGGCAGGTCAAGGCGCTTCACGAGGAATTGAAGGAGCTTGGGATTGAG
Organism: uncultured Fretibacterium sp.; assembly: GCA_937915755.1. Lineage (GTDB taxonomy): Bacteria > Synergistota > Synergistia > Synergistales > Aminobacteriaceae > JAFUXM01. Next base: position 40,916 of record CALGGR010000144.1, on the reverse strand, counting down.
ATTGTCGGGGACATGCCGCTGTATGTAACGAGGGACTGCGCTGACGTTTGGGAGAATCCGGGAATGTTCGATCTCGACGAGGACTTGAACCCTGTAACGGTAGCGGGAGTTCCGCCGGATTATTTCAGCGAGACGGGGCAGCTTTGGGGTAATCCGTGTTACAAGTGGGACGTAATGGAGAAGGACGGCTTCAGTTGGTGGATTAGGAGGCTGAAGAATCTTCTTTCGATGTTCGACCGAATAAGGATAGATCATTTCAGGGGACTTGCGGCATATTGGGCAGTACCGTACGGTGAGGAGACGGCCAAGAACGGCGAATGGATTGACGTTCCTCACGAGAAATTTTTTGCGGCACTCAAGGAGAATTTCCCGACGATGCCATTCTGGGCTGAAAATCTCGGAATAATAACGCCTGATGTCGAGGAGCTGAGGAAGGATTACGGCCTGCCAGGAATGCTGGTGTTACACTTCGCGTTCGGAAATCCCGCCGATAATCCCTACGCACCTCACAATCACACACGCGACTCTGTGGTCTACACTGGTACTCACGACAACAACACATCGCGGGGCTGGTTCGAGAACGACGCAACTGAGGACGAGATAAAGAACTTTGCGTCATATATAGGGCGCGACGTTATGGACGGATATATATTCACGTCTGAGGTTACGAGGCTTGCGGTCAGTTCTGTTGCTGACACGGCGGTTATACCGATGCAGGATTATCTGAGACTCGGTGCTGAGGCGAGGATCAATGTGCCGTCGACACCTTCAGGAAATTGGGAGTGGAGAATGACGGTGGACGCTATTCCTGATGGTCTTGCTGACAGGATAAAGGCCGCCTGCAAACTCTACGGGCGAATATAAAAAACTCCCCCTCGCAATGTGAAGTGAGGGGGCGAATTTTTGTTGATTGATCATCAAAAACTCGCACGGATACCCCTAGCTTTTAGCTATGGGGAGGAAGTGCGCCCTCCTTTTTGTTAGTATTATATCGCCAGAGGCGAGCGGGCTTTATATCTGTTAATAAGGAACAGACCTCCGCCCGCTAGAGTAATAATCCTTCGCCAATGTTATCCTGCGGTTTATATGTTTGCAGCACTGCCCCTGCCTCTCAGGACTGTTTAACCACAAACCGTAGAGCGGCAGATTAGGATTTACGTCCGCCGATACCTATATATTCGCAGGTAACGTAGTCAGTTAAGACTTAGGCTAGTCAGCAAGAGCTTTTTTTCAAGCCCCTGTCTTTAGACGTGAGGTTACTGACTGCTTCTGTTACTTTTTCCGCATTATGAGCGCGAGTCCCGCAAGAAGGATCGCCGCGCTGAAACCTGTACTGCAACCTCCGCTTGAACTTCCGACTCCTGTCGTTTCGCTGGTCGTGATCACGGGCGAATATACATAGCCCGGCTCAAGGTAGGCCGCAACGTTCACATGACGGTTTGGCGGGACTGTGGAAACTTCATTGCCGTCATCGTCGAGGAAAACGTACTCACCCGCGTAGTCTTCCGCTGAACTGACCGAAGCGTTTGAGGCTGTCGCAGACCTTCTCGTCATGTCGAGGAATATCGTTGCACCCGGCGCAAGGTTGTCGAGGCTCACACCGAAAACGTTGATTGCCGCTGTTGTAACTGTGAGTTCAGGAAGGACAACCGCAACTTTACGTCCCTGTGCCTCTATCGCACTGAACTGTCCTGACGGAATATCCGAGACAGTTCTTGACGTTCCCGATGATGAGGCTGGGAGTTCCACGACGACGGCGTTTGCGAGATTCAGTAATTCGCGGACGGTGTCAATGACTTTCTCAACGTTCACTGTCGGCTGAGTAACGTTAGACTGAGTCTCAGAAGGCAAATCAGGGCTCGTCGGGACGTGTGGAACGTCGGGGCTTGTCGGAGGGACAGGCACATCGGGGCTTGTCGGGATTACCGGGACATCTGGGCTTGTCGGGATTACCGGCACGTCGGGACTCGTCGAGTTGACCGGAACATCTGGGCTTGTTGGAGTGTCAATCTCTTCATCTGCACCGCCAGCGTTCACAAGATTGATGATGTCACGTCCTGAAAAGTTCAGCGCAAGCAAAGGTGTCATCAACTGTCTCTGCGTGCTTAACGGGTCATTCGCTGCACTTACCGGCATTACATCAGGACTGATTACCATTGTAGTACGGTCAGATGCCGTGTATTCAGCCATGCCGTTTATCACTCCGTCCTTAGCGAAATCAACCCATATACTTTGAACGAGAGTGCGTATGCCCTGTCCCTGCGCACTGTTCAGGAAATCAGCCGGAATCAATGCGTTTGGAAGGTCGAAAATGAACGGAATCTCGACTGCATGACACGCTAGGTACGGTGCGGCTGTTGGCATATTCCAGTAATACATGTATGTTCTGCCCGTTCTGGCTGGTGATGAAGCCATCTGTATGGCAGGGACTCTGAAAAGCAAGTCATTCAGAAATTCCGTATACGCCCAGACAGGTTCAACATTTCCCTGAAGAGCAATGAAGTTTTCTGCGGCACCAACCATCGCTTCCCCGTAGTCAGGTATCCTGCTCATTGCATCAGTGAGCTGAACGTAAGCCGAAGTTACGTAATCGCCGAACAGATCAACACTGCCTATAGCTCCCAAGAAGTAACGTGCTTCATCAGCATTAGAGCCGATGAGAATATCATAGTTACCTGCGTTTGCGGCAAAAGCTGCATAGACATCTTCAGACAGGACTACACCGTCGCGCTCCGGGAAATTCAGTGCGCCCTCAAGCTTGTTTGCGGCGTTCTGGAGGTCTTTTGAAGTTAGAGCCATCAAGCCAGCCATGTCTGTTGTCCCTGTCAGTTTGAGGAGCTTTCTGGCAAGCTCTGTAGCGTCCTCTGCTGCACTCTTCCTGGCCATTGACATTGAGACAGCACCGCTTTGGAGTATAGCCCTCTGGAAAAGCCCCTGTGCTTCCGGGATCGTCATTAACAGCGAGATCAAAGCCGATCCAGATGACTGCCCGAACACCGTGATGTTATCAGGGTCTCCGCCGAACGAAGCTATATTAGCTTTCAGCCATTTCAGACTCTGTAGAACGTCGAGGATCCCTAAGTTTCCGCTCTCTGCAAAGTTTTCGCCGCCGCTTACTTCGGAAAAGTCGATGAAGCCCATAAGGCCGAGCCTGTAACCGACAGACACGACCATTACGTCAGGATTATCGGCCGCTAATTTGTGTCCGTGCCATTCAGGTTCAGCAGTCCCGTTAGCTCTGAATGAGCCTCCGTGAACCCATACCATGACAGGACGGGAAGCAACGGTATCATCGCTGGCCTTCCAGACATTGAGGTACAGGCAGTCTTCATCTTGAGGCATTAGCGAAGAAGGATTAGTGTCCCGCACTTTCTGTATCGGCATTGCTGAGAACTTATCAGCTTCAAATGACGCTGTACTTGCTTCAGGAGCTTGAGGAACTTTCCATCTGAGAGGGCCTACGGGAGGTTTGGCATAAGGAATACCGAGCCACGTGATGACATTATCGGAAGATAAGACACCGTTGAAGGTTCCATTATCGCAGACCGCCGCAACTTTCTCCGCAGCGTTGCATGGAACACACATAACTGCCAACATAACGACCACAAGAAACTTCTTCATACAAACACTCCTTTTCGTTACAACATAGTTCGCAAGAAATTTGGCATAACACCATTCTGCTCAACTGTTTTTGAATTATACGCAAAAACGTAAAAAACGCAATTTATTCCGTCCTCAAAGCGTCAATAGGGTCAAGGTTCGAGGCCTTCCAAGCTGGCCAGAACCCGAATAATATCCCGATGAACGCCGAAAATCCCGCAGCAATTACAACCGACTGCCCTGAAATCAGCGTTGCCCACCCGAAGAATGCCGTTACAGCCTTCGAGATTCCAACTCCCATAGAAATGCCTATAGCTCCGCCAAGCAATGAAAGCACAACCGCCTCTGTCAAAAATTGCGTCCTGACATTTGACGGCCTTGCACCCACGGCCATGCGGATTCCGATTTCGCGTGTACGTTCACTTACCGAGACCAGCATGATGTTCATGATTCCAATTCCGCCGACGAGGAGTGAGATTGACGCGACTGCTCCAAGAAGCATACTCATAACGTTAGCGGTGCTGGCCATGCTTTCTTGAATCTCCGTTAGGTTTCGGATATTGAAATCGTTTTCAACGCCCTCAGTTAGCCTGTGCCTCTGACGTAGAAGCGATATTGCCTCCTGTTCAGCGGTTGAAACTGAGTTTTTGTCCTTCGCCTGAACGTTAATCCTTCTCACGCTGTCAACCCTAGTGCCCATTCTTATGAGCCTTCTCTGAGCCGTTGTTACAGGAACGAGAATGAAATCGTCCTGATCCTGCCCCATTGAGTTCGCGCCCTTCTTCGTTGTCATACCTACGATGCGGAACGGTATGCTTCGGATTCTTATGGTCATGTCGATAGGATCAGAGTAGCCGAAAAGTTCAGTAGCTACGGTTGGGCCTATTACGCAGACTTTTGCGCCCGACCTCACGTCCTGCTCCGTGAACATTGCGCCTGATGCCATCGTCCAGTTACGAACCTGCAAGATGTCAGGGGTGCTTCCTGTTACGCTTGTGTTCCAGTTTGAATTGCCGTAGATGACCTGTGCCGACGTGCTGACTTCTGGGGCTGTCCTTGCGATTGCGAACGTCTGTTCGGCTAGGGCATAAGAGTCGTCAAGCGTCAAACTTTCGCCCGAACCTGCAGCTCCTCTTGCGCCAGTCGAATTTGGCGGAGCTGGCATGACTATGAGAAGGTTAGAGCCGAAGCCTGACAGCGCGCTTTCAACCTGCTGTGCTGCCCCGCGACCTATTGCTACCATCGTGATAACCGCTCCGACACCGATGATTATTCCCAGCATTGTGAGAAGCGAGCGAGTTCGGTTGCTCATCAGTGAACGGAGAGCCGTCTTTATGATTTCCATGTGAATCACCTCAATAATATATTATCGCCTGAAATTGTATTTCGTGAGGAGACATAAAGAAAAACTCCCCCCAATTCAGGAGGGAGCTTTGCTGTCCTTTTGCGCTCTAGTTCTCGTAGGGCTTAATCTCTTTCACGACGTCAAGAATTGTTCCGTCGCGAGCCTCAAGTATTGCCACTACCTTGTCCTTCCACTGGAGGTCGTCCGGCTTCCCGACGAGCGAGTATGCCTTCTCCTGAAGCTGCTTGATTGGAACGTGCTTGATTCCAGCCTTGTCGAGTGCCTCAATGATGTCCTTCCTTGCGGGGTTGACCGCTGTACCGTAATCCGTAACAACAACGTCAACGCAGTCGCCCGGCGTCGTAACCGTAACAACATGCTCGCAAATCGTGGCCATTCTTCCGCGCGTAAGAGGCGTAACTATCACGCAGCACTTCGCGCCCGCAGCCGTGTCAGGATGTCCGCCCGGTGCGCCCCTGAGTACACCGTCTGAACCCGTTATGACGTTCACGTTAAAGTCGATGTCAACCTCAAGTGCAGCAAGTACAACGAAGTCCAGCTTGTTGACGAACGCGCCCTTGTTTGCAGGGTTGGCGTACTCGGAAGCTGTCATCTCAAAGTGGTTCGGGTTCGTGCGAATGTCCTCGATTGCTCCAGTGTCGAAGTCCTGAACGTCGATGATCTTTCCGACCTTGCCCTTGCGCTGAAGCTCGCAGATTGCCGCTGTAATTCCTCCGATTGCCCACGACATTTTGATTCCCTTCTCGTCCATTAACGGCTCAAGGAATCTGTTGACCGCGAGTGAAGGCCCGCCCGCTCCCGTCTGGAAGCTGAAGCCCTCTTTGAACCACGGACATGCGGCGATAACCTTTGCTGTGTTCTCGGCCATCATCAAATCTCTGGGGTTCTGGGTCATTCTTGCGGCGGCTGAGGCAATCTTCTTGGGATTACCGATCTCGTCAACCTTCACAACGTAATCGACATTAACGCCGTGAATGCTTGGCGGGAAGTTCGGATAAGGTACAAGAGTGTCAGTGATTACGACAACCTTGTCAGCATACTCTGAGTCTGGTACTGCATAGGATAATACTCCGCAGTCTCCCTTTCCGCCGAGTGCGCGTGCGTTGCCGTATTCGTCCGATGTCGGTGCGCCGATAAATGCAACGTCAATATGTACGTCGCCCTCCTCAATGGCTCTCACTCTTCCGCCGTGTGAACGGAGAATTGCGGGGGTCTTGAGTTTCCCGTGTGATACAACGTCGCCCATCTTTCCGCGAATGCCTGATGTCTGAATGCCCGTAACGATTCCCTGCTCGATGTAAGCTGCTATGGGGTCGTGAGCATCTCCGAGACTTGAGGCCGCAATCGTGATGTCCTTGATTCCGAGATCGACGATTTCCTTCATGACCATGTTGACGATGTAGTCGCCGTTCCTGAAATGGTGATGGAAGGATACTGTCATACCGTCTTTGATTCCGCAAGCGATGACTGCTTCACGGATTGACGGAAGGAGCTTGCTTTCCTGAGGTTTCTCGTAGATTTTCGACGTTGGGCCGGCTTTCTTGATGTACTTTCCGTCGCGGTAGCCTTTGCCCTGATAGGGTTCGTACTTTCTTCCGTTCTTGAGTTCTACTGCTAATGCTTCTGCGGGTATCTCTCTGCCTACTGCGTTCTTCATGATTAAAGATCCCCCTCGTAAATTCCGCTGGCTTTTGCTAACTTGATGACTCTTTCAGCACCGGGTACAAAAGCGATGTCTATCATTTTTCCGTTGTCGAGCGTGAAGACTCCAACTCCCTTGTCTGCCTGCTCACGGAACGCGCGCACTATCTTCTCAGCTTCGGCGATTTCCTTCTGCGTCGGGGCAAGCATCTCGTGGACGATAGGAATCTGCTTCGGGTTGATGAGCGATTTCCCGTCAAATCCCATCTCGACATTCTGCTTGACCTCAGCCCTGAAGCCCTCATCATCGTTGAGGTTCGTGAAGACTGTATCGAAGCACTGAATCCCTGCCGCCCTTGCCGCGTTGAGCATGAAGCCGCGTGCAAAGAGCATCTCGATTCCGCCGGGAATGACCTTGACCTGCATACACTTGCGATAATCTCCGCCTGAAAGTGCAACGCCGAAAAGTCTCGGTGATGCTGTGCAGATCTCGACAGCATTCAGCACGCCTTTGGGGCTTTCAAGTGCGGCCATGAGCAGTGTACGTCCTACCTCAACGCCGAACTCCTTTTCCGCTTCCGTAACAGCCTCGTCAACAACCTGAACGTCATGAGCTGACTCAGTCTTTGCGATTCTTATACCGTCGCAGCCGCCCGCAACGCAGACACGAATATCCTCTTTCCAGTGAGGAGTGTCGAGGCCATTGATCCTCACGATGACTTCGGTGTCGCCGTAGTCGATCTCTTTGAGCGCGTGGTAGAGTGAGAAGCGTGCTGAATCCTTCTGGTTCTCAGCTACTGCATCCTCAAGGTCGAGCATGATGCTGTCCGCTCCGTAAATGTAAGCGTCCTTGATGAGGCCGGGCTTCTGCGCGTTCATGAACATCATTGTCCTGCGGAGACGGAATTTCTCCGGTTTTGGTCTCGGTATACTCATTAGCGAATCACTCCTCCCCAATCAAACTTGCCGTCCATGTCAATGCCGCACCCTCTGTAGAATGCGCATTCAACGCGGGCCTTAATCGTGCAGTCAAGAGCGCCGTGATCGTTTACGATGACCTTGGCATTCTTAACGCCGAGCCTTTCCAGTGATGCCAGTACTTCGGCTTTAATCTGCCTTCCGTACTGGTTGAGAACAGAGCTTTCGAGCGACAAATCAATACCGCCGCTGTCTTTGGGTTCAAGCGTAATCATGACGTCGCTTGACTCAAGAGTCCCGGCAGTGCCTACCGCTTTTAACTCCATCTGAATGAACACCTCCTGCAAAAATTTTAATGCCTATATCGATGTAAAGAAATGCAATTTGTTATGGAAAATTTAACCAGAATTTTACCACAAGCTCACAAAATGAGAATAAGCTAATCGAACAATTACACATAAACTTGACGGGAAATAATAAGGGGGGTAAAATACTCTTCGTGCTAAATCACCAGTGCAGTCGCCGGGCTGGTGGAATGGTAGACACACGGGACTTAAAATCCCGAGGGCGTAAAGTCCGTGAGAGTTCGAGTCTCTCGTCCGGCACCATGAACAGCACATAACATCGCGGGGTGGAGCAGTTTGGAAGCTCGTCGGGCTCATAACCCGAAGGTCAATGGTTCAAATCCATTCCCCGCCACCAATAAGGCGGCATAGCTCAGATGGCTAGAGCATGCGGTTCATACCCGCAGTGTCCCCGGTTCGATTCCAGGTGCCGCCATTAACAAAGTCTTGTAAACAAGAACGCGAAAATCCCTGCAAAGAGCGGGGATTTTTTACATTTTGTAAACCCACAGAAACGAATAAAACCGTATGCCTTTTTGCAGGCCTGTGTATAATGTGAAATCAGGACTACGGTAAAGGGGAGATAATATAGCAGCGGCACTAACTGACATTCAAATAAGGGCATTAAAGCCGCAAAACAAGAAGTATTCTGTTTCTGACGGACGTGGACTGATTCGTAAAATACCCTCCACCTAACGCTCGTTGGCGTTCCTGATTCTACGAGGACTGCGTTCCAACTCTTTGACTGGATATGTCTCACACCCTCTCCAAAGGCGTAACTTCCCGTAGTCCCATAGCATAGCCCTGAAGGTACAGCATAAGCGAATTATATTACGCCATTCAAATTCAGCCTATAGGGGCGGGAGACTTCTGGCGAATCATGTTAAAAACTCCCTTTTGCAACAAAAAAAGAGCTGGGAAAACCTAATTCCTTCCACAAATATATGCGAAATTATTTGAATTATAGCGCAAAAATTTTATGTTGTAAGCGCAGGAGGAAGATTATGCTCAAGCATCCATGCCTCGAACGTACATATATCATTATTCCCTGCGATGAAGATTTCCAGTTCCTCCACGAAGATGTCAATGGCATCCTTCTTTCTCTGAGGGGGGTATCTGTTCGTTAGCATGTAGCAAATTCTAGGCGACGGAGGCTCAGATAGCGTGTAATATTTCAGGTTAGTCCTGTGTGAGATAGCACGTATCACAGACATCGGAGCAACTGCCCATCGTCCCGGAACATCAAGATAGTGCTGAAGCATTGAGCCTGTGTTCACGCTGACGATTGGGTATCGTTCCGGCGGAAAGAATCGGTTATGCCACTGCTGAAAGTCCAATCCCCAGTGAAGATATATCTCATCTTCCGGCTGAAGTTTTGTACAGGGCATGTCGTCATGATATGGGCTGTCCTTGTGGCAAATCAAGTACATGAGTTCGCGGTAAACGGGGCGTGAGATTATGTTAGGGTACGGCGAGCGTGAGAATACGAACCCAATATCGGCGGTTCTGTTGGAGATTAGGCCGTGAATTTCGTCAGAATGGTGCGTGCGTATCTGGAGCCTTATATCGGGGTGTCGTTCTATGTGGTGATTGAATAGGGGAACGAACGTGCAGTTATTCACAGCGTCAACTCCTGCCACTGTTAGAGTGTGAATGTTAGCGAGGGTTCGGAGGTTTCGGCTGTCCAAGAAAATTGATGACCATTGCGAGGCCATTGGGACGAATGCCTGACCGTATGCTGTAAGCTCAATGTTGCGATGACCCTTGCCGCGTATGAGAAGCGGAGTTCCAAGTTCTTCCTCAAGAAGCTGAATCCTCGATGAGACTGTAGACTGTGAGACGTGAAGGAAATTCGAGGCCAATGTGATGTTGCCGTAGGTCATTACGGCCATGAAGGTTTCAATCTGTTCGTTCGTCATTAAGTTTCACCACCGAAAAATAGCTGTTATAACGATAATATATATCTAAATTATTCGTTTTACATGTAATTGTCTGTCTGATAGTATACACCCATTCCAAAGCGCGGAGGAAAATCTCAACCTCAACGGAGGCAGTAAAGTTATGAATCTACTCATGGATTTCATGATACTCAACATCTTTCTCGGACTTGGGTGGTTCGTGCGAGAAAAGTTCACGGTGCTTCAGAGAATATTCATGCCCTCGTCAGTTGTCGGCGGAATAATGCTCCTCATCTGTGGCCCCCAAGTCCTCAACATCGTCCCGATTTCCCCGATGATTGGAAAGTATCCCAACTTCCTAATCGACATAATCCTGACGTGTCTGGTGTTCGGAACACGCTTCGACCGCAAAAGGGCACGTTCATACATGGATTACACCCTCGTAGCAGCAGGGACATACGGCGCACAAATGTTCTTCGGCGTGGGTATAAGTTTTCTCCTCTCGAAGATTTGGACTTCAATGCCTCCAAACTGGGGAATTACCGCGATATACTCCTTCTTCGCAGGGCACGGAGCAGCTGGAAGTGCGGCAGCAATCTTCACGGAGAAAGGCTATCCTGACTTCATGGGCATCTCAATGGTCGTCGCAACCGTAGGACTCGTAGCAGCTCTCACAATCGGTATGCCCCTTCTTAACTGGGGAATAAGAAAAGGTTACTGCGAGTTCGTCGACAAACCCGAAAAACTCCCGCCCGATTACTACGGAGGCCCAATGCCCCCAGAGAAACAGACACCAATCGGTACAGTTAAGACTTCAACCGCAGGCATTAACGCAATCGCGCTTCAGATGTTCTTCATCTCACTTTGCATGATGCTCGGCTACGTCCTCAGGCTCGCAGGCGTAACTTACATCTCACCCTACTTCAAGAACGTCAACGACCTCGTTCTCGGCATAATCGGCGCAATAATAATCTGGCCCATAATGTGCAAGACTGGTGCTGATGTCTACGTCGACAAGAAAACTTGCTCCAACATAAGCGGCTTCTGTCTGGAATACCTGATAGTCTCAGCCGTAGGAACAATAAGCGTCAGTGCTATGGTCTCGTTCATAATACCAATCACGATTTACTGTGTATTGATGCTCGCAATCCTCACGTTCCTTTACGTCTACATGAGCGCAAAAATCTGCAAAGAACAGTGGTTCGAGAAGATGGTAGTCGTATTCGGCCAGTGCATAGGAAATGCCGCGACAGGTCTCACTCTCCTCCGCTGCATAGACCCCAAGAACGAGAGCTGCGCAGGCGATGCAGGCGGTATGGGACTGTTCCTCTTCATGCCAATCTGGGTTGGAATGATTGCCGTCGGCCCTGAACTTGCCGTGCTTGAGAACGGGACAACAATGCTTCTCGGTTTCGGCGCAGGTTTGATGGCTGTATGCTACGGAATTGGTTTGCTCTTCATGAACACACACAGGAAAATATTCTAGTCAGGAGGAATTATTATGTTACCCGAAAGAACTTTAGCACCCGAAATTATTGCGGAGTACAAGAAGCTCGATGTCCCGTCAATCTCTGACGCTATGGACAAACTCAGGATTTTCGGCGCACTCTACCACATCAAAGCCGTAGTGCCTGACACATACCTTTGCGGACAGGCCTTCACCGTCCACTACATGCCCAACGGAAGCACTCGCGGAACTGTCGGGGACTTCATTGATGACATTCTTCCCGGCGAAGTTGCGGTTCTCGACAACAACGGACGCGATGACTGCACTGTGTGGGGCGACATAATGTCGATCTACGCCTCACAGCACGGAATAGCAGGTACGGTCATTGACGGCGTATGCAGGGACATCAACGTTATACGCGAGCTGAAATACCCCATCTTCACCAAAGGCACATACATGGTAACAGGGAAGGATAGGGTATTCGTTGACCGTACTAACTGCCCCGTAAGCATCGCAGGTATTCAGGTCAACCCAGGCGATTTGGTCTGCGGGGACAACACGGGCGTAATCGTCGTTCCATTCGAGAGAGCCGAAGAAGTCCTTGAGACCGCAAAGAACATCGAGAAGGTTGAACAACAGATACTCGCTCACGTTAAATCTGGAATGCCCCTCAGAGAAGCAAGAAAGCTCACGGGCTACCATACTTTGCAGACACCGGAGAAGTAATCACAATGGAACTTACAGCAGAGAAACTCGCGGAACTATCACAGCTCCCTACAGGGAACATTGCCGACAACAACAACCGCGCTCCCCGTCAGGGCGTAATGCACTCATCCATAAAGCCAATAGACCCGGCAAGCCACGTTTTAGGCCGTGCAGTAACAGCAAGATGCTATCCGGGCGATAATCTTGCATTGCATCAGGCGATTTACACCGCAAAAGCTGGAGATGTTCTCGTTCTCGATTGTCATGGTTACACTGAGGCAGGACATTTCGGCGACATCATGGCTCTTGCCTGCAAGGTTCGCGGAATTTCGGGGGTAATCCTAGACGGCTCATGCAGGGATTCGCAGGACATTAAGGCTATGGGCTTCCCGATGTTCGTCAAGGCTTTCAATCCTTCGGGCACCGTGAAAAAATCACTCGGCGAGGTCAACGTTCCTGTGATATGCGGGGGAATTGAGGTAAGGCCGGGCGATATTGTTGCGGGAGACTGCGACGGGGTTGTCGTTGTTCCGCGTGAATACGAAGATGAGGTATTCAAGGCGGCTCTGGCAAAATTCGCAAAGGAACAGCATATCGTTGAACAGCTCAATGCAGGAATGACTACGCTTGAGATTTACGGCTTCAACGAGCTGATTGAGAAACTCAGGAATATATAGAAAACATGTCCCTCTGTCTCAACTGGCAGGGGGACTTTTGCCACCAAATCACTCATTCACGACTTCATTACTTCCGTTCCAACGCCTATACACACTCGCAAGCAATGCTCCCGAAATATTATGCCAGACACTGAACAGTGCGCCGGGTACTGTGGCCATTGCGAGATTTGGGAACGTTGAACCCGCTAGGCTCGTTGCTAGACCGGAGTTCTGCATTCCAACCTCGATTGAGATTGCCTTTACACGCGCAGTATCAAGGCCGAGTATCTTCCCGAGAATGAAGCCGCATAGATAGCCAAGAATGTTGTGAAGGATTACTACCGCGAATACCAGCCACCCAGTCGACAAGATTCGCTCCGAATTGTGCGAGACTACACATGCAACGATTAGGCATATTGCTGTTACGCTCACGGCCGGAAGAATATCGGCAAGCCTCTCCGTGATTTTGGGGAACAGCTTGTTGATTGCGAAGCCCAACACTATCGGGATAATCACGACCTGAACGATCGAGATGAACATTGCTACAACGTCAACACTTATCGTAGCCCTGAGAATGAGGTACGTTATCGCTGGTGTAAGGAACGGTGCAAGAAGTGTGTTCACACTCGTCATTCCAACGCTTAATGCAACATCACCGCGTGAGAGGTACGTTATGACATTGCTCGATGTTCCGCCCGGACATGTCCCGACAAGTACAACCCCTGCCATCAATGCAGTGTCAAGCCCGAAGACGATGCTCAATCCCCACGCCAGAAGCGGCATTATCGTGAACTGTGCCACTGTACCGAGAAGAACATACTTCGGGTGCGTGAAGACGGGAATGAAGTCCCTTATGCTTAGGGTTAGTCCCATTCCGAACATTACGAGCATAAGAAGCGGGTTAATCCAGCTCGTCTTTATCCATAGTGATGAAGCTGGAACGAACAATGACAACAGCGTTACTGCTACAACGATTACGGCCATGTATCGACCGAATATACTGCTTACTTTACGGAGAAACTCCATAATATCACCTTCCTTGAAGATTGTATCATGCTATAATCCTTGAAAATTCCAAAGGGAGGCATAATTCACATGATAAACCTATTCAAAGGACAGAAAGTAGACCTCACGAAGAACAATCCAGGTCTCTCCCGCATTCTCGTAGGATTAGGCTGGGATGTCAACAAATACGAAGGCGGCTCGGCTTTCGACTTGGACGCTGCGGCTTTCCTTCTCGGCACTAATGGGAAGGTTACGTCGGACGGGGACTTCGTGTTCTACGGAAACTTGAAGCACAATTCAGGAGCGGTTCAGCATATGGGCGACAATCTCACTGGATTAGGCGAGGGAGACGATGAGCAGGTCAAAATCGACCTCAGCAAAGTTCCCGGAAACATCGACAAAATCACCTTCACCGTTACAATCTATGACGCTGAAACTCGCAAGCAGAACTTCGGACAGGTCTCAAACTCCTTCATCCACATCTATGACGAGGCCAATGGAAAGGAACTAATCCGCTACGACTTGGGTGAAGACTTCTCCATTGAGACTGCTGTCGTTGTCGGTGAACTTTATCGTCAGGCTGGTGAGTGGAAATTTAATGCTATCGGCTCAGGGTTCTCAGGCGGATTGAAAGCACTATGCCAGAACTTTGGCGTGAACGTATAGGAGGCAGTCATGATTAGTTTGTTCAAGGGTCAGAAGGTTGACCTCACGAAAAATAATCCCGGACTTTCCCGAATCCTCGTTGGTTTGGGCTGGGACGTGAAAAAGTATGACGGCGGATATGACTTCGACCTCGACGCTGCTGCTTTCGTTCTCGGCGTTAACGGCAAGGTCTTGAGCGATGCTGATTTCGTGTTCTACAACAACCTCAAACACAGTTCGGGCGCAGTTCAGCACATGGGCGATAATCTCACAGGTGCAGGAGACGGCGATGACGAGCAGATCAAAGTTGACCTCAGCAAGTTACCAGGTAATGCCGATAAAGTTGCCTTCACTGTAACCATCTATGACGCTGATACACGCAAGCAGAATTTCGGCCAGGTATCGAATGCTTACATTCACATTCTTGACGAAGCTAATGGCAAGGAATTGATACGCTATGACCTGGGTGAAGACTTCTCTGTTGAGACTGCCGTAGTCGTTGGGGAGTTATATCGTCAAGGCGGCGAATGGAAGTTCAACGCTATTGGGTCAGGGTTCAAAGGTGGTCTGAAAGCATTGTGCCAGAATTTTGGCGTTAACGTTTAAGCTGTCAGCAAAATTATAAGCCTCTCAAGAATGGGGGGGCTTTTTTTGTTATTGTGCTAAAATACAGGCGACTTTTTCCAAAGACGGGAGATGAAATTTCACTTTGGCTGAAGCAACAGCGCAGGCCGTTCCTTCTATGAGAAAGAAAGTTCAGAGCTATTCCGACATCGGCGTGGCTCTTTTAATGGTGCTCATCATCATCATGATGGTCGTACCACTCCCGACTTGGTTAATCGACATTCTACTTTCAATGAATATCACTCTGGGTGTAGTTACATTGCTCGTTACGTTCTACGTTAAACGCGCCCTCGATTTGTCCATTTTCCCGACGCTGTTATTGATTTCTACGCTGTTCAGGCTCTCGCTTAACGTCTCTACTACCAGGCTGATCCTGCTTTACGGGAATGCCGGTGAGCTCATCAATGCGTTTGGGAACTTCGTCGTCGGGGGAAACTACGTCGTCGGCATCATCATGTTCCTCATACTCGTCATAATCCAAATGCTCGTCATCACTAAAGGTGCGGAACGTGTCGCAGAAGTCGCAGCAAGATTCACACTCGACGCTATGCCCGGCAAGCAAATGTCAATCGACGCAGATTTGAACTCTGGACTCATCGATGAGCAGGGCGCAAAGCAGCGACGTCAGGACATTCAGAGAGAGGCTGACTTCTACGGGGCTATGGACGGTGCCAGCAAATTCGTCAAAGGAGACGCTATTGCCGGACTCATCATTACTACCATCAATATCATCGGCGGTCTAAGTATAGGTATCTTCATGAGAGGCATGGACGCTGCTCAGGCTGCCGGTCATTATAGTTTGCTGACGGTCGGAGACGGTCTTGTCGGGCAGATTCCGGCGCTTCTAATGTCGACGGCTATGGGTGTCATCGTTACAAGGGCTGCCGCAAGTTCTGAGCTTGGCCCTGACCTTATTAACTCTTTCACGAAATACCCAAGGCCCCTCTACATCGCGTCAGGAATGTTATTGTCGATGGGGCTTATTCCGGGATTGCCGACTGTACCGTTCGTGAGTTTGGCTGTGTTGATGGGAGTATTGGGTTACACCGTCAGCCGTGAAGCTACGTTGCAGGAAATTTCCGCAGAAGAACAGGCCGCTCAAGCACCCGCAGGCGCTGGGGCTCCAGCAGGTCAGCAAGCTCCGTCAGGCGCACCTTCAGCTCCAGGCGCAGCTGCAGAAGCTCCAAAGGCAGAGCCAGTCTCACCCGAAGACGTCATGAAGCTGTTGACAGTTGAGCCTATGGAGGCCGAGATTGGTTACGCGATTATCCCGCTCATTGACCCGGGACAGGGCGGTGATATGCTTGACAGAATAGGAACAATACGTAAGCAAATGGCTCTCGAAATGGGCATTGTAGTCCCACCAATAAGAATACGCGATAACATTCAGATTAAGCCGACGGAATATATATTGCGCGTTAAAGGTGCTGAGGCTGGAAGAGGGGAGTTATTGCCTGACCACTACCTCGCTATGAACACTGGCGCCGCTGAGGAAGAGCTAATCGGTGTCCCAACAAAGGAGCCTGCGTTCGGGCTTCCGGCATTGTGGATCTCGCCGGATTTGCGCGACAAGGCTGAGGCTATGGGCTACACCGTCGTTGATGCTCCGTCAGTCTTGGCAACACATCTCTCCGAAGTCATCAAGAAGAATGGCGCAGAACTCCTCACTCGTCAGGAAGTCCAGAAACTCACCGACATGGTCAAAGAGACTGCCCCCGCCGTAATTGAAGAATTGCTGGGGTCGCTTTCACTCGGCGAAATTCAGAAGGTCTTGCAGAATCTAATCCGCGAGCAAATCCCAATCAGAGACCTCGTTACAATCTTCGAGGCATTGGCTGACTTCGGGAAAATGTCAAGAAGCGTCGACTTCCTCACTGAACGTGCCAGAGAATCCCTCTCCCGCCTCATCTCCCTGAAAATTCAAGGCCCTGACGGCATAATAACAGCTGCTACATTGTCGCCTAACTGGGAGCAGAAAATCATGGCCGGAGTTGACGGAGATTTGACGAGGGGATGGCAGCTTAACTTAGACCCCCGCGAGGTTCAAAAGATGATTTCAGCTATATCGAGGGCTATGGACGAAATGATTGTCAAGAACTTGCCGCCTGTTTTGCTCGTTCACCCCGATGTAAGGCTGATTGTGAGGCGTTTGATTGAGGGAAGCATAAACAATATTTTCGTGGTGTCATATAATGAGATAGTACGCGGAGTTCAGGTAAAGACTGTCGGAATGGTGGAATGAAATGCGAGTTACGAACCAGATTACATTTACTGCGAAAGATGATGCTGAGGCATTGAGGCTTGCGGCTGAAAGATTAGGCCGTGATGCTGTCATTCTCTCGACTCAGATGATTAAGGAGGGCGGTGTTCTTGGGCTTTTCCAACGGTCAGTGCTGAAAGTTACAGCCGGAATACTTGAGGAAGACGAACCCAAACCCGTGCTGAAATCTTCACGTCCCGTAAGTCCTGCCTCAACTATGGACGAGGACACTAGGCGCGAGAACTTGATTGCGTTCCAGAAGCTCATGGAGTTCAAAGAGCGCGGAAGCATGGCACCGTCTACACCCGCACCGTTACAGCCCGCAGAGTTAGGCGAGGAAGGTTACCGCCTGCCCTCCGACAACGTACAAATTTCCCCCGAAGGCCTGCGTAATGCCTATGGTCTCACTACCAGGCCGGCTCCAGTAACTCCGCCGCCTCAGCCCATCGTTCAGCAGCCCGTTCAGCCTGCACCTCAGCCTCAACCATCTCCCTCGATGTCCAACGATGACGCTAAAATCTCCAAGCTCAATGACCAGGTTGGGGCACTTGCTGACAGAATTGATGTGTTATTGCAGAGATTAACGGCGGTCGAGAACGGCGTTACTACAGCTATGCAGCGTCCAACTCAGCAGCAGGCATTTCAGCCCGGCACTTTTAACCCATCAACAGAAGATGCAGGCATTGAAGGGCGTTTAAGAGCATCTGACGTTGACGAGAAATATATCCGAAAGCTCATGGCCGATTACAGCATTATTTCACGAAAAGAGAAGAACAAGAAGCTCCCGTTCAACAAATGGCTGGCAACTCAAATCGAATGTGCCGGCGATAACGGCGGTGATGTTGCGGGCGGCAGGAAAGTCATGCTGCTAGGCCCTACTGGTGTCGGAAAAACCACAACTATCGCTAAACTCGCCGCAATAAAAGCTCTCTGGGAACATAAGCGCGTTTTATTGCTTACGGCTGACACTTACAGGATTGCTGCCGTTGAACAGCTCAAGACTTATGCTAAGATCCTGGGCGTCCCGATTGAAATTATATTCGACATCTCCTCAATCAACAATGTGGTGAACGAGCATGAGAACGCTGAGATAATCCTCCTCGACACGGCAGGGCGTTCACAGCGCGACAAGAAGAACATGGAGCTTTTCGAGAACATCTATAACTCATTTACCCCCGATGCTGTACACCTCGTTCTCGCGGCTAACATGAAGTACAAGGACATGCTCGATGTCGTCGAACATATACCCAACATTCCCGTAACTCACTTGCTCTTCACGAAACTTGACGAGACTATAAGCTACGGGTCAATCTTCAACATTCATAAAGTCATGGGATGTCCGCTGTCGTTTTTGACGGTAGGGCAGAACGTCCCAAAAGATATTGAGACCGCTTCAGGCTCAAGGATCTCTGATTTCCTCCTGAAGTCCGAAGAAGAACGGAAACGCTGATTATGTATAATGACCAAGCAGGTGAATTAAGGCGAATGGTAACAGACAAGAATTTTACTCCCCCTTCCCCGTCAACCCTTCACACACTATCAGTCCTAAGCGGAAAAGGAGGGGTGGGAAAGAGCAATATAGCGGCGGCTTTGGCGTTTGCATTGGCAGATTTCGGCAAGAGGGTCATCCTCATCGATGCAGATTTAGGCATGGCAAACCTCGACATACTCTGCGGCGTTCGTAATGCGCGTTACAACATAGCCCATCTCATCGAAGGCTCAAGGACGCTCAAGGAAATCATGGTGCATTTCAAGACATCGGAGCGTGCAGAGAAGGCTGGGGGTTCAGTGTCATTGCTTCCAGGCGGCTACGGTATAAAGGAGATTGCTGACCTTGACGAGTACGCAATGGGGCGGTTATTCGACACGCTATCGGGGCTTGAAGATTTGGCTGACTACATCATAATGGACGCTGGGGCTGGGATTCACAGGGGGGTGCTGTCGTTCGCGTATGCTTCGGAGATGACGCTGCTAATCACGACGCCTGAACCCACGAGTATCCGTGATGCTTACGGAGTGATAAAGTCGCTAGGAACGCAGGCATGGCGTGGGAGCGATGAGATTTCCGGGGGCTTAATGATGGTCGTGAACATGGCCGCCTCAAGCCGTGAAGCACAGGAAGTCGCCGAAAGAATACGTCTTGCATCGATGCAGTTCTTGGGGAATGCTCCGATGTATCTGGGCTACGTTCTCAAAGACCCTGTAATCGAGCGGGCTGTGAAGAATTGCCGGATATTCTACAGGAGTGAACCATCATCGCCGGCGGGAATATGTGTACGTAACATCGCTGGGGATTTGCTGAGATTATGCGAGGGAATGGATATTAAGCATGAGGAACTGGAGGGTGAGAAGTTGTCAAAGAAGAAGGGAATGCGAGGATTTCTTTCGAGGCTTGTTAAGACATTGTTTGAAGATGATAAAAAGAAGATATAATAGATTGGCATTGAACTGGAAGGAGAGTGTGAAGGATTTATGCCCCCAAATGGAAGGATAAGGGTACTCGTAGTAGATGACAGTGCGTTAATGCGGCAGTTTATCAGTGATATACTGAGGACGGACGCGCGTCTTGAAGTATGCGGAGTAGCTCGTGACGGCCGTGATGCATTGGAGCAGATTAAGGTATTGAATCCTGATGTAGTAACGCTGGATGTAGAGATGCCGAACATGGACGGTATTACGGCGCTGCAAGAGATTATGCGGGTAAACCCGAGGCCGGTGATAATGTTGAGTACGATGACGCAGGAGGGTGCGGATACTACGTTGAAAGCATTAGCGTTAGGCTGTGTTGATTTTATCGGGAAGCCTTCAGGTTCGATTTCGCTGAACATTAAGGATATAGGCCGTGAGATTATCGAGAAGGTAGTAGCGGCATCAGGAGCGCGGGTACGAGGGCGCAGTGCTGTATTCGGAGCGAAGGCTCAGGCTTCAGAGTTCCGTAGAATGAATCCTCCCGCAAGCAGCGGAAGACGGGACATTGTAGCTATAGCTTCATCAACTGGAGGGCCTATGGCGTTGAGTGAACTTTTGCCGAGACTTCCGAAGAATTTCCCCGTCCCAATCGTGATCACTCAGCACATGCCCAAAGAGTTCACGGGTTCATTTGCGAAGAGGCTGAACGAGGAATCGCAGATAGAAGTTGTCGAGGGGTTTGACGGACTTTCACTGAAGCCCGGACGTGCAGTGATAGCCCCCGGCGGGAGTCATCTCATCGTGAAGAGGCGGGCAGGTTCAGCGGTATGCGGATTGTCGGATGCTCCGCCCGTTCTCTCGGTTAAACCGGCGGCTAATATAATGTTCCTTAGTGTTGCTGATGAATACGGCGGGAATGTTCTATGTGTAATCCTGACCGGAATGGGACGCGATGGCACTGATGGGGCAAAGGCATTGAAACGTCGGGGGGCATATGTCATCGCTGAAAGCCAGAAGACGTGTGTTGTATACGGAATGCCGAAAGCTGCTGCTGATGCCGGCATCGTTGACGAGATTTTGCCGCTCAATGAGATTCCTGATGCTATGGTCAGGGTCGTGAAAGGATAAAATTTAAGGAGGAATTTTTTCTCATGTCAGATATGGATATGAGTCAGTACTTGGGGGCATTCCTCGATGAGACTGATGACAATGTACAGAGATTAGACGATTTGCTTCTTGCGCTCGAAAAGAATATGGTAGATATGGACGTAATCAACGAAATATTCCGTGCAGCGCATACGTTAAAAGGAATGGCCGGAACGATGGGCTTCACGAACATGATGGGTCTGACTCACGCGATGGAGGACAGGCTTGACGCGGCGAGGAAAGGTACACGTCCGCTCACGGAAGCCGATATGAACAGGCTGTTTCAAGGGCTTGACACGTTACAGGAGATGGCTGACGCGATTCGTGGCGGCGGCAACGATGCTCATATTGACGTTTCCGAGATGGTTCACGATTTGAGGAACGAAGCCCCTGCCGCTCCTGCACCTGCACCGGCCCAAGCAGCCGCAGCTGCACCGGCCCCTTCAGATGCAGGCGGAACAATGGTCTCATCACAGGACGCTGAATGGGCGAAGAAAGCCAACGAGCAGGGGTCTAATGCCTACAATGTCCATGTTACGCTGAGCCAGAGCTGCCTTCTGAAAGCCGCTCGCGCATACATGGTAGTCAACAGGCTTGAGGAAATGGGCGAGATATTCCGTGCAGAACCTCCTACTGACGCATTGGAGAAAGAGGAGTTTGAGTTCGATTTCAACGTCTATGTTGCAACTCCTGCACCCGCTGAGGAAGTTAAGGCAGCTATCGAGAAAATAGGAGACGTTCAGACCGCCGATGTAGTGGAAGTCAAGGCCGATGAAGTACCGGCAGCCCCAGCCGCAGCACCGGCTCAGGCAGCAGCCCCAGCCCCAGCACCTGCACAGGCAGCAGCTCCAGCACCTGCAACCACAGCACCGGCAGCCGCAGCACCAGCCCCCGCGAAGCCAGCAGCTCCCGCGAAAAAAGAATCAGCCAAGAAGGGAAGCCAGACCGTAAGGGTTGACATAGGCAGGCTCGACAAGCTCATGAATCTTGTTGGCGAACTTGTGATTTCACGCGCAAGAATTGAGAGACTTGTTCAGGAAGCAAGACTGAGGCAGTTTGACGACACATTATCACAGCTTGGACGAATTTCCGGCGACATTCAGGAACTCGTTACGAAGCTGAGAATGGTTCCTGTGAGCTTCACTTTCGACAGATTCCCGCGTTTAATCCGCGACCTCTGCAAGACCCTCAACAAGAACGTTGAACTAGTCCTTGAAGGTGAAGACACAGAACTTGACCGTACTGTCATCGACGAGATCGGCGACCCTATGGTCCACTTAATCCGTAACTCAATGGACCACGGCATCGAGCACCCCGAAGAACGCAAAGCTCTCGGTAAGCCCGAAAAAGGTATCCTCAAGATTGCAGCGTATCAGGAAGGCTCAGGAGTTGTAATCGAGGTCTCAGACGACGGAGCAGGAATTGACCCCGAGAAAGTCAAGAAGAAAGCCATCGAGCGCGGAATAATCTCCGAAGACCGTGCAGCAATAATGAGCGATGATGAGGCTACTCAGATAGTGCTGCTTCCGGGCTTCAGCATGGCCAAGCAGATTACGGACTTGTCAGGGCGCGGTGTAGGAATGGATGCGGTCAAGACAAAAGTTGAACAGCTCGGCGGACAGTTTGACCTCGTTAGCAAGAAGAACGAAGGCACACACGTCTACATTCGCCTCCCGTTGACGCTCGCAATAGTCCTCTCACTCTTAATCAAAGTTGGCAAGGAGACCTACGCAATCTCCCTCGAAAACGTTGAAGAGACCATTATGGTAAGGCGCGATGACATCAAAACCGTTCACGGTGAACCTACAACTCTCCTTCGCGGCGAAGTTCTGTCGTTGAACATTCTCGGCGATATTCTTGGCTCAGAAGGCGTTGAGCACGACCGCAACGAGTATCCCGTCGTCGTAGTAAAAATCGGCAAGAACAAAATCGGCTTCATCGTCTCAGAGCTGATCGGCCAACAGGAAATCGTCATAAAATCACTCGGGCGCTTCCTCTCAAAAATCGACGGCATCACCGGCGGTACAATACTCGGCGATGGTAACGTTGCCTTGATATTAGATGTAGCTTCATTCTACTCCACGAAAGGGTAAATGAAATGTCAGACATCATATCATTCAACGAGAAACAGCTCGACGCAATCCGTGAGGTTGGAAACATAGGAACAGGAAACGCCGCAACAGCCTTGTCCGGCCTGCTCTCACGCATGATTCACATGGACGTCCCAAAGACTGAACTCGTCTCAATCTACGAAATCGGCGAACATTACGGCGACCCGATGCAGATTGTCGGGGCAGTCTTCGTACGCTCACTCGGCGGTTTCCAGTGCAGCCTGATATTCATACAGCCCGAAGAGGACGCAAAACTGATGGTTGAACTCCTCCTGAAACAGCAATTCGGGACGTTTATTCCGGCCGGTGAAGTCCCTCAGGAAATGACCGACAGTGCGCTGAGCGAAGTTGGAAATATTGTCCTAAGCTCATTCCTGAACGCGATAAACATGTTACTCGGGACACAGTATCAAATCAGCGTACCCGGCGTGGCTCATGACATGCTAGCGTCGATACTGGACGTAGTAGCTTCAATATACGGCCAGATGGGCGAGACAGCACTCCTCGTCAACACGGAGCTGAAAGTCGAGGGGCTGGAGGAAGGACATAAAATCTCCGGCCACATAATATTGATACCAGATCCAGATTCACTCGCACTCTTACTCAGAAAGCTGAAGGTGGTTTGATGGCAGAAAATAGCATAGTTCTAGGGATGGCTGACCTGATGGTAGCCTCTGCGCCTATAAAACTCATAACATTGGGACTTGGCTCATGTATCGGCTTGGTGGTTTATGATAGCTTTGCGAAAGTAGCCGGAATGGCTCACATAATGCTCCCGGACAGCCGGGGTCTTCATGCTTCGGAAAAAGTCGGGAAGTTCGCCGACACAGCAGTTCCGTTCCTGGTTGAAGAGATGCTGAAGAAAGGTGCAACCCGCCCGCGAATGAAAGCCAAAATAGCCGGAGGAGCGCAGATGTTCTCATTGCCCGGAGCCAGTGCAGAATTTCTCACGGTAGGAGCAAAGAATGTCAGCGAGACTAAAAAGCGCCTGGCACGGCTGGGGATAGCATTGATAGCGTCAGACACAGGAGGCAACAAGGGGCGGACGATAGAGTTTTCGACGAGCAACTGGATGCTGAAGGTGAAGACGCTTGGCAAGGGTGTAAGCGAAATATGACGAGTGCAGACGAAAAGGCATTATGGCAGGGGAAGACACGCGATGAGCTGATAATGCAGTATTTGCCGCTTATAAAGTACGTTGTCTCAAGAATGTCAGTAACACCCCCGCAAGGTTTGGACTACGAGGATATATTGTCGTTCGGAATATTTGGGTTAATCGACGCCGTAGAGAAATTCGACCCGTCAAAGGGCTACGTATTCCAGACGTACGCAATCCCCAGGATACGTGGAGCAATTCTTGACGAGCTGCGAAAGTGCGACTGGTTTTCCCGGACAGGCCGCGAGAAAGTCCAGAAGTTCAACCGGGCAATGGAGAAAGTTCTTCGCGACAAGGGCGAGATGGACGATGTTTCAATAATGCGGGAGATGGGAGTAGACGAGGACGAGTATTATGAGATACAGGACCTGGCCTCGCGCGGCTACATAACGTCTCTTGATGACACAACGCCGCTTGATGACGGAGATGTTAGCATTGACGCGACTTTAGCAGATGATCGTGAGACGGCTGAAGACAGACTTGACGCGGAGAGCGAGAAGCAGCAATTAGCCGAAGCCTTGAGCGAACTCCCAGAGCGGGAACGACAAATGTTGAGCCTTTATTACTACGAGGGCTTGACCTTGAAGGAAATCGGAGCAGTAATGGGAGTCTCAGAGAGCCGGGTTTCTCAGATTCACGGTAAGGGACTTTCGATGCTGAGGACGATACTTCGGGCAAAGATGAACGTAATATGAGGAGGTGAGGTGAGTGTTCGACAAGGATAAATTTTACTTGGAAGCTCATGATGACGGCATATACTTGGGCTGTTACGAGACTGAGGACTTCAACGAGAATGATTTGTACGCGTTCTTGAAGGAATGGGGAATATTTCGCTATGATTTCAAGGCAGTGCGAAAATTCATCAAGGACAAAGCGCCCTGTAAAGTCTGCGGACGAAGCGACAGCCTGGAAAAAGAAGCGCGAATTTTGGTAACGCTGGACAAGGATAAGATGAACGCTTCAGTAGCGATAGAGCCGCCATTTTTCACGAAGTCATGGCCGAAAGTGGACGATGTGAAGAAATCTCTTGCCTCACACGGAATTAAAGTTGGAATTAAGGACGATGCTATACAGTCGTTGCTGGCTCGAAAACTTGCGAACGAGGCCGTAATAGTAGCAACAGGAACTCCCCCCATTGAGGGCAGGAACGCAGAGATAGAACTCATCAAAGACCCTGACAAACCGTTTGATGTTCGAGACGATGAGAAGATAGATTTCTGGAGCCGAAGCACAATCGTAACAGTCCATCCCGGCCAGGAAATCGCGGTGAAGCATCCCCTTGTGAACGGCAAGAACGGAGTAGACGTAACCGGGGCAGTAGCAAAGGCAATGCCGGTTAAGAATGTTGACTTTTCGTTCGGCGATGGTCTTAAGCGCGATGAGATGAACCCATTGCTGTTGATAGCTACGGCAGAAGGACAGCTCAAGAACGAGCGGGGACGTCTTGTAGTGCTGCCAGAGCTTGACATACATCAGGATATAGATTTTGCGATAGGGAGCGTAGATTTCACCGGAGCAGTGAAGATAACCGGAGCAGTCCGGGATGGCTTCCATGTAGTAGCACAAGGCAACATCACGATAAACGGCCCGGTCGAAGGAGCTGACATAGACAGTCAGGGAGTGATAGTGATACAGGGCGGAGTTCGAGGAATGGGACGCGGAACGATTCGAGCGAACGGAGATATATCGCTGAGCTTTGGCGACCAGGCAACAATCCGAAGCGGCGGAACAATTCTCGTAAAGAACGCAATCCTCCACAGCCATCTATATGCCCAGACAGCCGTTATAGCGCTCGGAAGCGGGAAGCATTCGCAGATAGCGGGCGGAAGAATCGAGGCCGGACTGGAAGTCTCCTGCAATGTTCTAGGCTCAGAAATGGGAACGAGGACAGATGTAGTTGTAGGATTGCCGCCTGAACAGTTGGAGAAGCGAAAGATCTTCACGAGCGAGATAAAGCGTTGCGATGAGAACTTGGAACGCTTAGAGCCCAACATGGTATTGCTGAAGAAGCTTGAAGCAGCTGGACAGCTTGACGATAAGAAGCGGGCATTGATGATGGATCTCACGAAGATGAAGTTCCAGCTTCAGGCAGCCCGTGCAGGAATGCAGAAGGAACTCGATGCCCTGGAGGAGCAAATCGCTCTCATAAAGGACAAGGGAATAGTGCGAGTGAAGGACATATGCTATCCCGGAACTGTGATAACGGTCAGGGGCTTGACATACATAGTCCACGAGCCATGCAAGTTCACGGCGTTTGTTGCTGACGATGAGAAAAGGGCAATAGTTCTTGTGCCATATGATTACATGGCGGGAAAGATAGGCGGAGGTTAGAGAGAAGATGCAGCCAGTAAGTATGATAATGTCGAACATGAACGTAGAGGCGATGACGCACCATGCGCCGAACGCGTTGGCAGTTGCGCAGGACACGGGGCAGACGCAGGAGATAGTGCGCGAGGGGATACGGGTAGTCCAGCGAGTGCAAGCGAGTGAAGCGGCGGCGGAAGCACAGAGGGTTCACCGTAAGACCGAGAACGATGAACGCGAGGGTCAGCGTCATAATAATTCAGGCGATACGTACACACACACGCAAGCGAAGGAGAGCGAGCATCACGAGGAGAGTAACGCGCCAGTAATGCGGGAGAATGTGAGGGTAAAGAAGCGGGTAAGTTTCATTGCGTGAACAATCCCGCTTATGTATTGCGATATGCCCGCTTATACGGGGGGCGTTAGTTGTTCGTACTTGAAATCCTCAGCCTTTTTCTCCGTATCCTCAATACTCCCCTGAAACTCAAGCCTGTACTTCCCCCGTGAAAACTCCTCCATACCGACGACGAAAATTCTTCTCCCAAATTCCTCCTGCCACTCGTCAATATAGCGGTTTATGTAAGCTGCTGAATGCCTGTCAGTCTGAATCAGGAAAGCCTCTGCGCCATTCGAGGCCGTAATCTTTCGGATAAATCTCTTTATTGACACTGCAATATTCTCCTCGCGCTCAACGAATCCATTATCCCCGCAGACGGGGCAGTTCCGTGTGAGAATGCTCTTGAGGTCAGGGCGTTCACGTTTCCTTGTAAGCTCAACGAGGCCGAGCTTGGTAATGCTGAATATCTTTGCCTTCAATCTGTCATGGCTGAGGAATTTCTCGAAGTGCTGAAGTAATTCGTGCCTGTCTTCTTCATGCTCCATGTCAACGAAATCGACGACGATGATGCCGCCTGTTGCTCTGAGCCTAAGCTGTCGGGCGATTTCTTCAGCGGCTTCTTTGTTGACTGCGAGAACGGTCTGCCTCATGTCGGGTACGCTTGTGAATTTGCCTGTATTAACGTCGACAACAGTCAATGCTTCAGTCTGGTCAAAGACGAGGTATGCGCCGGATTTCAGCCAAACTTTCCGGTCTAATGCTTTTCTGATTTCGTCCTCAATCCCGAAGTAATCGAACACAGGGGTTACACCGTCATAGAGTGTGATATTCGGTCTCTCAGGGTAGAAACGCTCGATGAAAGTTTTTGCGGTCTCGAAATCCTCAGCGTCATCAACAATAATCTCGTCAATTTTTCCTGGCACCTCGTCCCTCAAAACGCGCCCCAATGCTCCCAAGTCCCTGTAGAGAATGCAAGGAGCTTGCGATGAATCGGCTTTGCTTTTGATGTCGTTCCAAAGCTCAAGGAGTGATTTCAGGTCAGAACGCAGGTAATCTTCGTTGATGCCCTCTGCAGCTGTGCGAATGATTACGCCATGACCCTGAAGCTCGTCCCTGAAAGTCTCGGCTAAGTCTTTGAGGCGTTTGCGTTCTGAGGGGTCAGAGATTCGGCGGGATACTCCGGCTTCGTTGCTGTCTGGAATAAGTACGAGCCATCTTCCTGGAATTGAGAGGCAAGGGGTTACGCGGGGAGCTTTATTCTTTCGTGCACTACGTACAACTTGGACGATGATTTCATGGCCTGGCTTAATGCTTGACGGGTCAGATGCTTCGTTGACATACATGAAAGCGTTGCCAGCCCCTGAGGGGGAACCGTGAGATTTCTTTGACAGTTTGACGAAGGCGGCTCTTATTGACGGGACTAAAGTCTCAACGCGAGCCTTGAAGATGTCTCCCTGACGAACTGAGGCGTTACCATCATCGTTGAAGTCGATGAAAATCTCTGCTAATTTTCCGTCCTCAATCAAAGCGACTCTCGACTGCTCATTTTCCCGAACGTCAGCAATAATCTTGACGATGCTCATAGAGAGACGCTCCCATTCTCATAAAGTCCAACTGCGACACGAACAGCGTTAATCTCATGCCAGCCCGCGATTATGCCGTCTTCTTTGAGGTGTCTGATTAGACCGCCGATTGGGTTCTGCGCTGGTTCTGAGACTATTATTCTGAGCCAGCCTTCAACATTCTCTGAGGAAATGACGGAATCGCCCCAGAAATTCCGGGCGTGTTCATTGAGACTGAGGCCGCTTGTATGACGGATTAGGTACTCTGCTGACTTGCACATTTTCCCGAGATTAGGCGAGTCTTCGGGCGGGAATAATGCTCTTGAGACCGTGAATCCTTCGGGGAGTGCATCGTTCATAAGTATGGTGATGTTTTCGGGGACGCTCTGGAAGTACATATCGACAGGCTCATTGAGTGCTACGACACCGGCTGGAAGCTCCGGGCCGAACGAGATTTTTGCGCGAGGTGAAAATCCCTGCGTCATTGTTAGAGAAAGCCCTGCGCGTGAAGCTGAACGCGAGAACATCTGAGCGAGTGCAATGTGCGGAACGAAACATGCTCCTCCGCGCTTTGAGTATATGAAACGTACTCTCACTGTCTCATACATCGAGGCAGCTCCCGCCGATAAATTCGCGGATTACCGAGTTATTTGGAATACCGTCATTATTGAGTGCCGGAACGAACCGCAGAATATTCAGAAGCCTCAAAGCCTCGCTGAAGACGCTTGAATTTTCGTCAACAGTATGAAGCAACGGTTCAACATAAGGCTTCAGGACTCCAAGCTCATATGGAAGCGATGAATTGAAGATAGCGTTAGCCCTGCTCCTGTAAGGGAATATGTACTTTTTCGCACCGCGTATTACTTTGGGATAGACTTCGAGAGTTACCTGCGCTGATTTCCCTCTAGTCCTATAATCTCGGATTATTCGGCGGAGAAGCCTGTTGTCGCTCGTGCTAGTCCTGTTGTGAGGGTCAATGCAAATTCCCGTCAGCGGCGACACGAAAACCCCGTAGCGTCCAGTCTCAGGAATCATAGAGAGTATCTCGTCATTGAGGCCGTGTATTCCTTCCATTATGAGAACGTCGGAAGGTTTCAGCTTTATGACCTTTCCCGGCTCTTTCTTTCCCGTTATGAAGTTGTAGACCGGTGTAGTAACTTCCTCGCCCGAAATTATCCTCGTCAAATTGTCCCTCAGCAAATCCAAATCAAGCGCATCGAGTCTCTCATAATCATATTCGCCCGTTTCGTCTTTGGGTGAATCCTCGCGTTCCTTGAAATAGTTATCGAGGGGGAGAGTTACGGGAGTTTTTCCGCACACCATGAGCTGAACTTTCAGGCGTTCTGAGAATGTCGTCTTCCCTGAACCCGAAGGCCCAGCAATCGTTACGACTTTCACCGGTCTTGACGTAATGTCTTCCGCAATATTCCCCAAGCTCTGCGAATGGAACGCTTCAGCAATGAGTATAAGCTCCTGAATCTTGCCCTCTGTTACACGGTGATGTAGCTTGTTGAGATAGTTCAGGTCTAACACTTGTAGCCAGTGTGCGTAGTCGAAGAAGACTTTTCCCATTGACGGCTCAAGTTTAAGCTCGGGCATCTGTTCGGGAGCGTCAGGTCGAGGAAATCTCAGCAGCATACCCTGTTCATAGAGTACGACATCGAACATTCGCAGCGCGCCTGTTGATGATGCGAGAGGCCCGCCGCAGAAGTACCCGTATCTTTCACCGCACCTGTAGACTTCAACGGGGTCAAGGTTAGCCCTCACGAAAAGTTCTGCGATTTCCGGCTCACCCTGACGCTGGAATACTCTTCGTGCTTTGTCGATAGTGAGAATCTCGCGGGTAATGGCTGAGTCTCGGCGTATTATGTCGTTCATTTCAGCCTTGATTCTGTCAACGTCCGATTGAGTTACGGGGCCGTCCTCGAACTCCCAGTAATGGCTGTCAGCTATTGAGTGCCTGAGAATTGCTTTTCTTCCCAATACCCTCGCACATGCAATTATCAATACGAAGCCGAGAGTCCGTTTATAGATTCGCTGACCCATCGGAGAGGTTGATGTGATAAATTCGACCGTAGCGTCCTCGTCAACAAGCCAGTCGAGAGGGCGTGTATAGTTGTTCACGAACCATGCTATGACTCTTCGATGAGGCATGTCGTGCTTAGTTATCATTTCTTCCATGACATCATGGCCGGTTACTGGGGCTTCACCGGCTATGTAGCTGGCTATGTATGTGTCTCGCTTTGTTGCTGCTGTTAGTACGCAGACTGTGAATGCCATATAATTAACACCTTCCTGACTTTCTCATATGACTAAATTTTTGTCATTATACCCTATAGCATCATGCCTTATTCTTCCTGAACGCCTGAACAAGCAGCCCCCATTCCTCAAATCCTTTCAGCCTCGTAACAACCGCATACATTACCGCGCTAAGTGCAATGACTCCCAGTACCCATAATGACCTCACGCCGATACCTGCGCTGACGTTATAAGGCCACAAGAATCTATACAGCAGCACCGACGCATCAATCACAGCGAGCGCGACGAGGTAATCCCCGACAAGAGGCCATGTGATTATTCCTAGTGAGCGGCCAAGTTTTTTGCGGACGAAATAAAGTCCCAGCATTCCCGACAACGTGAAAGCAATTCCGGGCGCAAGAGCGAGTCCGTTGTACCCCATCGGCCACACTAGAATGAACGACAGCAACGCCGTACTCCCAACGCTGAACGCCGTAACCTTGAAGGCTTCACGCGGCATTGAGAGGGCATAAAGAGCGCGCATTACCACCGTTGAGCAGGCCATTCCGGGAAGTCCCAACATGCTGAAAGCTAGTGTTGACGATGTTGCAGACCAAGCCCAGCCCCCGAACTCCCCGCGAACGAAAACCAAGTGAACGAACTCGTCCGAGATTGCTATAACTCCCAATGACGCAGGAAGTACCACAAACAGCGCGAACCTCACAGCCTGCCTGAGAGTTTCAACAAATTCATCATCATCTTTTGCACGCGACAACTGAGGCAATACAGCCTGCGAGATTGCTATCACGAACAATCCCAGCGGTAACTGTAGTATCCTGTTCGAGTAATTGAGGACTGATATGCTTCCCTCCTGCAAGAACGAGCCTAGCATTCGGCTGATTATTGGGTTGACCTGATTCAATGACAGCCCCGCCGCGTAGGGTAGAAATAATTTCATGATGCGCCGTAAATCGGGGTCTTTCATGTCCGGCTTCGTTGGGTAAAGTACGGCTTTCATTCTGAAACTGTATAGCCATTGTGTCATGAAGTGCGCGAAACCTCCGCATAGTACTGACAATGCCAAGCCGTAAACTCCGAACCTCGCCGCGAAAAACGGAGCTGTTATGATGAATACCAGATTGCTGAACGCCGGAGACAGTGCCGGAACGAAGAACGATCCAAGTGAATTTAATTCCCCCATCGTAAGAGCCTCAAGCGATATGAATATCAGGAACGGGAACATCCAACGAGTCAACCCTACAGCGAGAGAATGACTCTCAGGGTCAAAGCCCGGTGCCATTACCCTGACCAGTGCGGGAGCGAAGAATATTCCCAGAACGACGACGAGGCATGTTGCGCTGAGCAAGACCGTCATTGTCCCGCGTGCTAGTGCCAATGCTTTCTCCCTGCTCCGTATCAATGCCTGCGAGAATACGGGAACGAACGCCGCCGACAGTGCGCCCTCCGCCAAAAGCTGACGCGCCAAATTCGATAGAGTGTACGCAATGTTGAAAGCGTCCATGTATTTCGTCGCGCCGAAGAACGCAGCCACAAGAACCTCACGCGCAAGGCCAAGTATTCGGCTGAACAGTGTACCGGCCATCATGAAAACTGCATGACGTACCATTGAAGGATTGTTATTATTCTGCAAAGTTTTATCACCCCGCAGAATTATACACAGTTGGGAGAATTTATAGATGTGATGACGAGAGAGTATACGCGCAGATTACATTTGCCCCCGCTAGTCTGCAAGCCTCAGCGAAAGCCATCAATGTATATCCAGTTGTGCAGACATCATCGACGAGTGCGACTCTTAGTCCCCGAATATCCTCCGTGAACCTGAAATCATCGGGAGCGATGTTGTTCTTTCTGTCGAATGCGCCGAGCATCATCTGGTGTGGGCGTTCACGTGTTCGTTCTGAAACGTCAAGAAGTTCAACGCCCCAGTAATCACACATTCCTTCTGCAAGTTCGCGGGTTTGGTTGTATTTTCGCTCGCTGTTCATTCTCAGAGGCGCGGGAATGATGTAGTCCGCCTCAGTTTCCCCGAACGCTCTGGCCATGCACACCCCCAAAGGACGACCCATGTCCCTCCGACCTTCCTCCTTGAAGTTATGGATTACCTTTTTGACGCTAGGGTCATGATGGTACAACGCTGAGTATACGGTTACATTGTTGAGCTGACGTGTGATTATGTCGTCCGTGAATATCTTGTAGAAACCGCGCGCTTTCGAGGCTTCTGCTTCACGGCGTATCATCTCATGTCGGCAGGAGTCGCAGAGAGCTGTCCCGATTCGTCCGCAGACCTCGCAGCTCACAGGCCACAATAAATGCAGGGAGTACAGCCAGAGCCTAGAGATTATCCCGCGCAATATGGACAAGCTCATCACATCTGTTGTTCCTGTCGTCATCACTATGACCCTTCACCCAGTGCCACGTTACATTATGGATCTTCGTGAGTTCGTCGAGACGTTCCCATAAATCGCGGTTGAGGACATCTCCGCCCGTTGAAGTCTTCCAGCCCTTACGCTTCCAGTTGTAGAGCCATCGTTTCACAAAGGCATTCTGAAGGTAAGCCGAGTCGGTGTGAAGGTCAACGTCGCAGGGTACTTTCAACGCCTCAAGCGCACGTATCGCCGCAGTAAGCTCCATTCTGTTGTTGGTCGTGTCATTCTCGCCGCCGTAAATTTCGCGTTCCTTGTTGTGTTCGGGGGAATAGAGGATTGCCGCCCAGCCTCCTTTGCCGGGATTGGGTGATGCTCCTCCGTCTGTGTAGATTATCACGTGTGGTTTCATGGCCTACTCCTCGAAATCAATATCAATCACTACCGGCCCTTCGGTGTAAATGTCCCCTGACGCAACCGCTGAGATTATGACGGGTTCGGTTATCCTGCTGAGGCGGTCTACAGCGTTGAAGAATGCCTCTCCGTCAAGCGTTCCGACGTTGTTCGTTGAAGGGTCAGGCAAAATTCCGTCATTCACGGCCTTGTTGCGTAACTCGCGGAGGAATATATGCAGGATTTCTTCGGGGGATTGCTTCGATGATGACATGTCGATGAACTTCCTGTAGACTGACGCGCCGTCCCTGTATGTCAGAATGCTCGGCCCGTTCTCAAGCCTGACCATGACCCTCAAGTTTTCGCCGACCGTGTAATTTTCGCCCGACATTGCGCGAACGTACTGCCTCATATCCGCGCTGAGAAGTTCTGCGGTCAACGCCTCCTCAGACTCAGCGTCAAATTCAACGGGAACGTCCCTCAATCTCGTGAATGACTGGTCGGAAATCCGCGTTAATACATTCAGCCTGACTTGCTGCTTCAATGCGTTCAATCCCGCCGTAATCTCCTCGCGTGTGCTACCTGCCTCGAACGCTGTCTGACCAAGAAGGACATTCGCGCTCAATGCTATAGCCTCACTACGAAGCGACTTCAATTCCTGACGAAGCTGTGAGGACTCTTCCCGCATTATACGGAGTGCCGCCTCAAGCTCGCGTTTCTCCTGCTCAAGCAACACCCTGTCATTCCTCATCGTGTCAAGCTCAAACCCCGTGAGGTCAAGGCTTGCCGACGCTTCCGCAAGCGATACCCTCATCTGCTCGGTGTTCCGCTCGTTCTGAGTGAGCCTAAATTGAAGGTCGTACAACTGCTGATTCAATATCTTCATTCCGAACAACGCCGTACGAACGTCCTGAGACAATCCGGCCATGACCGCGAGAATCCCCACAGCGATCAACGCACCAGTCAGCGCAGTGATGAGACGGCTCGTATTCTTTGGACGCATCTTGAAGATTGAGACGCGCTTCTTTCCCCACTTTGAGCCGACAGAATCACCAAGAACCGAAAGCACCGCGCTCCCAATTATCAGCGACAGTATCGGCAGCCAATTTGTATCCTCAACGAAGCGAAGGAACATTGTCGATTCATCTTCCCTTCTTCAAGAACGGCGACAATTCAGACACAATCACAGCAACGAATATCAGCGCACAGCCTGAGAGCATTCTTACTGTTACGGTCTCACCGAGAAATATTATGCTTGCAACGAGGCCGAATACCGACTCAAGGCTCATAATGATTGTTGCGTGTGAAGGCTCGGCGTATTTCTGCGCGATTATCTGAATCATGTAGCACCCGAATGTCGCAAACACTATCGTGAATATAAGAGCGACAAGCCCGTTATTGCTGAGATATTCGGCGGGAGTCTCGAAGATTGCTGACGACATGAACGCCAACACCGCAAACGTAACGAACTCAACGAAGCTCAACGCAACGGGGTCATTCTCCGAAGCGTAACGGCTAATCGCTATGACCTGAACCGCGAAAGTAAGCGCGCATATCATCGTTAGAATGTCGCCGATGAATCCCTCAGTTCCAGAGATGTCCCCCGAAAGGAGATACATTCCCGCGACGCAAAGCACAGCCGCGCCAATCGTGAGCCAGCCCGGAAATACCCGCTTCAATCCCCACATCATGAACGGAACCATCAATACATATGTTGCCGAAATGAAAGCCGAACGTCCTCCGCCTATGTATCTGAGGCCGATTGTCTGAGTTGTTATTGCGAGGAAAAGGAGGAAGCCTATTATTGCCCCGCCCTTGAAGACTTTGTGAAATTCCTCGTTGATTCTCTTGTGAAAGAACACGTATATTATTACTGAGCTGACGGAAAATCTCAGGAACAACAGCCAGCAGACGGGGTAAATTCCGACGAGAATTTTCATCGTTGGGAACGTGAACCCCCAGAACATCGCGCAGTATAGAAGCCCTAAGTCAGCAAGCATTATTGTATCTTCCTCGCCTCAAGGTAATATCTCTTCTCTGTCGCGTGTCCCATCGAGAAGGTCTTTCGGGGAAGCACTCCAGACTCTGATATTACGCGGAAGAAATCACGTTTTGCACTCTCGTCGAACACGGGCATCTCGAAACCAATACAGCCCGCTTCTTTCGACAGTTCACGCAATGCTTCAATGTCGTGGATATAGTCGATGCTGCATTCCTTTTCGTCGAGATATTTCTGTAGGACGATTAACGGCGACGCTCCTTTTGACTTGCTGATGTTGATTGTTCCCGAATTTTCGCCGATGTAATATTTCAGCGGCCATGTATCACCGTCGTTGCAGATGCTTCCTTCAAGCTCTGCGATGAAAGTCTCAGGCTCAACGTCCTTGACGATTCTGTGAATTGGCTCGAACTTCAGGGCTTCATCGTGGATATTCTCAAGCTCAACCATCGCGTAACGTGAAGTGTATCCTTCCTCGTAGCATGTTTTAGCCGCCGCGAGTGAATGATTGCCATCACCAACCGCGAAGACTAGGGATAAATCTTTGCTTTTGCGCTTGATGTATGAGTCGATACGCATATTGAGTGCCCTTCGATTGTCCCCGCGAACAATCCAGCCACGTATGTGTCCGCCGTCTAACATGAGGTTGAAATCGTAGAGCTTCGTCATTGAGTGCTTTGCGAAAGTGAGAGGCTCAATAATTTCGTGCTTCTCGTCATCGCATAGGAGTATCACGTGCGAAAGTTCAAGCGGTGCATTCTGACGGATTGATTTTCGCGGAGGGATTCGCTCTTTGACGGTCTCCTCTGTTGCGCGTATCAATGGGGAAGTTCCGGGTTTGTAGTCGTACTCCTCAAGGTCAATCACTCCGACGATTCCGCGCCTTGTCGAACCGTCTAACATTTCGCGCTCAACGTAGACATAAACATTCTTGTACTCTTTGAAAATGTTTTGCGACAAGTAATCATTCATGGCCGAATTGATTTTCGTTATGGCTTCGGCGTTGTCATCAGTAAGATGAGCTTCGGGGAGTATGAGGTTATATGCTGAGGGTGAATCGTCGGCGTAATCCTTCACTTTTTCCCAGTAATCGGGCTGTGAGGTGAACTGATCGCAGGCTATTACGGCCCAGCGTGAAAGGTCGTCAACATCAGGAAGCAATAAGTTAAACGGTCTGAATATAATTCGTCATTCCCTTCAAGATGATAGTTACGTTAATTTTATTCGGCCGTTTAATGCGCGTCAATCAGTCCTTGCACTCTGAGCCTCCCCATAGGGGTTCGTAAGAAGTTTGATATATGGCCTAAAGTCTGAGCACTGATTACTTCCACCTCAGAATACCCTTATTCTTAAAGGCGTGGCCAGTCCGCCCCTACTGTATAGCCCTAAATAGGACACAACATTACTTTCTACGTTTTTGATAACGCGGAACGACTAACGCGCGAAAGTATTATACTATACTACGCCTTATTTGATGAAAATATTTCAGGAGGTATAATATGCAGAAAGTCTCAGTTATAGGAGCAGGAGTGAGCGGTCAAGGCTTGGCACTTCTCGCGCACAATCTAGGATATGAAGTCTTCGTGTCGGAAATGAAATCCATAACCCCCGAAGCAAAATCGCTTTTCGCTCAGAATAATATTGCTTACGAGGAAGGACACAGCCCCAAAGTTTTCGAGAGCGACGAGATTCTAATCAGCTCAGGAATCCCGCCACAGTCAGAAATTCTAAGGAAGGCAGAATCTCTCGGCCTCACTCTGACGGGCGAGCTAGATTTCGTTCTCCCGCACATAAGAACCAGTAACCTCGTCTGCGTCACGGGCAGCAACGGCAAAAGCACAGTAACCTCTCTCACGGGCCACATACTCGCTAGGGCTGGACTGAAAGCAGGGACGGGCGGAAATCTCGGAACAGCGTCAGCAAGATTCACTCAGGAAGATTTTGACGCGGTTGTCCTTGAACTTTCAAGTTTCCAGCTTGCGAGGGCAACAAAGAATCTCAGGGCGAAAGTCGCAGTAATCACCAACCTTGCGCCCGACCATATTGACTGGCACGGAAGCTATGAGGCATACGTCGAGGCAAAATCCCGCGTACTCAAACTCCGAGACCCCGAAGGCTTGGGCATCATTCAAGACAGGGATTATGACACTCTCAAACCGTCAGGGAAAATCATCGTCCTCACGTGGAACTCGAAACCAGAGCATGACACAGCGGGCTATATCACGATGTCCGACAATGAGGCAATATTGACTCTCAACGGTGAGACGACGAGGCTATTCCGTTACGATGATACAACTCTAATCGGCACTCACAACCTTGAGAACGTCGCAATGTCCCTCTGCGCTGTGAAACTCTTGGGCGTTGAGATTGAGGGAAGGGTGAAATTTTTGCTTGAGGGATTCAGGCCGTTGCCGCACAGATGCGAGGACGCAGGGACTCTTGACGGCGTTCAATACATCGACGACAGCAAAGGGACTAACGTTGCCGCAACAATTACGGCCATGAAGTGCATAAAAGGCCGAAAAGTAATCATTCTCGGAGGTCAGGGGAAGGGCGAGGATTATACCCCACTTGCTGAAGCCGTGAAGTCTGAATGTGATTACGCTGTACTAATTGGCGAGGAAGCCGGGAAGATTCAGGCAGCATTGGAGCGTGAGGGTTTCGTGAATTTCCGCCGTGCAAAAACGATGGAGGAAGCCGTCAGCATCTCTCAGAGCCTCGCAAAGCCCGGAATGGTCGTTTTGCTTTCGCCGGCCTGCACAAGCTGGGACATGTATAAGTCCTACAAAGCGCGCGGTGAACACTTCTGCAAAATCGTCCGCGAGAAGATAGAGTCAGCGTCATAATATGGAAATAATAATACCGTTGATACTAAGCGGGTGTGGTCTTGTGATGATTTCCTCCCTCTCACTCCGTAACAGCATGGCCGGAGGAAATCCTTACATGGCACCCCTCAAACAGTTTCAGTTCATAGGGCTGGGGCTGACCTTGATGATGATATGCCTCGCGTGGTCAAGCTCCTCCGTGAGAAAGAACAGCGGAAAACTTTTCGCACTCGCATTCTTCCTCCTCGTAATCACGGCGATACCGGGAATAGGAATAAAGGTCGGAGGCGCGAGAAGGTGGCTGAGTCTTGGTGTGCTTCGATTTCAGCCGCTTGAATTTGCGTTACTGGCCGTCCCAATATTCATGGCCGACAGACTAACCGACGAGGACAGCCTTAACACGCGTGGAAATTTCCAGTCATTCATACGCCCGACACTGACAGTTATATTGATGATGGGAATACCCTTAATGCTTCAGCCGAACTTAGGCGGAACAATCATCGTAACAGCAATATGCTTCGTAATGCACATTGAGCGGAGAGGCTGGAAGTATCCAGTATGGGGGGTAATCTTGGGATTTGCTGCGGTCGTCGTGCTGATTATGATTGCGCCATACAGAATGCGACGCTTCAATGCTTTCTGGGACCCTTGGTCTGACCCTACAAACACGGGCTTCCAGATAATACAGGGACTTGTTGCATTCGCTAACGGTTCACTGACAGGAGTCGGAATAGGCAAAGGACTTCAGGAGGAACGCTATCTCCCGGAGGCTGACACAGACTATATATTCCCTGCGATTGGCGAGGAGTTCGGGCTTGTTGGGACTATGTTCTTGCTGATACTCTATGCGCTGTGGACGTGGCGGGTATATTACATTTACCGCGACGCAAAAACTCCTTTCACGAAATCGCTTGCACTTGGGCTTACGGCCTCTGTGATTTTCCCGATGTTCGTGAACGTTGCGGGGGTAACAAAGTTGATGCCGCTGACAGGAATCCCGATGCCGTTTCTCAGCGCGGGAGGAAGCTCGATGATGTTCATGTGGGCAAAAGTGGGATTATTGATGTCGATAAAGATGGAGAATAAACAGGAAGAATGAGAATACTAATAGCATCAGGCGGAACGGGAGGCCATATATTCCCGGCTGTAGTTTTCGGGAAGGGACTTCAGGAAAAGGGCGACACGGTTTCATGGGTATGCGGTGCGCGTAAACTTGAGGGAGAAATATATCATTCATCAGGGATTGAGCCGGTTATACTTCCGTTATCGGGGTCTCCAATGGGAACGAAATCGCCCGCAAAAATTCTAACACGCCTTCTCGATGTAATCAGGTCATTACGTCAGACATGGAAATACGTCAAGGACTTCAAGCCTGACCGAATATATCTTTTCGGGGGATACATATCATTTGCCCCGCTGATTGTCGCAAAAGTTAAGGGAATACCTGTAACTCTCCACGAACAGAACACAGTAGCCGGACGAGTCGCAAGAATAGCCTCCAAGATGGGCACGAAAATAATAACGGGCTGGCCAGTCTGCGAGGGCATCAAGGATTTCACGTACACGGGAATACCAGTCCGCGAACCCGTGAGAATACATCGTGATGAGTCACTGAGACTATTGGGCGTTAATGTGCGCGATGGCTCGAAGATTGTCGGTGTTACGGGTGGGTCATTAGGAAGCGGACCATTGAGCGAAATCCTGAAGTCAGCCGCTAAATTGTGCGATGAGTGCGAGTTCGTGTTCCTGTCAGCAAAAGAAAGACACGATGACGGCAACGCACACTTTATCCCGCCTCAATGGGACATGAATCCGTTTTACTCTGCTTGTGATATTCTTGTGTGCAGGTCGGGAGGCTCTACGCTTGCCGAAGCACTGAAGTGGGAGATTCCGACAATCACAATCCCATGGCCGGGCGCGATGGACAATCACCAGTCGAAGAACGCCGAAGAGTTCGTGAAGCTGTCAAAAAACGCAAGAGTCTTCACAGAGAAAGACAGCCCGGAGAATTTGGCGGCAATTATAAGGGAGATGATATAGATGAAACAGTATGTAGTGGACGCATTCACGGACAAAATATTTTCGGGCAACCAAGCTGCAATATGCGTAATGACTTCATGGCCCGACGAAAAGTTAATGATGAACGTAGCACGCGAGAATAATTTTTCCGAGACCGCATTCATCGTTAAGGAGGAAGGTAAATATCATCTTCGATGGTTCACTCCCGGCGGTGAAATAGACCTTTGCGGACATGCCACGCTTGCGAGCGCGTATGTAGTGATGAGATTTTACAATGACGCTGACAAAATCACATTCACGACAATAAGCGGCGACTTGACTGTGAAGAAGAAGAACGATCTATACTCGATGGACTTCCCAGCATACGAGCTTCGTCCTGTCCCTGTAACTCCGGCAATCATTGAGGCATTGGGAGTTGTCCCTGAGAGCGCATACATGGGGCGGGACCTTCTCTGCGTACTTAGAACTGCGGAAGAAGTGAGGGAATGCGTGCCCAACATGGAGAAGGTTAAGGAACTTGACGGGCTTCTTCTGCATATTACAGCGCACGGCAATGACGAAGCAGACTGCGTTTCACGTAGCTTTGCACCAAAACTCGGCGTCAAGGAAGACCCTGTATGCGGTTCCGGACACTGCCATATAGTGCCGTACTGGGCAAAAATTCTTGGACGAAACAAAATCACGGCATATCAGGCTTCGGAAAGAGGAGGCTGGCTTTACTGTGAGAACGATGGCGAAAGGGTCGTAATCTCTGGAAGTGCAGCACTTTTCTCGGAAGGAGAGATTTTTATAGAAGCAGAAAGCTCGAACGTTAAATCTTGACAAAATAGGAGTTAGCGATATAATTACTCCCCGTGATACGCGAACAACGGGGCGTAGCGCAGTCTGGTTAGCGCACCTGCTTTGGGAGCAGGGGGTCGGAAG
>CALGGR010000143.1 GCA_937915755.1 uncultured Fretibacterium sp. | reverse complement strand
ATATAAATACTCTGTTACAGAGGTTATGTTAATTGTGAAGACAGGTTCTGAATCACTGTGTTCGTAATCATAAGGGTTGACGCGGTTTAAGTCAACACGCACCAACACACAGGGGGCAAGATGAGGCAGTCGAGGGCATGTCAAAACGGCACTTTTAAGGCTACTCAGAGGAAGGCAGAGGATAGAACACTCGATGGGGCTTTTCTGAATCGCAATTTAGGGCTTCTACGCAGAACGGGGTAGATCCAACAACGGCTGAAAACGGCTAAAGCCGCGAGAGCCGTGATGAAACCGCTAAAGGGCCGACCAAGAAGGGCCGATGCGCCCGAACCGCCGAACTTTGCAGGGGCGGAGGGAATTTGCTTGCCTGCGGTTCAAGCCCTCATCGAAGTAAACTAAAATCCAGATGGAAGGCCTTGATGTTTTTACGAATCAGCAAGACCGCAGCAGCAAGGCCATGTCCCATCTTGCTTATAATTGTGGAAACATCATTTGTTCAACAGAATGCCCTTATAATACTTACGGAAAGCTTCATCGCCTATTTCCTGACGCTTTTGCCATACAGCCTTAGCAGTCTTACCCGTGACATAAGTCATTCGGTCATCGTCATCATCCGTAACAGCAAAATATGCGTCTTGAGCCGCTTCTTGTGCATCCTCGATGTCATTCAAATCAGGCATCAAAAACTGAACCTGCTTGTCCACATATTCTTTATACTCTTCAGGCATTGTTCCGCCGCCTTCCATTTTGAAGCCGGTCTTAACGACTCCAGGTACAAGCGTCTTCACACGAATATTGAACGGCGCAAGCTCGAAATAAAGCATTTCGCACATTCCTGTGACTGCCCACTTGTCCGCCGCATAAACGCCGTCAAGGATTAAACCCATCTCACCGGCCAGTGATGTTGTGGTCAGGATAGTTCCGGATTTTCTGGCCTTGAAATGAGGAATGAATGCCTGTGTTACACGGATCATGCCGAGAATATTTGTGTCAATGGACTTTTTCATCATGGCTTCGTCCATATCTTCAAATCGTGCTTTCATTCCATAACCAGCATTATTGAAGAGAACATCGACATTGAATTGTTTTAGCACGGTTGAGACAGTTTCTTTGACTTGCGTCGGATTCGTAATGTCCAAAGGATATAAAGCTACGTTCTTGTAGCTTGTCAGCTCCCCCAGCTCTGCTTCTTTTGAGGGATTTCGCATTGTTGCAATGACCGTCCAGTTCTTTTCTGCAAAGAGCTTCGCCGTTGCTTTTCCAATCCCTGATGATGCGCCTGTGATAAAAATTGTGTTCATGTTTAGACTCCTTTCCCCATCTCATAAGCCTTCTGCATCGTAGCTTCGGACTTCCTCACATCTCCCGGCTCTCCAGTTTCAAAACCGAACAAATAGCCGCCTTCTGTGACTGTCTCATCGTAGCAGGCCAGATAATTGCGGAAGCTGTCCAGCATCATCTTGCACCAGCTTTCATCGGGGGACATGCAGGTGCTAAGAAGATAGAAGACTTTATTATGCATTGTGGAAAGCAAAGCATAGGTTCGATCAATAACAGCCTTTAATTGAGCCGTCCATGTGTAGTAGTAAATTGGCGAAGCCAAGACAATAACATCGGCTGACAGAATTTTACTGTAAAGTTCTGCCATGTCATCGTGTTGGACGCATTTCCCGCCGTTGCGCTGACAGCCGTTACAGCCGAGACAGCCCTTGATGGTTTTATCGGCGATATTGATTTTCTCGACTCTGTGTCCGGCTTTTTCTGCGCCACGCGCAAATTCATCACAGAGAATGCTCGTGTTCCCGTGTTTCCTAGGACTACCCATGAGGATTAAAATATTCGACATTTTTTATTAGTTCTCCTAATTTAAGTTTAAAAAAAAATCTTAGATATTATTATACATTAACAGTGAAGAGATATTGAAGAGACCGGCCATGAAGGGCTGAAGCTGCTGAAGCTGCTGAAGCGCCCGAGCCGCCGAACTTTGCAACTTCGGTACGTATTTCCATTCCGACGTTTCACAGTAAGAACATGTCTTCACAAAATCGACAAATTGTGATAAATTGATTTCATCGTAAAAAGAAGGAGATATTAACTCAAACTTCCCATAAGGATTTGATCGCTTCACCTTTGTAAATAAAGGCATATTGGCGGGGTTCATGCCTGCATTGACCCTGCTTTGACCAGTTAGGACGGCGTTATCCTCATTAAAGACTTGAACATTAATGTGTTCAAGTTCTTCGGAGAAATAGTTAAGAGTTCCATTCTCAATGGCTTTCAGGTATTCTCCTTTGGTCTGCTTCATTCCTGTCATGTGAATCAGAACAAAAGAATCATCGAAGATTCTCTCAAGGTGAACAACGTCTTTAGCGACCGATAAAAAATCTATATGATAAAATATTAACTAATTGGTTAATATTTCGGTGGTGGTGTTTTGGTAATAAAGTATGCAAATAAACGTGTAGAAAAGTATTTTAGCGATTACAGCGAAATGAAGAAAAAAATTCCTGCTGAGTGGGTCAGGAATATCAAAAAGCATATTGACAGAATGAAAGCTGCTGAAACATTCGGCGATTTTCTTTTGTTAGGTCTGGGGCATCCCGAACTGCTCAAAGGGCAAGACGCAGGAAAGTATTCGATTCATGTTACAGGGAACGTAAGGCTGATCGTGAAGCCTTATGATGACGGCAAAGCTGTGATGATTTGTGAAGAGATTGTAATGGAAGGAGTAGTTGATTATCATGGCGGCAAACAAACTTGGTATATCTCCTGATTTGTTGATTCACCCAGGTGAAACAATTTCTGATATTTTAGGAGAGCGCAAAATCACTCAGAAAGAATTGGCGCAAAGGGCAGGAGTATCTGAGCCGTTTTTAAGCGATGTAATTCATGGGAAGAAAGACATTTCTAAAAGGTTAGCCGTTGGGCTTGAGTATGCGTTAGGAGTTCCGAGTTCATTCTGGCTGAACTTGCAGGCAAATTATGACGCGGAGTTTCTCAGGCTTCATGAAGAAGCTACAATTCAAGCTGAAGAAAGAAATGTCTATAAGAGCATTCAATCAGATTTAGCGATACCGGCGAATTTGACTCAAGACCAAATAATTATCTGGTTGAGAAGACATTTCAAGGTCAGCAATCTAACGCACTTGCAGGAATTGACTAAAAAGTCTTGATGAGATTTTGGGGAGTGTTGCCTACTACCGCATCTCCCGTTTGTACTTATAATACGTGTTATGGCTCACATGGAGTTCTCCGCTGTTAATCACAGCGATAACTTCCTTGTCTTTCAAGACCCCCTCGAAGCTCCGGCTGAACTTCCGAATCAGCGCCTTTATCGGCTTTTCTTTCTTCCTAGCCATTCCAGGCCGATACCCACCGATCTGTTTGCCATTCCGTCTTGCAGTCTCGAGGCCTTCTTTTGTTCTTTGGCTGAGGTCGTCAACTTCCTTCTGCGACTGTTCAAACGCGAATTTTATCTGCTTCTCCGCCAGATTAAGAACATAAGCATTAAGGGCGTCAATTATTGTCTGGAACAGCACGTCAGCGAATGGCTCTCCTGTGTTTACCCTCAGATCAACCTGCTTATCCAGTTCTTTTCGATAGGTTTCAGTGTCAATATGGCGTTCATTTAGGAAGACCAGGTTGATGCCTTTGTCGTAAAGTTCCTGGTAAAGTTTGAACCCTTCAACGGCATTCCGGCTCATGCGGCTTACGCTATCGAAAATGATGGTGTCGCCAGCTCGAACCATCTTGAGCAGCTTCTCGAACTTCGGTCTTGAAGCATTGCGGCTGGTGTAAGTTTCTTTAATTATCTCGGCTGACGGATTGTAAGCCAAGATATTTCTGACCTGACGCTCGATGTTCTGTTTCTTGGTGCTGATTCTTGCGTACCCCCAGATGCGCTGCATGAAAG
The DNA here is from genome assembly GCA_937915755.1 of uncultured Fretibacterium sp. Classification (GTDB taxonomy): domain Bacteria; phylum Synergistota; class Synergistia; order Synergistales; family Aminobacteriaceae; genus JAFUXM01. The sequence continues at coordinate 463 of CALGGR010000143.1, read as the reverse complement.
CTGCCCTCCTTTAATACTCCTTAATACCACTCCAACGTCCGTTGAAGTTGTTATTTAGTATTTTAGGTGAAGAATTTTCTGTGTCAATGGTTTTGGTAGTTCACAGTTTAAGGGTGAAAGTGGTATCCGAAAAACGGCATATGGGAAATTGGCATACGATGATTCTGGAATAGATATGGCTGTGTTCATCGTTAAGATCGAGGCCGATACTTCGGAATACTTCGGAAGTTCGCAAGCTTATTTCCCTTCAACGACATCACGCGGCTTTGAATGGGACTTTGAACGGCTTAATTCCTGGCGAAATACCGAGGCTTGCTGGGACACACCGAAGAGCCGACTGTCTCCTTACTCTCCAGCTTCCCTCAGTACAAGACTTTGAATATTCTCGCTAACATACAGCCCTTGTGTTATTACCGATTCCATCAGAGGCTTCACCTCCTGTATAAGTCCTTGCTTCTTAGCC
>CALGGR010000142.1 GCA_937915755.1 uncultured Fretibacterium sp. | reverse complement strand
TCAAAACGCTCTGGTTGACATCAAGACCATGAATGATAGGGCTTTCAACCTCTGGAAGCATGAGGGCACTCTCAATTCTAAGCCTCAGTATGTCGTTCAGCTCCACATCTATGCTATGGGTCTTACTCTCTTGGGCAACGAAATAGAGCAACTCGGTATTGTCGGTGTGAACAAGAACAACTCAGAGATGTTTATTGACTTCTTCCCGTTTGACGGCTTTATCGCTGAGAGTATTACTGACAAGGCTGAAAGGCTTTTTGCCTTGTCTGAACCGCCGAAGCTTAATTGCCCTTCGGAAACTTGGGCTTGTAATTACTGCGAATATTCCTCTACTTGTGAACTTCACCGCAAAAATGCTCCCGTAACTGTTAATAACGAGCCTCTCTCTGTAACTGAGGACGAGGACATCATTAACGCTATGAAAATGCTCAAACAGGCTCGAGAAATGTCCAGTGAGGCTAAAGAGCTTGAACAACTAGCAAGAGCTACTCTTGATGAAAATGTCAAGGATAAAGGCTTATCAGGCATTTGTGGCGGGGGGTTGGTTTTTTCCATGAAAGAGCGTTCGTCCTCTAGGTTTGATACTACTGCGTTCAAGAAAGCTCACCCTGAACTTGTCTGCGAGTTCACTAAAACTTCTTTTAGCACTATATACGAGATTAAGGAGGCAATATAGATGGCTTTTAGGAAAGCTGAACGAAAAAAGGCAAAGCTAAGGCTTGCCATCACCGGCCCTGCTGGGGCGGGCAAAACTTACGGCGCACTGCTCATCGCTTTGGGACTGGGTGGACCTATCGCCATGATTGACACCGAGAACGGAAGCGGCGATTTGTACTCCAGCTTAGGAGACTACGATGTTTGCTCCCTTTCTGCTCCCTTTGACCCGCGAAAGTACGTTCAGGCGATACATGAAGCGGAGAAGGAAGGATACAACGTTATCATCATTGACAGCCTATCCCACGCTTGGAGCGGGCAGGGCGGGTTACTGGACTTGCAAGGTAAGCTATCGGAGAGCAGGTACAGAGGCAATAGCTATGCCGCTTGGAGAGATATTACTCCGTTGCAGAACGCTTTCGTTGATACCATTCTTGCGTCACCAGCTCATATCATCGCTACCATGCGGAGCAAAACTGAGTACGCACAGGCTAGGAACGAGATGGGCAGAACTGAGATACAGAAGGTTGGACTAGCACCCGTTCAGCGCGAAGGGATTGATTACGAGTTCGGCATCGTCTTTGACCTCAGTAATAACCATACTTGCTGCGTCAGTAAGGACAGAACTAGCCTATTCGATGGCCAGGTCTTCACTCTCTCGCAGGAAACTGGGAAAACTCTACTCGATTGGATCAATTCGGGCGCGGATATGAAGGGGGGTGAAGCTTAATGCCAGAAGAACTGAAGCCATGCCCTTTCTGCGGCGGCAAACCAGACATCAGAGAGGCATGTGGACATACCCAAGTATATTGCACTGAATGCGGGGCTAATAACATCTGGAGCTATGCTGCTACAACTCTCTGGAACAAGCGAACACGGCGTGATACTGACTTAAAACCATGTCCAATCTGCGGGAAGAAAGGTCGCGTTTTCGAATCTTACGATAGGAAGTATTGCGTACAATGTTTAGGCTGTACTCTGACTACTGTGTATTGCAGGACACCTAAAGAGGCCAAAGCTGCTTGGAACACAAGGGCGGTGTCCGAAACATGATAACCCGCTACACCTGCCCAACTTGCGGCTACGACAAGGCTATATGGCGTATCATTCAGGACTTTACAGGACACATTTACTGCGAAAACTGCTCAGGACAATTCATGGTAAAAGGCTCTCGCATAACCCATTTCTGGCTCAACAGGCCACTCAATCGAAGGACGGTGAAATCATGATTTCTCTACGGAAACTCCTTGACGCTTTCTCCCTAAAGAAGAAGGCTTATCGCTTGGAACTTCCCATCGGTTTGGAACTCTCGGACGGGGACAGAGCCAACCTTTATGGCTGGCCGGACTTGTTCATTCAGGACGTTCATTATGAATGCTCTTAACGGTGTTAGATACTCTCGACAGGCTATGGACAACGTTCATAACCTGTTGAGCTACTGTATCGACTTAGGCTTATCCTTCAAAGATTTGTCCTTACGTTCTGGCATTTCTTTGAACGCTATCAACAATTACCGTAGAGGTAAGGTTATGCCGTCTGTTAAGAGTTATAACTCTCTGGCTGATGTTCTGGGTTGGAGACACATCTCTACTCTTGACTGCAAAGTACCTAAGCAAAAGCAGGCTGGCAAAAAACGCGCTAAATACAAGGTCTCAAAGAATTACGAAGCCATCAGCATAGATTACTCGGACGCTCCCAAAATTCCTCTGCCCATTGCCTTCTCCTTCGCGGAAGAACACTGTTACAGGATTTTTACTACTGGCAATATAAAGAGTATCCCTCAACGCAACTTGACATGGGAGCAATCTTGCATTTTCAGGTACGTCAAGAAAGAGGGTATCCATCACATGTTTAGGGAAATTCGCGGCGGCTGGAGCAGAACATACACTGACGCTCAACTCATCGGCAAAACCATTATGGAGGTACAGCCCGCCATTATCGAGAAACAGCCCGCTGGCTCAAAGAACTTAGGTATTCGCAAGTTTGTTCGTGAACATCTCTGGCAGATAAAGGCTGTGCGGGACAAAGGGTATTCTTGGGGACAGATAGCAAGGGCTGTATCTTCTCGCCTGAATATCCCATCGCGCAATCTCAGTAGTTCCCTCAGTTCTTCCTACAGCAAGGAAAAAAGAAAGGAGAAAAAATATGACTAAAGCACCAATTATTGACAGGCTTGAACTTACTCGTAAGAAGTTCAGCAAAGTACAGGACGTTACTCCCTATGACGGTATCGAGGATTTCCCCGATACTGGCATTCATGGCGATACTTGCCCAAACTGCGGACAGAAAACTCTCCTTCACGAGAGCGGCTGTGCCAAATGCCCGTCTTGCGGATGGAGTGCTTGCGGGTAGGGGGTGAATATGAATATGACGATTGAACTCAACCACGCTTATGCCATTATTACGATATTACTTGGCGTATCTATGGTCTTTTCCGTTATCGCAAGCATTTTTGCGATTAGGCTCCTCGATAGGTGCAAACTTGTCCTGGATTTTGTGGTCTTCTTGGGTACTAAAGATAGCGATACAAGGCTGGGTGAAAAAATAAAGGAGCATAGCCAGATAAGGGCGGAGGCATATAACGCAGGTTACAGCAAAGGATACACGGACGGCAAAATTGATGGCATGAAGGTTTTTGCTGAAGAACATTCTGCGCTTTTAGAGGAGGAGTTATCACATGACAACAACTAATCACCCTAATTACTACTCCAGAGGAGGAATTGAGGCTATCGACATCATTGAAGCATACGGCCTCAATTTCAATCTCGCCAACGTCATCAAGTATGTAACCCGTGCTGGGCGTAAGGACGGGAAAGAAACCTTAACAGCATTGCAAAACGCTGAACGGTTTCTCAACCGCGAAATTCAGAAAACTATGGAGGAGACAGAACCTCCCTTCTAGTTCCAAAAATCCAGAAAGGAGAACAATTCATGAACGTAACACTACTCACACCCCATGCCGCCATTAAGGACATGGAGAATTTTGCTGCTCTTGCCGCTCTCACCTGTCGGGCTAATACCGGCAAAGAGTACGTTCCATCTGAAGTACTCGGACATATCATCGAGCTTGGACACGAGAGCATACTGGAACACATCAACCTGACCTACAGTGTCAAGGGGTTATCCCGTGCGTGTCTTCAGGAACTTGCACGGCACAGGCATATCTCCCTGAGTGTGGAAAGTACAAGACACACGCTGAGAAGATACATTGATAGCGCAGACGATTGGTGCCCTGAGTTTTTCAGTGAATATCCTGCGTCTTATTTGGTGGATTGGGTATATAAAATAGCTGAAGAGT
>CALGGR010000141.1 GCA_937915755.1 uncultured Fretibacterium sp. | reverse complement strand
CTCTTTCCCTACACGACGCTCTTCCGATCTGATACTGAGCATAAATCTCCCGCAACTTCTCTGCGACTTCCTTAGCCTTTTTCTCACGGCGGTAGTAGGTCGCTTTGGAAATGCCTAAAATTTCCCATACAGGAATCTTTTTATGCTTCTCCGATTTCGGTACGTCTTCCTTCAAAATATCAAGTTCAGCCTGTTCCTCTGACGTAATACTCAATCTGGAAATCAGAGTCTTTTTCTTAGGTCTGTAGACTTCCTTACCTTCAGCAAATTTATTACGTAAAGTCGTCATAACATTAGGGGTACAGTCAAACGTAAACGACTTCCCGCAGAAATTTATTAACTTCTGTGCTAACTCGTTAAAATCTTCCGTTCCCTCACCCTTAACAAGTCCAGCCTGAACAGCAAAATTAAGCGCATAAAATACGCAGAGTTCCCGGCGGCCTTCTGGGACTTCATCATCTACGCCGTTCAACGCCCTAATCTTTAACAGCCTTACTATGTCATTGAATATCTTTAACGCAGGGTTAAATCTCGACTTCCGGCCCTCTGAATCCCTACGTGCTACATATTCTGCCGTCAAATCCTCCAGTGCTATTGATCTGCTCGGTCTGCTCTGCTTCTCAGCCTTGTTTTCAGCAACTTCTTTCTGACTGAACGGAAGAACCGCCCTAGCCACAGTATCAAATAAATATTTCAGCTCTGGCTTCTCGTAGACTACATTAACCGATGAAAATCCTGATAACGGTAACAACATAGTCGATTTCTGCGCTAATGAAACGTCAATCGCATCAAAATAATGATTCAGGCATTCCTGAGTCGCCTTCCACCTCGATAACGCCCTGCCAGGTAATTCCTGACCGCTGGACTCTTTCGAGTAACGCCAGATAACTATTAATTTATTTCCGTCCTCAAGAATTCTATTAGGTTCAGGGATGCCTACTCCTCGATATTGACGGCAATGCTCCCTGATTTCCATAATTTGAGCTTCGATATTTACGTCAGGACGTTTACTCAATACAACATGGCTGAAGAAAATATTTTCAATAAATTTCGGGCGGTCTTAGCGCTTCTTATCTGGTGTATATTCAACGACCGAGCATTTCAACCTCTGAGTTTTATCCTGCTCATTCAGATAGCTCATGAGGTCAGACCTCGCAACCCATTCACTGTTATTTGTCGTTGCGTTAAAAACGTAGAACCATGTCTTATTAGAGTCTTCATAATCCTCAAACGTGCTTAGTGTCTGCTCTTCATCGCTGGGCTGTCTAACAGTCTGAGAGCTGACCGGCTTGGGCTTCTCTGTCGTAGGCTCTGAAGTCTGCTTATCGGATTTTGCTGACGATTTCAAAGATGGAAAGGCTGAAGTTTTCAACGGCGATGACAGTTGTTACATTGCCAAGACTGGTAAGGTTATAAAATAACATGTAAAGAACTTGTATGAAAACAATTCTGAAAATCCTGTTGGCTATATTTGTAATATCGCTGACTCCTTCGACTTACGTTTGTGCGCAGGGACATATTGAGACGCCTGCCGAGCGCAAGGCACGGCAGGAACGTGAGGCTGCAGCGAAGAAGAGACGGCAGCAACAGGAAGCTGCGGCTCAGCGCCAGCGTGAAGAAGAGGCCCGCAAGAAACGTGAAGCGGAAGAACAGGCGGCCCGTGAACAAGCAGAAAGAGAAGCCTGTCTTTGACAAACCTGCCAGGGGTTTCGCGGAACGAAGGGCACGTTTCGTGAATGAACTCCGGCGGAAGATCACCCACCTGATCCCACTTGAACTGACCCAGAAACTCTATATTCGGACTGCGACGCGGTACAATGCCACAGCGAAGGAACGGGGCCTGACTACGGTTGCCAGCTTTGTCCCGACTTATACCTATGCCTGCGTGGAAGATATGATCCCCTATCAGGATGTGATGTTTGAAGGAGTGCGGGTCATGGCCCTGAAGGATATGGACAAGTTTCTGACCATGCAGTACGGCGATTATCTGGAGCTTCCGCAGC
>CALGGR010000140.1 GCA_937915755.1 uncultured Fretibacterium sp. | reverse complement strand
CTGAGCAGAGCAAAATTCTTTATAAAGCCTTGTGTATTCGTAACTTTCACGAAAAACATGAGCCGCCGCAGTAATAAGTCCCCCTTCAAAATCCTTGACCTGTTCAATCTCGCTAAACACATTAGGATTAAACGGACAACCCGCGCATCCTGTCCTCTTTAAGCCGTATCTTGTGTAGCAATCTGAATATTGAACGCCGAATAGTTTGCAGTAAATTTCTTTGTCCTGATTAGTGAACCATAGAAGCGGCCGGAAAATTCCATGCTTAGCATTACCAGTAAAGCAAGATTTAAGCATGCTCCTTATTCCGCCTTCTGCCTTCCGAACTCCTACAAATTGAACGTCAATATAATTCTTGCTCATGAAATGTTTTATTGGCCTTTTCTTTGCAAAGTCACAGCATTTATCAGAAATCTTGAAAGTTGGCGGATATTGTATTAAGAACTCTTTCAAGTATCTGTGTTGATTGATATTGAAGCTGTTGCATTGGAACCAGTTATGCCACCAATAAACGGCGGCTTTAGCACTCGGAAAACTTTCCAGCATTTCGTCAAAGCCCATATCGGAGAAGTCAAAGTGAACGTTCTGCAACCGAGAAATTCTATCTGAGACATATTTACTCAAAAAAGGCTGTCCGAACTCCTTTACAACCTGCGGAATAGGTTTAACAGCTGGGAAACGCTCAATCGTAATTTCATACTTTTCTTCAAGCTCATCAAGATGTTGTTTCGTTGCCTGATATTCGAGGCCTGTATTGAACCAGACATAACGAACTTTCTTGCTTTCGTCGAGTTTGTGAACCATATCAAGCATAATATCGCTGTCAGCTCCACCGGAAATTGAACAAGAAGGGGAATTGAATTTGCAGAGGATATTATGCGTTTTTGCGATTGCGTTAGCTATATTGTTATAATTACTTGCCTGATTGAAGAAATCTAGAACATTCAATCTGTTACCTCCTGATAAGATTTGCCGATTAGCTGAGCGTCTGTGTAAGTTCTTGACCATCCGCTTAAACTTGATACGAAGCAATGATGCTTGCCTTGCTTGCCGACGTAACGAAAAGTGCACTTATCAATCAAATAAAGCCGCCCTATCTCGAATTGATGTATTAGGGCAGCTTTTCTTCTTTCTTGTTCTTGTTGGCGGATTGTTTGTGAACGTTCAAAGAACTCTTGAATGCGTGAGTTAGGTTTGACTTCTGGAGTTTGAGGTACTCCCAGCCATTTTTTTAATTCGCGTATTTGTCTAGCACTTTTCGACATGATTTCCCTTTCTCCCAACCGATGGGGATTTGAATGCGGTAAACTCTTTTTTTTCGTCGAAAGAGCCTGAACAATGAACGTAAGAGTATCATGATGTAACTCTCCTATTCCATTCTTTTCTAGCCTCAGGTAAAGAGAGATATCCCCCTGTAGCATTGAAGCATTTAGAGCATTCAACGGCCCAGCCCCACTTAGTCCAAGTATCAAGAGCGACAGCCCCACAAACAGGACAGCGATTAGTAATTTCATCGAGTTTTCGAGCACTGGAATTCCAGAAATAAACAGCACCTTGCCAATCATCAGACGGGAAGCCCTCAGCGTTGCAACCCGGACAGTGTATGAAAAACTCATTAATCGGAGTGGTATCAAACTCAGGAGAGTTACTACAGAATGGGCAAGGTTTAAGTTCATCAATCATGATTTTTCCTCCTTCTCCGATTATTCCAAACAGCTTTTGCAAGAGCAATATCATCAAAGTCGATGACTAAAGCGCAGGGACATTGCGAACATCTCACAATATATCGTTCGTTTTCATTCGGAGATTTCACGATTACTGCACCGCTTTTGCAAAACGGGCACGGTTTTAATTTATCGTTCATGGTTAAATCTCCCTACCACGAATGTCTTTCATGAGCATTAAGATATCGCCTTCTAAGTTCTGCAAGCTATTTTCATAAAAGTCGATATACTCAAGAACATTTTGCAAGAGGCTGAGCATTTCCGGAGCATGAGCGATAAGCCTAGCATAAGCGAAGCATTTCTCTCTGTTATCCTCATGGTTATGAACCGTAGCACCGAAAACCTGAGCAATACGTTCATTACCGGCCATAATAAAGCCGTTATCATCGTTGAGTTGCCAAATACCATTGGAGAAAAAAATCATATCGAACCTTCTTTCTTAATATTTTCGAGAATGTCCTTAACTTCTTTCAAGCACCAAACTTGCTGATTAGACGCGATTTTAGCGAGCATGTTATACATAATGGCGGCATTTTTTCTGAGTTGTCGCAAGTTAACGTTTTTCCAATTGAAATCCTCCATATAGTGACCTCCTATTCCAATGTTCAAGCAAAACATCATAAGCCGATTTTTCTGTCCAATTCTCGATGCCGTCTAAAGTAATTCCCGACTGCATCAAGCAATCATGACAGACAGCCAGAGCGCAAAAATTCCGTCCACGCTTAAATTGATATTCCACGTTTTGACTTCCGCAGAACGGGCACGGTTTTAATTCCTTCCTATCAAATAAATATCCTCTGCCGTGAAAAATCATATTCGCCTCGAACGTCAAATAATCTTCAAGGGATTTCATAAAATTTTCTTCTTTTGGAATTTCATCATTGTAGTAATAAAACGAATGCAACCATTCATCCTCCGGCTCAACAGTTGATTTCACCATGAACTTAGAGCGGAAATCTGAGCGTTCACATCGCCAGCACTCCAGCAAAAATTTTCTTTTCTCCGATGCTGTATCATTAGGGACAAGTCCGACATGCTTTTTGACTTCATAGCCGTCATCTTCAAAGTTAATGAATTTAGCTTCATGCTCCGGCTGATGAGGGACTCCGGCGGTAAACATTGCGATACACGGAACAGTCCCGACGCCGTAAAAAGTATTTTTGTTGAGAGTGATAACGCCTTCAAGAGTATGACGTTTCAGGATTTCAGCCTTAATATTTTTATCCTTTTTGGTCTTCCCTATCATAGTTGACACAGGAACAACGACAGCCGCTCTTCCTCCGACCTTAAGGATGTCAAGCAAGCGAGCAATAAATTCAAGCTCCGTAACTTTTTGAGAATACGGCGGATTAATGAAGCCTGCGTAAAATTCTTGTTCATAAAGATTTTTGCTGAAGAAATCGCCATGAAAAATTTTACTTTTGGAGCCTCCATGAATGAGGATATTTGAGCGAGAAAGAGTGAACAAATCTTCCTGGAGTTCCACGCCGCAGACACAATCACCGACGAAATTCATAGCTTTAACGAGAAATCTGCCAGTACCGCAACACGGCTCAAAGACAAAATCGCCGTTCTTCAAGCCGAGAAGTTCACAACATAGTTCACAAATATGCTCCGGAGTTAAGACGATACCGAGATTATGACCGTCCGAACCTGTGAAAGAATAATCGCCTCCGTAAAGTTCACTGATAACATCATCACACGTAACCTTCGATAAAAGCTCCGAGAAATATTCAATTGGAGATTTCCCCAAAGCCGGAACAATTATGTTAAGATTGCTGCGTGTTAGGATATTTTGTTGAGCGTTAGAAAGCGAGGAGCCTTTACCCTTCAACTGCAAGAGCAAGGCCGAAACAAGTAAAGGCTTCTCGATATTATTCAAAGCGCCGTAAGTTTCAAGAGCTTCGACGAGTTTTTCCATGTTCTGGGTACATCTCCAAGAGAAAGCCTGTGATGACTAATGAGCTTGTCGAAGTCCTTAGTGCCGAGAATAGTATCCCAATAAGCGCGTTCCTGAACGGATGAATTATGAGCTTTCATGATATAGCCTTCTTTTTGTAAAAATCGACACGTTCGCTTAACTTCCAGAATTGGCGGTTCAAGAACTCGTTTTCTTCTGGAGTAGCTCCTTTTTTCTCAGCGCAAGCCATCATAGCGCGATGGAATGTGCGGTATAAATACATGAAGTAATCTCTTTCGCGTTTTACGTGATTTCTTTTCCTGAAAGGAACGAGCCGAGCCGAAATATTTTCCTCGAACTCTCTTTTCTGCAAGAAATATCCGAGTTCATAAGCTGGATCGGTAGGAATATCATCATAGCAATCATCTAGCAGCATATTGTGCCTCCTGTAAGAATTTGCGAGTAAACTTGAAGGAACTTTCGAGAGCGTCCAGAGCAAGAACCTTTCGTGTTCGGTAATATAACTTTCTTCGTTGAGCGGAATTTTTGTAAGAATGTCTAAGAAATAGACGGAGCAAAATCAACACAACCTTTCTTAATCATTCATGCTTTCATTAAGACTTCATCGAACCCGCAATATTTCCGCTTCTGCAAACGGTCTTTTGCAATCGCATTCATTGTGTTTTCTAGCAGAATATAACGTTCACCGTTTTTCGCACTGATTGTTATTTGCCCGACTAAATCACAAAGTCCGCAGACGTTATCCGTGTTCTTCTCTCTAAGCATTGGCCGAGCTTGCGAATATTTCTCACCTGTTACAGCCGTGATTTCTTTCTGCACTTCCCACGCCGTAAAGAAAATATTGCATGGTAACGCTCGAAACTGTCTGCACCAATCAATTATCTTGAAATCTGTACGGTTATACGCCTGCAAGTCTGGCACTCCGTCTAACTTCCCTATTCGTCCGTAATACGAAAGCATTCGTCGTTCAAGTTCTGATAAGCTGTCGACGCAAACGTTATCGTATTCGCATTTGCCGTGAAGCTCCTTCAAAATCGCGTTCATCTCCGTAACATCATCTGAGAGCCTTACAATATCAACGTTGGAATTTCCCATTAAGACATTTGTGCCTTTGTCTATATCGATTATCAGAGTTCGGCCCGGTAATCTTCCGAGTAAAGTTGTCTTGCCCATGCCCGGAGTTCCGTAGATTAAGGCCGTCAGTTTTTCTTCAGCGAGTTCGGACGCTTTTAGAATTTGCATAACTCTTCATTTCTCCTTTCTTTCTTCTCGAAACCTACTAGCTGCATATCAGGCTCATAGTTCAGGCATATCGACGCATAAGGGCATGAAGTCAAAGCACAGCAATTAGGATTGCGCCAAAATAATTTTGTATGCCTGATTTGATGAGCCAGGTAAATTATTTCTTCCCGTTTAGCCTCAAGCTCTCCGGCTGTACGAAAGACATTCACGCATACGACATGTTCAGGTGCATACCAGTTTGAAACTCTTGAAAGATATTCAGCTTCAGTTTCGTATTTTCCTAGCCGGATTGTCGGTTTCTGAATGATTGTGTAGATTGCCTGTTTCGAGTTCGTGGCAAGCATATAAATTGCTATCTGGTCGTCATAAGCGAGATGGTCTATGTACTTTTCAAGTGAGTATTGGCCTGTGGTTTTGTGTTCAACAGGTATTCCGTCAAACGTTAAAGCGTCAAGCCGTCCCTTCAGGTATACTCCGCGTGATAATCGAACTTTGAACTCTTCTTCAGATACGGCGTTCCAATCCTGCCAATCTATAAATTTCTCGAAGGCTTCTGCCATTTTTCCGGCTAACCCTTCATGATCATATTCTTCGCGTTTCAGGATTTTTTCTACGTTAGAGTGATAATTTGAGCCGATTGTTAGGGCATCAGAGGATATTACAGGTTTGAGTTCGTGAATATATTCAAGTTCGTAACGACGCGGGCATTTCTTGAAGGAGCTTATCATTGAGGCGGTTAATTCTGTTATCATGTTTCAGGTCTCCTGTTCCAAGCGTCTACTAGCTCCGGAATTTCTTCTACAAAGCCTCCATTTCCATACCCTGCTTGTGGTTTAACTACACAACCAGCATTAACGCATCCAACGAAGTAACGACCTGCAACATACCCATTTAATATTATTTGAGCCTTCTTCCCGCAAAATGGGCAGGGTTTCAGCTTCAGCTTTTTAGCTTGTCTGTAAAGTCGGTCTTCTTCCTTCATGCGCTTCTCAGCAGCTTTCATTTTTTCCCATTCTTCGTTACTCTGTTTCTTCATGATAAGTTTTTCAGTCATTGTTATCAGCCATCTTTGAGCCGCAATACATGCAGTAATTCATGTGATTAGTTTTTGGTGTATTCCCTATAACTTGATACACATGCCCGCAGTTTGAGCATACCCAATCGTCAAAGTCATTAAGTTTTTGCCACGTGCCTTGTCTCTGATTATTCCAGAGTATATGACATGCCGCTTTTACTGCTTCTTCTGTGTTTTTGTTTATAAAGTTCCAGCATATATATGCTTTGCAAGTTTTACAGAGAAAGCCTCCGGAATTACTTTTAGCAAAAAATTTGAGCTCTAAATCATTTCCGCCGCAAAACGGGCACGGTTTAAGTTTTTCAGTCATGGCCATCAACACGAGCAATCAAATCAAAGCATTCTTGCGATAAATCCCCTGCAAGTTCATCTGCACATTCTTTCAAGAGTTCGTACATCGCCGGAGCTTCAGCAATTAGTCTTGCATTGGCCTGACCTTCAGCGGTTAGAGTTTCTTTTCCTGCATGATATACTCTCGCAATTCCGTCTGTATCAGTGCCGATGATGCCGTATAAATCGAAATATTTCCATTTGCCTGGTGTAAACTTATTCATAATTTCCCTCCTTGCCGTCGATACGAGCTATAAGTTGTTCAGCGACAGCACATCTCATACTTTTTACTATGTCAACTTTGCTATCATCAATATCTTCTGCAATAATTTTTATGAACTCATACATCTCCGGAGCGGCGGCAATAAGTCGAGCATTCTCCCAAGTGTAAGCGTAAGCGACGAGAGTTTTGTACCCATCAGGAGTTGGAGCGCAGATGAGCAAACTATCTCGAGACGTATCAATTTCCCATTTACCCGGATAGAACTCAGCCATTGTTTACCTCCTTGTGAACGCAATCTTGCAAGAGATACTTGAACTGTTCCGGTACGACGTTAAAGAGTTCATGAGCCAAGTTGCGAAATTCCTTTAGAGCCTGCGGAGCCGTACGAAGGTTGAGGATATGCCGTAACTCTCTAACATTGGAGGTAAGAATAAGGTTAGTAGGCCAGAATTCCGGCAGAAAATATTTAAGCTCGTCATTTGGTGTGTCAGTGAAGGTATCAGCTATGCGCTTTACGTTTTCTATTGCTTTGAGCCATTCTCCGCTTGCACCTTTGCTAATTCTGCTTAACGCAACTTTATCGTTGAGCTGTTTTCTCAGAGTATGTCTAGTGCTTTCAACGCTCAAGCTAATATGCCGATGTCGCTCTAATTCATGTAAACAAGCCCTGCTCAATCCCTTAACGGAGTAAGTGAGGTTGATATGTTCGAGAATACTTTCATGCCCTAGTTTAATGATGCGCCGTAAGACTTCCGCCGGAACAAAGTCTTTCTCCGTGTTAGCATGGCAAGTGAGAGCCGCCAGAGCCGCAAAGTGTTCCATATCCGCAAAATGTTCTTGCTTAGTGAGTAAAGTAACGTTCAAAAGTTAGTCCTTCTTTCTGAGTAAATATTGCCTAAAAGTGGTCAGTCGATGTTCTTCGTCAAAGATGCTAGAAATGAGAGCAAAAGCGAGAATACTACCCTTACCCGAAAAGAACATCCAAACCGGAGTATGAGTTAAAGCAGTAAGCTCCTGAATTTCTTTACGAGAAAAGCCGTGAGAATGCCGAAACCGCCTAAAATAGCGTAAATTCTTTTCATAATTGGTGAATAAGAAGTTAATGTTGTTAGAAATATCCCAATTAAAGAACGTTGCAAGTATCAAGAAATTCTCGAGGACAGGCGAGTGAATAAGATTTTCGTATCGAGAAAGAGATTGAGGAGTAATTCCCGTTAAATCAGCAAGTTGACGCAGTGATAAACCTCTTTTCTTACGTTCCGGCTTAATGGATTTCAGGAGCTTTAAAGTATCCTCATCGACGAAAATATATTTATCATTAGCGCGCAAAAGTTATCCCCCCTTTCTGAGCGAATAAAGATTTTCCTTATGGAGTATCAACCTATCGTTAGCGGCTTTGTAGCACTCAGCCAGTCCGTGATGAATGAGCTTAAGAGCTTTAACGTCGTCAGGTGTTAAATGTCCTTGAGACTTT
>CALGGR010000139.1 GCA_937915755.1 uncultured Fretibacterium sp. | reverse complement strand
TCTATCCTGTTGCAGTCAAAATCAACTACAACCATATCTTCCGGCTTCAAGTCCTCATACGGTACTCCGCTCGGTTTGATCACGAATAATTTTGATTCGCGGTCTACTGCGCTGACGTTGCCCCATGTGAACGTTACGAGGCCGTATTCAGGAAGCATCATATTAGCTTCATATACTTTGCGTTTAAGTTCCTCAAGCATAAAAATATCTCCCCTCTAAAATTTTTACATGATAACTGACAGTATACTCAAACCCGCCAAAACTCCCAACAGAAAAATAACAGAACCGGAAGCAAGCAGGCCTATATGTGCGTGTTTTTCCAGAACTGCACCGGTTGAAGGCTCATAGTATAAATTCATCTTGTCCCCTATCCTGAATGTCTTTTCACTGCTGGAATTTATGTTGCACCGCCTGATATTCTCTCGTCCTCCTGCCTCATACTTCACGACAGGATAATATGTGAATTTGTCGCTCTTGAGTATCTTTGTTCCCTGCGATAACTGACGGGTAAATATGTCTATTATTTCCGCGTCTATCCTCTGGAGATTACGCCGTTTCAGTGAGAAATAACGCCATAACAGCCCGGCACCTGCTCCCACAAGTATGAGTGTAAGACATATCATAGCCTCAACTTCGCGCTTCTGGTTCTCGAACAGTGCAAGCAGTATCAACAATGCCCCGCCGATCATCATAGCCAGCGGGTGAAACACTGCCTCATCTTCTTTCACTGAAAGCCTGTCAGGTTCTCCGCCTCTTCCCCAGTATATTCTGACCTGCTGACCCCGTGAATATTCCGTCGGGGATTTCACCACACGCTGAACTCTGCGCATTGTCCCGGGCTGGAAATATTCAGCTGTAATGTCGTAATAGTTCATCGTCTCGCGTCCCTTGTTGTCGTGCTTGATGATGTGTTCGCATTCAATCACGTCTGCTGCAGTGCTGGCTTCCGGGTTTCTGCGGCGTAACCAGCTCTTGACTTGGCCGGATCCCACCAGAAATATTATTATGCCGGGAATGTAGGGCAGATATGTCGATATGTAGTCTTCCATGATTGTATTTCCCCTCCCGTTATACGTATTCAAGAATCTGTTTCAGCGATTGAATTTCCCTCACGCTTTCAGGTGTCAAGTCATCATGGCCGTTAGGAATAAATAGCAATGCTCTCATACCTGCCGACACAGCACCGACATAATCCTTGCTGAAATTATCGCCGACAAAAAGACATTCACCGGGACTGCATTTAGCCTTCTTGATACACATATCGAAAAATGCCGGTGATGGTTTCTCCTCTCCTGCTTCCTCGCTCGTTATCATGAAGTCAACATACTGCATCATATTCATGCGTTCAAGTTTCAGCACCTGTATATACACCGTCATATCCGTACCTATACCGACAGACAGCCCCATATCTTTTACGGCTTTCATGACTTCCCGCGCACCATCATATGGCCTGAGAGTGTCAAGCATAGTATTCCAGTAAAGCTCGTACATTCTTGCGGCATGGTGAAGAGGCAGTGATGACTCCTCAAGCATCCATTTGTAGCGCAGTATCCTGTCCCTGCATATCCCGTTATGTCCCATGAGTGAATAAATATCTTCCTGAACTTTAACGTGCTTTGCGTCAAATTCTTCATACGTCCATGAAAAATTTTCTTTCGTGTATTCGCGCAGTTTATTCAATGCAATATTATTTGAGTATGTGAAATCGTATAGCGTGTTATCTATGTCAAATATTACTGTCTTTATTGCTTCAGTCATAAAAAATTACCTGTCAAAAAAACCAGACCCGGAAAAATCCCGAATCTGGTTTAATGTTCATTGCTCTACAGCATCAGCCGTATTAGTCGAGTAAACCTGCGTCCTTGAGGGCTGCTTCAATTTCTTTATCCGACATTACATTTTTCAGCAGAATAAGCGTAGTTTTTGCCGGGTCAATTCCTTCAAACGTCTTCGCGAATGTCCTCGCACAGAACACTACATCATGACTATTTGCCGCTGATTTGCCCTCTGACACTGCGCAGTGTGTGAGTGATGCGGGCTTAATGTTGTTGCGGGTCATAACCTTCTTGATTGCGTTCTCCATCATAAGTGAAGAACCAGCTCCATTGGCACAGCAGGCCAGTAATTTCTTTCCGTCTAGTTTTGCCATGATATTTATTTAGTCCTTTCTAGGCTAATTTTGCCTTTGCTTTCTTCTTTTCCTCGATGTGCTTCACGTATGCGTCGTAATCCTCAGTGATCAGGAAATACCCCTTAGGATCCATCAAGTATTCAATCTGAGGGATAGCAAGGAGCACAAGAACAACGATAGCAACACCTACATAACCCATGTAATACATTGTTGCAGTGAATGCCGGCCATACTGTATCCCAGTCGAACATACCGAGATAACCGCCGTAATTCGCAAGACCTACCCAGCCCGCAATAAAAGCTGCGCCGAGAACCTGAATTATTCCGGCAAAGAACGGGATAACCAAGCAAGCCTTAATGCCGCCCTTCTCATTCGCAACAAGTCCTATAGTGGCATTGTCGAAGAATACCGGAACAAATCCGCAGATTATGATTGTCGGTGATCCTGCAACTATAAGGCCGATTATCGCGACTATCTGTCCGAGAAGTCCCGCAAGGAATCCGAACGTTACAGCGTTTGAGTCTCCGAAACCGAAGCATACAGCACAGTCAACGCCGGGTATTGATGACGGCAGAAGTTTATCCGCAATGCCCTGGAATGATGCCGTTAATTCCGTAACGAATGTACGAACGCCGAGCTGTAATATTGCCAGATACACCGCAAACTGCAATGATGTGTTGAAGCAGAAGAATATGAAATTCTCGCTTTCCTTCGTTGCTCCGGTCTGGACAAAGAACGGTTTGCCGATAATTCCCATGATGATACCGAAAAATACAGTCATCAATATTGCCGTACAAACCATATTTTCATTGAAGATAGAGAAGAAGCCGGGCATTTCCATTTCTCCGACTTTCTTAACCTTGCGCTTGCCTCCTCTGTCTCCGAAGAATACATCAGCCAGCCAGTAACCGAGCCTTATACCAAACATCTGCTGGTGTGCAATGGCAAATCCTGCTCCCTCGCTGAGTTCCTGCATGGGCTTGACTGTAAGGTTTGATCCTACTGCCCAATATGCTCCGAGAATTACCGCCATAACGACCATCAAATAAACGTCATTCTGAAGAAGTCCCGGAAGAGCAAACATGATCAGCCAGTAAGCTGTGGCTGCCTGCTGAACCTGAACGTGTCCGGTTGTGAAGAGCGTACGGCATTTCGTGATCTTGTTGAAGCGGACAAGCAGAATATTCACGATGAACGCAATCAGCAGTAACGTCATGACCTGTGAGAAGCCTTTACCGAATACTTCCTCAACACCAGCAGTAACGGCATTCTGTCCGTAATAGGGGTCAATAACGCAGGCCGTAAGATTGAATCTGTCCTTCAGTCCTGCAAGTATCGGGCGGAAGTTCGCTGTCAGTCCGCCTGAACCTGCATTCAGTATCAGCATTCCGATTATTGCCTTGAGTGTTCCGGCTAATGTGTCATACCACTTTTTACCCATCAAGCAATAGCCCAATAGTGTCAGGAATCCGACCATATAGGGGGCTTTCTGTAGTATGTATGTCGCAAAGAATGTCCAGATTGCACTAAGTACTCCCATGTGATTATCCTCTCTTTCTGTTAGTTATTCTTCTTCCTCGCAGGGATATTTGGCTTCCGCTGCAAGTATCTCTTCAGGTGTACGGGCTGCAACAAGAGCATCAATCAGCGGCTCATTCATGAAGATTGAAGCAAGCTGCTGAATGTTGTTCATATGTTCCGCTGAGTTTGCCGCACAGAGTGTGAAGAATATATTTGCCTCTTTCTTCTCTCCGTCCTCGTCAACACCGAAATCAATCATCTCATCAGTAACCATGAAGCCGATCCCGGTCTTGTACACGCCTTCAGCATTCTCTGTTGTGTGGGGCATGGCGATATTATGCTCAAACACCATGTAAGGCCCGTATTTCTCGATGCAAGCGATTATCTGCTTGTAGAAATCTTTGGAGACGCTCCCGTCAGCAACAAGACTTGCCGTACTGACTTTAACTGCCTGCTGCCACGTCAAGCCTGCTCCGCTGATGAATAAATAATGCTTCTTCTCTACTATATCCTGCAGTACTGTAGACATGAAGTTTTACCTCCCTACAGGCATGAACGGTAAGGAATATTCTGCGGTGCCTCAAAGCAGTCCTCAAAGCCGCGGCGATGATGGTAATATATCTTGTCCTTATCCTGCGGGTATGTGTATTTGCCTCCGACCTGCCAGAAGAACGGGTGGAACTTGTATTCATTCCTGTCTTTCTTGAAGTCGTAAACAACCTTGATTTCCTCGCAGTCAGCCTGGAAATTCGTCCACACATCCCAGTGAATGGGCACTACAACTTTGCACCTGAGATTTTCCGCCATCCTCAGAATGTCCGTAGAAGTCATCTTGTCCTGCATACCGATGGGATTTTCTCCGAACGAACCGAAAGCAACATCAATATCGTAATCCTTGCCGTGTTTGGCGAAGTAAATCGAGAAGTG
>CALGGR010000138.1 GCA_937915755.1 uncultured Fretibacterium sp. | reverse complement strand
ATTCGACACTCCTCCTCCGACAATTACGCTGTCAGGATCAAGCATATTCACCTCCGAAGCAACACTTTCCGACATACGGTCAACGAATCTGCGAAGAGATTCATCATCCCGATGTTTTATGAACAGTTCAGATATATCTGTATCGGGATAATGATTTTTCTGAAGGCAGGCTAAATACTTTCCTCCGGCTAAACTCTCGATACAACCGACATTACCGCAGCCACACGGAATATCGCATCCATCAGCCGGAATATGGCCGAGTTCACCGGCAGTCCCATTTTTGCCTGTTAGAAATTTACCGTCAATCATAATGGCGTTTCCGATCCCAGTTCCGAAATATATTCCGCAGATTATTCCCTCATGAGGAATGTTATATTTCTTCATGTCATAACATAATGCCATTGTAACATCACGTTCAGCGTACACAGGTACATTCAGCCTCTCCTGTAAGTAAGCAACAACAGGTAGGTTTTCCATAAATCTGAGATTCGGAGCCTGCAAAACTTTCGTACGTTCTCTGTTCAGTGTTGCAGGGAAACCAATTGAAACAGCATCATATCTTGTTCCTTCGCTGTAGCTGATGATAAAATCAGCAATGTCAATCAGTACGTCATCCGAATGCAGTATCTGTTTTGTGAGGAGCTTCTGAAATTTTGACACATTCCTTTTTTCATCAGTTACACCAATTCTGAAATGAGTTCCTCCGATATCAATTCCGATTATGTTCATGATGCCTTAATCTCCCGGAAATAATATTCCAGCGTTCTTTCTAGCACTCTCGATTATTCCTACATTCTCAACGGTAATATCAAGATTTGAATTTACAGTTTCATAATCATCTCTTAGCATTAACCGGGTAAGTTCATGAATCTCATAATGCCATCTGTCCGTGTTAGGCTGCAAGTTGAACGTCTCATCTGATGATTTAGTTACAACTCTGACGCTCTTTAATCCGTTAGGCTCATCAATATAGATATACCCCTTTTCACCTTCAATCGTGAAGTAATTTATGCCCCATGTATCTTTTGCACCTGAGTTCGTTGAAGTGAAGCCCTCATAGCTCATCACGAATACCCCTGACGTATCAGCAAGTCCTGGATAAATATTTGGGTAATATACTGCGCGCTGAGGCTGACCAAAAAGTGCGGTATTCAGAAGGACGTTGTAGAAGTTAATATCCATGAGACAGCCACCGGCAAACTCAGGATTGAATATATTAGGCTTCTCACCCCTTAGAACGGCATCATAACGACTTGAATACTGGCTGTAGTTTGACATAACCAGCTTAATACGTCCTATGCTTTCAAGTTTTTCCTTGAGTAGCCTGAAGTTTGGCAGGTACATTGTAGGAGCAGCCTCAAAGAGAAACAGCCCCTTATTCCTCGCAATGTTCCTCAGTTCCTGAGCGTGAGCAAGCCTCGTAACAAAAGGCTTCTCACAGATTACGTTCTTTCCTGCCTCTAATGCAAGTTTCGCCTGTTCATAATGAAGCAGATTTGGTGTAGCGATATATACTGTGTTCACACGCTCATCACTCATCAAAGCGTTGATATCCGTGTAAATCCTCTCTGCTTTATAAGTTTCAGCGAGACTTTCTGCCTTATCTTTAGTGCGTGAATATACAGCTTCCAATGCGATAGCGTCAGTACTCTTTATGTTGTTCAGAACAGAATGAACTATTACGCCTGAACCTATAGTGCCTAACCTTACTTTTTCCATGACTTAGCCGCCTCCGTAGCTTCTTTAAGAATTTCAAGCACCCTCATGACTTCTTCATCTCTGACGCATTTTTCCCCGCCATTATCAATAGCGTCAATAAGGCTATCGTACACACGTTCATAATGTGCACAGCCTACAGAAACTTTCTCCATTACCTTTTCGCTCCCGTTCATATACACGAGAGTTCCCCATCGGTCTTCGGGAGCAGGTGATACGCTGATGACATGACGGCCTACGACTTTTTTCTTTCCTGAGTTATGGATGACGGGAGGAAGTGTGAAGCTGCCATTTGTACCGTGAAGCGTGAATCTTGGGTAGTCGATTAATACGCACATGCTCGTGTTCACTGAGGCTTTAGAATTTCCGTAGAATAATTCAATGTCGTAATAGTCATCTCCTACGCCTGGGTGATGAATGCTTCTGACATCATAACGGACTTTATTCGGCATTCCGAGAAGGCTGATTATCTGGTCTGTAGTGTGAACTCCGAGATTGTAGAGCGTCCCTAAATGATCATACCAGCCGTTGGTCTTGAAATAATCATAGTGGCTCTCAAGTCTAACCAGTTTTCCCAGTTTCCCGGAATCAACGACTTCTTTAACCGCAAGAAAATCTGCGTCAAACCTTCTGTTCTGATTTGGCATACACACGAGACCTTTAGTTTTTGCGAGATCAAATACTTCACGGGCTTCTTTTGCTGTGGGGGCAAACGGTTTCTCAATGAGTGCATGTTTACCGGCATTGAGTATCTGTTTCGCATAAGGCACATGGAATTTATCAGGTGCACTCACAACAACAAGATTAATTTCGGGGTCATCGAGTACAGTTTTGAAGTCGGTTGTGAATATTATCTCAGGATAGAAAGGTTCATACTCCGCGAATTGTGCAATATCTTCTTCGCGCCTGAACACATATTTTATGCGAATATCCTTTCTGTTCTCAACGTATGGAATATGATACTCCCTGACACTGACACCGAAACCCACATAAGCAACTATCAGCAAACTAATCACCGAACCTTTCATGTATCTGTGCAAGAGTTGGCATTGAGTTCTGTGCGCCTATTCCGCAGACAGTAACAGCACTGCACTTTGTCGCAAACTTTGCTGCTGAGAATATATCCATTCCGTTAATCAGAGCATAGCCCAAGCCGCCGATGTAAGAATCTCCTGCACCTGTAGTCTCTACTGCATCAACCTTATACGGTCTCACGATCTCGCTTCTGCCTTCTGAACATATAACTGAGCCGTGAGACCCCATAGTGACAACCCATGTATTGCGCATATCAGCAGATACCTTCAAACCTTCACGTTCAGCATCTTCAAGGCTGGAGACTTTAACACCCAGATAATCAGAAGCTTCACCCTCATTTACTATCACGATGTCTGCTTTGGCGAGAACATCTTTCTTTTCAGGGAATGCAGGCGCGGCATTATAGAGTACCTTTAAGCCGTATTTTACAGCCATGTCAGCGGCATATATATTCACTTCATAAGGAATTTCGTTCTGGAGGACTAAAATTTTTGCCTGAGAGAATAAATCTTCTGATGCATCAATATCCTGTATCGTAATATCATAGTTCGCCCCTCTGTTTATTGTGGCAAAAACTCTTCCGTCTTCAAGAGCATGAATGCATCCCATACCTGTAGAAATCGCAGACCTCTTAACGCGTGAGACATCAAGACCGTATTTCACAGCCTCATCAAGAAGGAAGCTGCCCATGTTGTCATTTCCTACAGCACCAATCATGTAAGTTTTCACACCCAATTTTGCCGCCTGTACTGCCTGATTCGCTCCTTTGCCGCCTGCCGCAGAAGAAGCACTTTCACACGTCATCGTTTCGCCCTCGTGAGGCATTCTCTTAACCTTCAAGATTACATCATAATTCATACTGCCGACTATGAGTATCATATTAATTCTTCTCCTTTTCTGTAAAAAAACGCACCAGCCTGAATAAAAGCCAGTGCGCAAAAATTTTATTCTCCTGATTATTTAGCTGCTCTGCGTCTGGCAAGGAAGTTCGCAATATCCTGCTGAATGAACTCGAAGTATGACGCTACGATTATTATTATGCCTGTAACCACATACTGCCAGAACGAATCAACGTTGATTACGACCATTCCGACACGGAGAACTGCAAGCATTAACGCTCCGACAAACGTGCCGAACGCTGTACCTCGTCCTCCTGCCATTCTTGTGCCTCCGATTGCTGCCGCCGCAATTGCATTAGTCTCGTAGCCTATTCCTGCTGTTGACTCTGCACTGCCCAGGCTTGCAAGCATGATTAATCCTGCCGCCGCCGAACACATTCCGCAGATGATGTATGCGATATACTTCACTTTTACGACATTAACGCCCGAAAGTTTAGCTGCCTCTTCGTTATCACCGACAGCGTAAAGATAATCGCCGGTCTTTGTTCTAGATAAGAGTATGTGAATTACTATGAAGATTATTATCATAACAAGAATATACCAGCGGACATTTCCGAACATTCTGCCGTTAAAGATGTTGCGGTAGACTGATGGAACACCGGTAACAGGCATTCCTCCAGTGATGACATACGCAATTCCTCGATAAAGGGACATTGTGCCGAGTGTAGCAATGAACGGCTGAAGCTTCAGTCCTGTAACAAGAAATCCGTTGAACGTACCAAGAACTGCACCGACAGCGAGGCCTGCAAGAATCGCAAGCCACGGATTAATTCCTTTAACCGCCATTGATGCCGTAACGATACCCGTAATCGCGAAAGTACAACCTATCGATAAGTCTATACCTCCTGTGATTATTGCGAACATTATTCCTGCGGCTAATACTCCGTTAAGCACCATCTGCTGAAGTATTGTGATGATGTTGCTGACGCGCATGAAATTTGGATTCATGATCGTGAAGATTAAGCCCATACCGAAAGTCGCAAGCAATACGACCAGTTCACGTTTATACTTATTCACAAAGTTTTTCATTATTATTCGTTACCTCCAATAGCATAATCAAGCATCTGGTCGCTTGTTCCGAACTCACTACGATTTAAAACCTTGTTCACTCTGCCTTCTCCCATAACTACGATTCTGTCGCTCAGTCCCATAACTTCAGGAAGTTCCGACGAAATCACGATAATACTCTTGCCGTTCTGAATCATTTCCTCCATGAGACGATAAATTTCGGCTTTAGCTCCGACATCAACACCCTTTGTAGGTTCGTCAAAGATGATGATATCTACCTTCGTACTCATCCAACGTGCGAGAATCACCTTCTGCTGATTGCCGCCGGACATGTTCAGCGTAAGATAATCGGGGTTATTCGGGTGAATCTCCAGTTCCTTGAAGAAATGTTCTGCATTTGCGCGTTTCTTGCTGTCAACAAGAAGGTTAAATACGTTCACGTAATCCTCGAGGCTCGAGATTGAAATATTCTGAGTGTTGCTCATGAGCTTCAAGAAGCCCTGCGTCTTTCTGGCTTCAGGAATCAAACCTATTCCTGCTTTGAGAGCTTTTGACGTATTCCATGAACTTGTATTAATTCTCTTGCTTTTAAGATAAACTTTGCCGCCTGTTATCATGTCAGCTCCGAAGATTGCCCTCATCGTTTCAGTCCTGCCTGCTCCGACAAGACCGAAGAACCCAAGAATTTCTCCTTTGTGAAGCTCAAATGATACGTCTTTAAATCCGGATGGGCCTGTCAGACCTTCAGCTTTCAGAACAACTTCATCTGTTGCTTTGCACGGAACATTCCTTGAAGCTACAGCACTTACTGCACGTCCGACCATAGCATGAATCAATTCATCCCTTGTTGTCCTTGAAACGTCAAGACTTGTAATATATTCTCCGTCTCTCATGATTACGGCATTATCGCAGATCCTAAAGATTTCCTCTAACCTGTGGCTGACGTAAAGAATCGTAACTCCCTGGGATTTGAGCTGCTTTATTACGTCAAACAGTGCTTCGGTTTCACGGATTGAGAGTGATGCCGTAGGCTCGTCGAGCGATATGATATTTGAGTGATGATAGAGTGCTCTTGCAATTGCCATCATCTGCATCTGTCCGCTTGTAAGTTTGTCCGCCAGTTCCTCTGATCTGAAATTGCAATGAAGCTCAGACAAAATCGCGTTCACGTCATTATGCATCTTCGCATAGTCTATGAAGAATCCTTTTGTAGGTTCGTGGCCGAGTGTTACGTTTTGTCCCACAGTTAGATCACGGACAATCAATGTTTCCTGATGAACTTTCGATATTTTTCCGTCTACTATTGCTTCATTGGGATTATGAAATCTTACCTTCTGACCGTGTAATAATACATCGCCTTCATATTCCGGGTAAACTCCGTGAAGAATGTTAAGTAACGTAGATTTTCCTGCACCGTTTTCACCGAGCAATGCTGTAACTTTGCCTTCCTCAACCGAGAACGATATATCCTTCAGAACGTGAGCACCGGGAAAATGTTTGTTAATTTTGATAAATTCTACCGCTTTAGACATTTTCTCTCCCCAATAAAAAACGGGATGCGATTTTCTTCTCACACCCCGTCTTTCTGTTCGTTTATTACTTCGTGTAAACTGTATCGACCCAGTTAATTATTTTGGCGGCCGGTTCGTTTACATTTTCCTTGTCGATTAATGCCTGCGGTGTTGCTACAACGTGAGGAACTGCCTGACCTGCAAGCACTCTCAGTGTGCATTCAACAGCAACCTGTGACATATAATACGGGAATGAATCAACAGTAGCATCAAGTTTGCCTTCGCGTATGGATGTGTAGGCCTCACCGATTCCGTCAACACCGACAACGAGAATATCAGCGTCAGCCTCATCAACTGCTTCAACCACACCGAGAGCCATATCATCATTATTGCAAAATATAGCCTTCATGTCGGGGAAACGCATAATCCACGTTGAAGCTAATTCCTTTGCGCGCTGTCTGTCCCAGTCTGCATTCTGTTTTGCGACTATCTCGAGTCCTGAATTGTGTTCCTTAATCCAGTCCTCAAAACCTGAAGTTCTTTCACGTGCCGCAAAAGCCTTTGCCATTCCTATAACGATTCCTACCTGACCTTTATCGCCGAGCTTCTTTGAAATCCATTCTGCCGCAAGCTGACCGTTCATGTAAGCGTTAGGGCCGACATAGTAATCACAGTTCGCGATTAAGCCGTCATTGACATTCACGACAGTGATCTTTTCGGTCTTGGCATTATCAACAGCAGCCGCAAGGTTTGAATCGGAAATTGGGCTTGCCATTACAGCATTGACACCCTGATTCACCGCATTATCCATCATGGTCTGCTGGCCGATTTCGTCTCCTTCGTCAGTCGTAGCGTCAACTCTGATTGAAACGCCTGAATTTTTTGCGGCAAGATCATAGCCTTCTTTGAGACTGCGCCAGAATTCATTGGAGATTGACTTCATGATTGCAGAAAGATTCAGCCCGGCTTTAACGGGAACTTCTGCGCCTAATGCCGCTCTGACCTGTTCAATTGTCTGTGAGCTTGGATCTGAATCGGGGTTGAACTCGTCAGCGAATGCTGTGAATGACAGTGCAAGAACTGCGAGAACCGAAAGAATGAGCGCGGTGTTACTTCTTTTCATGGTGTTAATACCTCCTGAAATAATGTATATACTTTACTTGAGCATGTCAAGCATAAGCCTGCTTACCTGTACCCCGTCTTTGGAGCTGATAACCTGCGCGATTTTATCCATGCCTATTTTGTCTACGAGAGCGTTAATCTTTTCGAAAGCATCAATATTCGCCTGTGTCTCCTGAAATGGGTCTTCACGTATCGGGAATGTGTCGAAGAAAACTACACCATTGTAGTCATAGAGCCTGAGATAATATATGAATTCCATAGCAAGAACGGGATTAACTGAACCAAAAATCATTCCGCTGTCCTGCCAGCCATAGCCGTCATTCATGTGAAGTCCGAATAACCTTCCTTTTTTGGCTGCGAGTGCAATTCCGAACGAAGGATTGTCGTGTTTCATGAGCATATGACAGAAATCAAGTGTACAGCCCACATTTTTACGATTAATCTCTTCGAGGAGGTACATAGTCATGCCGGTGCTGTCTATCATTGCGAAATTGCGTTCTTCGTATGGCTTGTACTCAATCGAAATTTTTATCTCCTTCTTGCCTTCACTGCC
Source organism: uncultured Fretibacterium sp. (assembly GCA_937915755.1). GTDB lineage: Bacteria > Synergistota > Synergistia > Synergistales > Aminobacteriaceae > JAFUXM01. Next base: position 658 of record CALGGR010000138.1, on the reverse strand, counting down.
TGCCGCATAATCCGCAACTTCTCTTACGCCCTCGACAATTTGTTCCCAGCCGCGCGAATAATCCATCTGGAAGGGGTAATCAAAACCGTCATTTTCAAGCCATAAAGTTACGACTGAGCCATCGAGTTTTCTGCATACATCAATAGCTTCGCGGCACATTGCAATGACCTTTGTACGTGTTTCAGGCTTCTCATTGGTGAAATCTCCAGGCTTGAAATCTGCACCTCTCCATCTCACAGCTAGACCATTTACATCTAAATGTCCCTTGCGCTTTATGATCTCGTCAATGTCATATCCGGAAATATGTTCGGGGTAATTGAACTCAAGATGCGTAATGCCTTTCATGTTCCTGTAACTGTCTATTGCGTCATAAACAGTCGCATTTTTGAACACGAAAGAGTTAAAGCGTCCTGCATACTTAAACGGCATTTTATTCAGTTCCTCCTTAGAGACATATGGATAATTCATTATTGAAATTGTATAGCATATTGCTATTTTTTACAATACAGAAAATTCTTGAATTTATAAATAACATGTCTATATTACTTCGGCCATTATAGCAGTTCTCCAAAATATGAAGAAAAGTTTTTGAGAGAAAATTGAGTCAAAAAGAATTTCTTATCACAAAATATATTCGCGGTATTTATGAAACTCGCTA
>CALGGR010000137.1 GCA_937915755.1 uncultured Fretibacterium sp. | reverse complement strand
CCGCCGCTAGGTTCACGTATCCCGCTAACGCCCCAACTCTTAAATGACATGCCGTCAATATCGTTTTGCAAAGAGACAATATTTTCCTTTAAGTCCGAAAGCGACCGAACAATATCATTAAGAGATAGTGGCAAAAGTTTAATACTAAGGATAGCCATAACTAGTACCTTTGAAGACAAAAACCAAGCAGAGGGAAAGGTTCCTCTGCGAACAAGTAAAGACTAAGCACCAAAGAAGTCGTTGCTGACCCCTTCGAGAGCGTCAACTCTGTCTTCCAGGTTCTGGAGAGCGTCAGCCGAACCGTCGTCGGAGTTGACTGTTTCCTGAATGGCGGAAACATCCTGCTGGATGGTCTCAAGCTGAGTTTCGAGTGTGGAAACGCGCTGATCGAGACTTGCAACGTCGTTGTTAGCGGCCTCTGAGAGTGAAGCCTGAAGAGCGGAAATGTCCTCTCTGATTTCGGCGATGGCGGACGCGATGTCTTCAAGGGACATTGGTAAAACCCTAGAACTAGCGATAGTCATAATAAAACCTCCTTAGAGTGAAAGAAAAACGGAAAGGTGAACGAGCGCGAGAAGAACAGGCTCAAAATTGAGCACAGAGGCTCATGCTAAGCACCTCCTTTGATGTAGTGAACGAGGAGCACGTCTCCTTCTCTGAGACCGATATGGTCAAGGCCTTTGTTGTCCCACGAAATGGAGCTTCCCGACGCGGTAAAGTCAGTGCCCGCAATCTGGGCGATGCCGTCGACGAAGAGGAGAGTGTTGCTTTCCTGCCCCGTAGCGATGGAATGAGTGAGTGAAAAGGTCTTAGCGGCAGCCTCAGCGGCGGTAAGAGTGTGAGGTTCTGTGAAATAGTCCGAGCCGCCGGACTGCCTGACGAAAGCTGGAACGGAGGCATCGTAGACATAAATGCACCCGTCCGCCTTGTTGAGGAACAAGTCGCCATTAGGGACAGCCTCATGGGTAAGAGCCGTACCGTCAGACTGGTAGATATTGAAGTCAGAGGTAGAGGCATAACGTGCGCCGTTTGCTGTAGCCGTGCCCTCATCCCAAGTGTCAGTATCAGTAGCGGAATAGAACTTAGCGTCTGCAGTGTTGAGGAAGGTATCACCTTCGGAGCAAGCAGCCGGAAGAGTGTCGCCCGTAGGAAGAATAGCGAGTACAGGCTTAACCGGCCCGATGGAGAGGATAGTAACCCAGGCCGTACCGTTGAACTGTAGAACCTCACCTGTTTGGATGTTAAGAAGTTCCTCACCGGCTTTTGGAGCGGTGAAGTTCCAAGCTGTGCCGTCGAAGCTGGCGATGTGGTTAGTGGACGCGGACGCGAAGCCCTCAGCGGGAACAGCTCCTACGATGACCTGTGAGCCGTTGACCGGGTTAGCCGGGGGCTGGTTGAGAACGCCGAGAACGGAGAAGGAGAGGTTAAGAAACCTCCTGTCAAGGTAAATCATGAGAGACCCTCCTTAAGATTTTTTGTAGTAAGAGATAATGACGGAGTCGCCTGAGCGTGCGAACTCCTGCAGCTTAAGCCCCTGCCAGGAGATGAAATCCTGAACAGGAGCATGCTGTTCAACGATGACCCAGAACTCGCCCTGCGGCAAAGCGATGCCGTTGAGGGAGAGAGTGATAATGAGGTTTGTGTTGCAGTCGTGAGGCAGGGGGATGGATTTCTGGGAGATATGCTGTTCGTTGAGAGTGAGGATGTAAGGAATTTCCGTAGCCGTCGTAGCCACAGCCTGTGAAGTATCGGACTGATAGCTAGCGGGCGGGAAGATGATAACGGTCAATGTCTACCCCCCCAAATCAAAGACAGAGATGCTGATAACAGCGTTGTTGTCGGTGGTATTGAGCATGAAGAGCTTAGAGCATAGCGTCCAGTCAATAACATAATCGAATCCTCGAACGTCAATAGGGATAGGAGAGTTTTCCTGCGAGCCGAACCTGCATTCAACGCCGCTGTTCTGGGACATGTCGAGGATACGCATGGAGACGAACTCCGACGAGCGTGGTTCAGGAATATCGACGACGGCAGACTGCCCCGCCGGAACAGTAATATCATCATGGAGCAAAACGGGGTCAGGGGGCTTGCCTTCCTGAGTACAAGTGAGGCCGAGCGACGGCGGCACCGGGAAGGCAGTATCGAGAGTGTCGCCCGGGAGCCAGAAGAGATTGCGGAAAACGACTGTAACGTCTGAGTTGTTAGTAGATCGGAAGAGCACACGTCTGAACTCCAGTCACTAGCTTAT
>CALGGR010000136.1 GCA_937915755.1 uncultured Fretibacterium sp. | reverse complement strand
ATTACTCACTTCACTGACGACATCGAGAACATGCTCAAGTCCCGACACCCTGAATGGCAACAGGGCTTGAATATTGACGAGCTGAAAGAACGTAACAAAAAACGAGACAAACAGCTCAAGCAGACCTTCGAGGCTTACTTAAAAGCTCTCAACATTACTGCTAAGGATTTCAAGAACGACGAGCAAACACGCGAAAAACTTTTAGCCGCTCTGTCTAATTCTGAGGGACAGGTTCAGGCTTTACAGGCTCTCGGCGCATTGCTGGATCATACTAGCTCCATTATTGCCCGCAATGAGCAGACACTTCAAGGTTTCATGACTGTCTTCCTTGAGGCTGAACGTGATGAGGTCGATAAACGTGAACAGCTTGAACAGAGTATCGTTGAGGCTTACAAGTCCTTGCAAAATCTTCAAGCTCCCGGTCAAACTTTCACTCCGGGATTCAAGTAGTGGAGTTCTCAGCATGAGAAAATTTTTCATTGCTTTCTTCTCGCTCGTTTGCTTTTTCGGTCTGGCATTAACTGCTTATGCCGCTACTCCCGGCACTAATGCCACTCTTGAATTTGTAGAGGGCTTCACTTCCGGCATTACGGGACAGCTCCTGTCCTTCGCTCGAAAATTATTCATCGGGCTGGCTACTCTGTCCCTCGCTATGGGGCTGGGCAAAATGATTCTCAGTGGCGAAAGCAACATAGGCTCGGTCGCCGCCCATATCGCTAAATGCAGTATCTACATCGGCATCTTCTCGTGGATTATGTCCGATTCTGGCGCGGCTACTTTCTTGCCTAAACTCATTGTCAACTCTTTCATGGAAGCTGGAAGGTCTATCGCCGGTCAGGACGTTGCTCCTGATGATTTACTCGTCGCGGGTATCAGGCTTTACGGCACTATGGTCGAACGCGGTTGGAATGCGGGCTGGGGGGATTTTATCGGCATTATGCTTATCGGTATTGTTATTCTCGTCGTCGTCGCTATGCTCGCGGGGACTATGGCCGTCGCCCTCATTGAAATGCACCTCGTTATCTGCGGCGGGTCTATCCTGCTCGGATTTGGCGGCTTCGAGTATACCCGCGATATTGCATTGAGTTACCTGCGATATTCCGTTTCTGTCGGCATTAAGCTATTGATGATTATGATTGTCTACGCACTCGCTAATGCTCTGCTCATTGACTGGGAGGCCAGCTTCAGCACGGCTACTGATATGGCTACCCTCATTACTGCGGCGGGGCAAATTCTTGGCGGCACTATCTGTATCTTTATGGCCGCTAGAATGGTTCCCTCTATGGCTCAATCCGTCGTCAGCGGTGCGGCTCTGTCCTTCGGTCATGAGTTATTCACGTCTTCCGCTTCAACACTGGTTCACGGGGCTATTGGCGAAAAGAATCCGGACGGCGGTCGCTCTGGCGGGTTGCTCGGTGCTGGTAAAACTATCGTCGAAACTCTGCGCAATACTCAAACTGCCGCTTTCAGGGGTATGGCTGATACTTGGGACGCGGCAAGAGAAGGGGGCTTCGGCGGCGCGGTTGAACATGTCGCTTCTCATATTCCCGGCGTTAATAATCTCATCAGTGCCGCTAAGACTGGCAACATGGCTAATTACGTCTCTGCTTCCTTCTTCTTCGGGTCTCATTCTGACAGGGCTACTCGTTATCTTCAAAATGATGATGTCCCCGAAATGATGCCTGCTCCAAAAAACGAGAATCCTCATTCTCCTGAAAGCCTCTTTGAACGTCTCAATAATCATGAAAGGAGTTAATATTTATGCCTGATACTTCTCAACCTGTGCAGGAAAATCCTTACTTATCCGCTCGAAAAGAGTACGGCGACCGTTACGGCTCGGCTGTTAAGGACGCGGCTCATTGGCGGCAGATTTCTATGTTCATGCTCCTCCTCTGTCTCGCTTTCGGCGCAACTATGATGTGGCTTGCTAGTCAAAACAAAGTCGTTCCCTACATCGTGCAGGTCGATAAACACGGCTACGCTGTCGCTATCAAGTCCGCTCAAGAAGGCGCAGTCGCTGATACTAGAGTCGTCATTGCTGCTCTTGGTGGCTTCTTCGTCAACTTCAAAACCGTCATTACCGATATGTCCTCTCAGCGTCGCATGGTCAATGATGTTTATTCCTACCTCGCTAAGAACAGTCCCGCTGAAACTGTCGTGTCTCAATACTACAAGGAAAATAATCCCTTCGTCGCTACTCAGGACAAAAGAGCCTACACCGTTCAGGTCGAAATTCGCTCCATCGTTCGGTCTGGTAGTGATGATAAGTCGTGGCAAATCTTGTGGTCGGAGGAGA
>CALGGR010000135.1 GCA_937915755.1 uncultured Fretibacterium sp. | reverse complement strand
CCTTTTTTTATTAGAGTATCATGAATCATTAATCTTGTGAAGACACGTTCTCAGCGACTTTAATCTCAACATTATATCTGAATATGGAGGAAAACAATGGAGAATAAGGAACTAGCACTAATCAACACAGAAACAAAATGGAGTGCAAGGCAAATCGAGACAATCAAAAAGACCGTCGCAGTCGGAGCTTCCAACGAGGAGCTTGATATGTTCCTGAGTTTAGCGGGGACATATGATCTCAACCCATTCTTGAAAGAGATATGGTGCATCAAAATGGGGCCTCGTGTGGTTATCACTACATCGCGCGACGGATACCTCAGAATCGCAAACCGTGATTCTCATTTTCGCGGGCTGGTCAGCGACGCTGTGTACTCTTCTGACAAGTTCACCAAGACGAAGGACGGCGTTGAACACTCATACTCGGGCAATCGCGGGCAAATCATAGGAGCTTATGCCCTCGTCTACAGGGACGACAGGGACTATCCGGCATACTTCTTCGCTCCTTTCAAGGACTACTACAAACGCGGCGGGACGTGGGATCAGTACCCTCACGCTATGATAATCAAAGTTGCTGAGGCTATGGCTCTCAAAAGAGCCTTCGCAATCTCAGGGCTGACCACACAGGAAGAAATGGGGACTGAAACCGTCATCGAAACCTCACCTGTTCAGCCGGTACAGACTTCTCAGGTGATACAGCAGGAACGACCTGCACAGCTACAACCTTCTGCTGAAGACAGAGAGCGGAAAATACAGCTTAATCAGCTATATCAGCGTTATCTCGCAGTCTGCAACGGGCAGAAAAATCATGCTTTCAATGCTATGAAAAAAATCACAGGCAAAGATAATTCTTCTGATTTCACGGCTGACGACATCAAGGCACTCTTTGATGATGTGATTCGACGTGAAGATGAAGCCATGAACGCGGAACTAGGTCTCACCGATGTTGAGTTTGCATCGGCAGATATAGAAAACGAGCAGACAATAGGAGCCGCATAGCTCCTTTGTATATCGGGAGCGACTATAATCGCTATACCTTTCCCAAACTCTTACAGCTTCCGATCCAGAACAGTCTCCTCAACAACGGGATTCCCCAATCCCAGAGGAGACTTCTTTTTTCTCAACGTAAAGGAGTATAAAAATCATGATTCAACCGCGTCCATATCAGACCGAGTCTTTGAAATCTGTGCTATCAGAATGGCAACACGGCGTAAATCGCCAGCTCATCAGTCTCCCGACGGGGTGTGGAAAAACGATAATCTTTGGGCTTGTTGCAAACGCACTCAAGACAAAAACTCTAATCCTTGCACACCGCGAAGAGTTACTCACACAAGCCGAACAAAAAATCCACCTCGTCTATCCAGAGGCGAAAACCGGCATACTACAGGCTGAAAGACGTAACGGACTTGATGCCGAAATTTGCATAGCATCAGTACAGACTGCCACAAGACGCACGGAAGAACTATCGCAAAAAGGGTATAAGCTGCTAATCTGCGACGAGGCTCATCATGCGCCCAGTTCTTCGTATGTCAAAGTCTTTGACGCACTCGGATTTTTGAGCGGCGAAGATAAAGACAAGCTGCTGCTCGGTGTTACCGCAACGGCTTATCGTAAGGATAATGTCGGGCTTGGCAATATCTTTGACAAAATCGTATTCGAGCGATCTATACTGGCCATGGTTACAGCGGGGTATCTTTGCCCGCCTCGCGCACTTGAAGTCAAGACCGGTGCAGACATATCTGACGTCGGAATGCAGAATGGCGACCTTAACATTGGGAAGCTCGACACAAAAATAAACACTCCCGCACGAAACGCGTTAGTCGCTCGTACATATCTCGAATACGGCGAAAACCGGCACGGCGTTGTCTTTTGCGCGACAGTTGACCACGCACTCAATGTCGCTGATGCTTTCAGGGACAAAGGTATCACTTGCGAGGCAGTTTACGGAGATATGTCAGGTGATGACCGCAAGGACGTTTTGACAAGGTACGAAAATCACGAGATTCAGATACTCACGAATTGCGGAGTGCTAACCGAAGGCTGGGACGTACCTGACACAGACATTGTAATGATGGCGAGACCTACAGGATCGAGGGGGCTTTACACGCAGTGTGTAGGGCGAGGACTACGGCTTGCTCCTGGTAAAAAAGACTGTCTAATCATTGACTTCGTTGATGTCTCGAAAAAATACGATCTCTGCAAATTCGGCGAGTTGATAGGCAAAGAACTACAACCGATAAAGCCAAAAACCAAGCCTCAAGAGATTACCGAAGGCTACGACGAGCCAGAATATGATTTCGACTATGTCGGGACAGCCTTTAGTACCCCTCGCGTGCAGCAGTTAGAGCTTTTAGCACAGTCGAGCTTTGTATGGCAGACGCAAGGAGTTGACTACACACTTCCTCTGGTTGATGGCAGTGCACTTTTCTGCCTGCATGTCGAGGGAGAGACAGACGCATATACTGCTCTTTACATGCCACAAAATGGTGCAACACAAAAAATCTCTGACGGTGTTTTACCTCTCGGATATGCCATGGGATCATGCGAGGATTTCGCAAGACGTTTATCGCTCGGTAATTTGTCCTTAAAGGATGCGGCATGGAGGACTAAGCCTGCTACACCAAAGCAGATTGCCACAATCGGTCGTATGGGAGTGGACGTTAAACCTGGACTGACAAAAGGGGAAGCGTCAGCCCTGATAACCGCTACTCAAAGCACACCCGCAACTGATAAGCAAAAATGGTTCATCGCACGATACAAGCTGCATCCAACGCCTGAATTGCTTACGAAACAACAAGCAAGTCTCCTCATAGGCAAGTACAAGCAAAAACAGGCAAGCTAGGAGAACATTATGGCTTACAATTTCGACCCCGCAACCGTTGTGTCGCTTTTCCTGACTTTTTTGCAACGCAATTTCGGCTATCCTGATTACACCGTCATCGACGATGGTAAATGGCATAGATTCCGGACAGCGCAAGATCATGGCGGCGAAAAGAGCGGCGCATATTTCGTGTCGAGCGATGACTGGCCTCATGGATACGCTAAAGATTGGAGGACAGGCGCGGAGATGACGTGGACGTTCCCGCGAGATAAACTCGATTCTTCCGCGCGTGGGGGCTTTACCGAAAAAGAGTATAAGGCACTCCTTGAGAAATCCCGACAGCATCATAAAAAGCTCATGGAGAATCTGGCTCTAGAGCAGGCTAACGCATCTATCCGCGCCAGAGATATGTATAACAATTTTCCACTAGCTCCGGAAAATCATCCGTATCTCGTAAAAAAACACGTCCGAGTACTAGGAGGGCTGCACTACTACAAGCAAATTAACTCCCTTGCTGTCCCGTTAAGAAACATCAACGGTGATGTGGTCTCTATACAATGGATTGATAAAAACGGCAAAAAAAGTTTTTTCGCAGGTGCAGCGACAAAAGGCGTTTTCTTTGCGATTGCCATGGATACCCTCAAGCCTGATATGCCGATTTTGCTGGGTGAGGGGTACGCAACAATGGCGACAGTGTATGACGTTACGGAATTGCCATGCGTTGCGGCCATGAATTGCGGTAATCTCCATGCAGTCGCGGAAGCCCTGAAGTCAAAGTATCCGCAGAACAAAATCATCATCACGGCTGACAACGACACGAAAACGCAAGGCAACCCCGGCCTCTCTCACGCTCAGGAGACGT
>CALGGR010000134.1 GCA_937915755.1 uncultured Fretibacterium sp. | reverse complement strand
GGCCGGAAGGTCTATCGCGGGACAGGATGTCGCTCCTGATGATTTACTCGTCGCGGGTATCAGGCTTTACGGCACTATGGTTGAACGCGGCTGGAACGCTGGTTGGGGCGATTTTATCGGCATTATGTTAATCGGTATCGTTATTCTCGTCGTCGTTGCCATGCTCGCAGGGACTCTCGCTGTTGCCTTAATCGAAATGCACTTAGTCATCTGCGGCGGGGCTATTTTAATCGGCTTCGGCGGGTTTGAATACACTCGTGATATTGCTTTAAGTTACCTGCGGTATTCCGTATCCATCGGGGTAAAACTACTCATGATTATGATTGTTTACGCCCTTGCTAATGCTTTGTTAATCGACTGGGAGGCTAGTTTTGTCGCTACTACTGATATGGCAACACTCATCACTACGGCGGGACAGATTCTCGGCGGCACTATTTGTATTTTCATGGCATCGAAAATGGTTCCGTCTATGGCTCAGTCCGTCGTCAGCGGCGCGGCTTTGTCCTTCGGTCATGAGTTGTTCAATTCTACTGCTTCAAGCGTCGCTCATGGCGTTATCGGCGAAAAATCTCCGGGCGGCGGTCGCTCTGGAGGGTTAGTAGGCACTGGAAAAACTATCGTCGAAACTTTACGCAATGCCCAGACTGCGGCATTCAGGGGTATGGCTAATACCGTTGACGCGGCAAAAGAGGGCGGAATTGGCGGAGCGGTTGAGCATGTCGCTTCTCATGTTCCCGGTGTTCAAAATCTCGTCAATGCCGCTAAATCTGGAAATATGCTTCATTACGTCGCCGCTAGTACCGTCTTTGGCTCTAAGTCGGACAGAGCTACTAGGTATCTCTCCGACGATAATCCTGAAATGCGCCCTGCTCGCAAACCCAAAGACGACAAAGATGAAAACCCCAGCTCGCCGGAAAGTCTTTATGAACGTCTTAATAATCGGGCTTCTTCTCTCCCGGAAATTTTGCCGGAACAAAATGATTCAAAGGAGTTACTCTAAATGTCTGATAATGATTTTCAAGAAAATCCTTACTTGTCCGCAAGAAAAGAATACAGCGACCGTTACGGTTCGTCTGTTAAGGACGCGGCCCGCTGGAGACAGATTTCTATCTTCATGGTCATGTTATGTCTTGCCTTCGGCGCAACTATGATGTGGCTCGCAAGTCAGAATAAAGTCGTTCCCTATATCGTTCAGGTCGATAAACAGGGTTATGCCGTTGCCATTAAATCAGCACAGGAAGGTTCGATTGCTGATACAAGAGTCATTGTTGCCGCTCTTGGGGGATTTTTCGTCAACTTCAAAACCGTAATCACTGATGTCTCCTCACAGCGTCGCATGGTCAACGATGTTTATTCTTATCTCGCTAAAAACAGTTCTGCCGAGACTGTCGTGTCCCAGTACTACAAGGAACACAATCCCTTCGTCGCTACTCAGGACAAGCGCGAATATACCGTTCAGGTCGAAATTCGCTCTATCGTCCGTTCCGGCAGTGATGATAAATCTTGGCAAGTTCTATGGTCGGAAAGTAAATTGGATCAGGGCGTAATTATTGAACGCTCAGACTGGCGCGCTATCGTCTCCGTCGCCATTTCTCCCGTCCGTGAGCTTGAGGAAGTCCTCAAAAATCCGCTCGGTATCTTCATCACTGAGATCAATATGGCTCAGGATATTAACACATCTAATTCTCAATCTTGAGGTGCTTGAATATGTACAAAAAATTTCTCATAATCGCATTTTTCATTTCGGTCTTCTCTAATCCGGCTTTCTCCGTTACTCCCGGTTACAATCGTGAAACGGGCGAGATTATTCTTCCGTCCGAAGTTCAGTTGTATGAAAATCCCGCTCCGTCGCAAAATGACATGGCTGAAATTCAGGCCGCCGAAGCCCAGTACAAAGCATTACAGGAAGCCGCTGAAGAAACTGCTCGCATTCAGCTCTGGGAGAAAATGGACAGGGAGATTAAACTCCGCCGTTATGACAAGCTCGTTTTTGAAATGAGAAAAAATTTCGACGAGGCAAGAGCCGCCACAAATCCCTTCATCGGTGAACAGGGTTATGTCATTTATCCCTATGGTGAAGTTATCCCGATTATCACTTGTCGCCCTATGAGAATGACTGATGTCGCCCTCGAACCCGGCGAATCTATCATGGGCATTCACGCCGGAGACACTGTGCGCTGGATGTTCGCTCCGTCCCAATCCATGAAAAACGGCCTTTCCGTCTCTCATATTGTCGTTAAGCCCTCGCAACCCGGCATTTCGACAAACTTGCTTATTCACACTGACAAACGAACTTATAATCTCGACTTCACTGCTACTGAAGAATCGCAGTACATTCGCGGTGTCGCTTTCTCCTATCAGATGAACGATTTGACTTCCATTTTCGTTAAAAGTCAGCAGAACAGTTCGGGTAAAAAGCCTCTGGAGGATGAATTACAGCTCGGCACGGACGGCGTTAATTTCGATACTCTCTACACTCGCTACACTATCATTGACAAGAACAGGGTTGACTGGAAACCTGACGCGGTTTTTGATGATGGCAATAAAACTTATATCCGTATGCCCCTGCGTTTCAGTGAAACTCCGGCGTTTTATATTTATCTCGACAAAAAGGAAACTCTCTCGAATTACCGCGTCAAAGGTCGGTATTATATCGTTGACCGTTTATTTGACAGGGCTTATCTCAAAATAGGCACTAAAAGAGTCGCCATCGTCAGAGATGAAAAAATTTCTAATACCAATATCAGGGAAAGCAGAACTTCAACTCCTACTAAATCTGAAAGGCGGGTTGGGAAATGAGTTCGGACAGTCCTGACCGCTTTGAACCTTCCGCACAGCAGAAAGCTAAACAGGGTAAATCTGCTTCAAAACGCATTGCCCTCTTCGTCTTCATCGGCGCGGGGATTATTTTCACTCTCGTCGCTTTGTCTATTCTCAATGCTGGCGGTAACTTAAACGGAAGCAATGCTCCTACAAATCTTTTCGAGGCTTCGAGGGGCGCACAGTCCATTTCTTTGCCAAGACCTAAACCCCCTGAGCCTGAACCAGCTCCAGCGCCTGAACCTGCTCCTGCTCCACAGCCGCAACGAGTTCGTCCGGCTTATGTCCCAGTGCCGAGAGTCTCGGACATGAGAAAACAAAATCAGGAAAAAAGACTCATTGCCGCTAATGCTCCTACCACAATTCAGGCTTTCAGGGAGCAGACAAACAGTGGCGGCAATACCCAAAATGGCAATAACTCCGACACTCTCGCAGAAGTTTCACGACTGCTGTCAAATGCACCTGTTAATACTTCTGCTACGACTACAGACGGAATCCCTTTTATGCCTCAACAAAATAATCAGCCCGACCCTAACGGCTGGAATAGAAAGGACGCTTTTACTAAACAGGATTTGCCCGAAGAATACTCAAAATATACTGTGGCTTCCCCTCGCAGTGCTTTTGAATTAAAATCCGGCACTCTTTTACCTTGCGTTTTAATCTCCGGCCTCAATTCCGACTTGCCCGGCAACATGATTGCTCAGGTCTCCGAAAATGTCTGGGACACCGCTACGGGGCGTTACCTGTTAATCCCTCGCGGGTCGAGACTCATCGGCACTTATGACAACCAGATTTCTTACGGACAAAGCAGAGTTCTTGTTATGTGGAGCAGGTTAATTTTTCCTGACGGGTCAAGTCTCGTTCTCGACAACTTAAAGGGCGCGGATCAGTCCGGCTATTCAGGCTTCAAAGGCGCGGTTAATCGGCATTGGGGGCCTATCATCTCCTCTGCCCTCTTCGTCTCTTTGCTCGGTGCTGGGGTCGAACTCGCCGCTCCTACTGACAATAATAACAGAGACACTGACGATCCACGTTCCATTCTCGCTGAAAACGCCGCCACTGCTGTCGCTGAAGCCATCGCCCAGATTATCCATCGGGAAGCCAACCGTCAGCCAACAATCAAGATTAAACCCGGATACAGATTTATGATTTTTGTCCAGCACGACATCATTTTTCCCCGTGTCTGGCGCAACTAACGAAAGGATTTGAATTTTATGCGCTTATTTATTGCTGAAAAACCCAGTCTCGCCCGCTCCATCGCCGCTGTTTTATCGAGGCCGCAGGAGAATCACAAGCTCTACATTCAGGCTGGTGATGATATTGTTGCTTGGGCGGCGGGTCATTTGCTTGAACAGGCTATGCCAGAAAACTACGACGAAAAATATAAACGCTGGAATATTTCTGACCTGCCCATTTTCCCTGAAATCTGGAAAATGCTCATCAAAAAGGAAAGCAAAGATTTATTCGATAATCTCACAAAATTATTGAAGAAGGCCGATGTTGTCATAAACGCCGGAGACTGCGACAGAGAAGGGCAGTTGCTCATTGACGAAATTCTTGAATATTGCGGGTACAAAGGAAAAGTCTTGCGTATCCTGATAAGCGATACCAATCCTGAAGCCGTCAAAAAAGCTCTCGATAACTTAAAGCCTAATTCAGATTTTCACGGCGACCGTGATGCCGCTCTCGCTCGTAGTCGCGCTGACTGGTTGCACGGTATGAACTTAACGCGCCTTTATACTAAGCTCGCTGAGAAAAACGGTTACAGTGGCGGCCCTCTCAGAATCGGAAGGGTCAAAACTCCCGTTACTGCCCTTGTAGTCAGGCGTGATGAAGTCATTGAATCTTTCGTGCCTAAACCCTTTTGGATTATTAAGGCTGATATTTCTGTCGCAAACGGCTCGTTCAAAGCTACTTGGAGACCTAAAGACGAACAGGATGGTCTTGACGAGGAAAAACGCCTCATTGATAAATCTGTCGGCGATAATCTGGTCAGCAGACTTAAAGGAAAACCCGCTACTATCACTAAGTATGAGAGTAAAAAGCTAGCCTCTAAGCCTCTTGTAGGGTTCTCGCTCCCGAAACTTCAGATGATTGCATCGAAAAAATTTGACCTGTCCCCTGCTAAAACTCTTGAAATCTGTCAGAAGTTATACGAACAGGGCATTTTGACTTATCCGCGCTCTGACTGTGAATTTTTGCCGGAGGCTCATCAGGACGAAGCTGATAATGTGTTTGCTGTCATTGAAAAATTATCCTCTGTCAAAATTCCTCAATTTGTCGATAAGGGGCGTAAAACTCCTGTCTTCAACAGCAAGAAAGTCGAGGAACACCACGCCATTATTCCCTCCGCTTCATGTAAAATCTCAAAGCCACTTGAAGGAAACGAGGCTTCAATCTTTGAACTCGTCGCTAGGCGTTACATCAGCTTCTTCATGCTCGACTTTGAATATTTACAGGTCAATATTTCCGCTGACATTGACGGTGAATTGTTCTCCGCTTCGGGGCGGCAGATTCTTAATGAGGGCTGGAAATCCGTTGAGAATGATTTGCAGGACAAGGACGACGATAACGATAACGACGAGGATAATAATTCCGCTTCTCTTCCTGAAACTTCCGAAGGTGAAAATGGCTCGTGCAATGACATCAATTTATTGGAGAAAAAAACTAAAGCTCCCGCAAGATTTTCTGAAGCTACCTTGCTCAAAGCCATGAATGAAGTTCACCGTTATGTCAGGGACAGCGAAATCAAGAAAATTCTCAAGGAAACTGACGGCATCGGCACTGCCGCTACTCAGGCCACTATCCTCAAAGAACTTATTGACAGCGGCATGTTAATTAAGAAGGGCAAAAATTTAATCGCGTCTCCTTCCGCAAAAAGTCTCATTCATGCTTTACCAGAAAATATTACTCTGCCTGACCTCACTGCTGTCTGGGAAACTTACTTCAGGAAAGTCAAAAATTCTGCTATGTCCATCGACGAGGTTATTCGCTTCGTTGAAGACGCTATCAGGGAAACTATTGCCTCCGCACAGCCTATCAACGTTCAGAGTTTGGATAGCGGCAATTCTAAAAAAACTGACGGTAAAAAATCCACAAAGAAAAGTTCCATCAAGTGTCCACGCTGTGGTGCGCCCATGTTTTTGCGCAACGGTAAAAATGGCCCGTTCTGGGGCTGTTCTAGTTATCCTGAGTGCAAGATGACCGCTAACGATAAAAACGGCAAACCCGTCTTCAAAAAGTGAGGCTCTTCATGTGCAGAAAATTTCAGAAGCGGAATGCCTTAATCATTATTCTTGTAGGTTCAATTATTTCCGCCCTCATTTGTTCGGAGTGCTTCATTCTCAATACTACTGCCTCCGTCCCTCGCGGTTTGTGGCTCAAACTTGACTGTCTCCCGAAAAAAGGCGATTTTGTTCAAGTGCCTGTTGAGGCGTTCTCCTCTACTGATTGGGTGCCGCCTGAATATTTCAGAAAAAATATGTGGAACAAAAATAAACCTTTCATTAAAAAAGTTGCAGGTCTTAAAGGCGATTTTATTGAACAAGGCGATAACAGGCTGATTCTCATTAACGGCGTTCCGTTTCCGAACAGTGCGCCGCTTTCTCACGACAGGGCGGGGCGATTTTTACAGGCGTTCCCGCTCCCCGTTACTCTGGCTTCCGATGAGGTCTGGTTACTCAGTGATTCGCCCTTCGGTTTCGATTCCCGTTATCTGGGCGCGGCTAAACTCTCCAAATGTTATAAGGCCGTCCCCTTGCTCACTTTTTAATCATGCCCATTTTACGTGTCTTCCCAAGAAAAACTAACGCTACTCCTCAAGATAATTATGTCGCTATCGGCAGTCCGGGCTTATTCATTCCCGATAATATTTCGGAAATTCATATTTCTGTTACTTTCACTTGGGATTTACAGGAATCTGAATTTTTAGCTCAACAATGGTCGCGTTATGGCAACGTTAAAATCGGCGGTCCTGCTACGGGGATGCGCGGCGAGGCTTTTACTCCCGGTTTATATCTAAAACAAGGCTACACTATTACTTCGCGAGGGTGTCATAATCACTGCTGGTTCTGTTCCGTTCCTAAACGTGAGGGAACTTTGCGCGAACTTCCTATTTCTGACGGTTACAACGTTCTCGACGATAATTTATTAGCTTGTTCGGAAGGTCATATCAGGGCTGTCTTTGACATGCTCAAACAACAAAGACATAGGCCGGAATTTACGGGCGGCATTGAAGCTAAACTTCTCAAATCTTGGCATATTGACCTGTTCAAACAAGTTAAACCTAAACAAATTTTCTTCGCTTACGACACTCCTGACGATTTGCCGCCCCTTGAACACGCCGCTAAACTCTTCAAGGAAGCTGGCTACGGTAACAGGAGCATTCTTCGCTGTTATGTCCTCATTGGCTATCCCGGCGACTCCTTCGACTTCGCCACTAAACGGCTGGAAACCGTCAAAGCTCTCGGCTTCTGTCCTATGGCCATGCTTTACAGAGATTTCAAAGGCAACACTACTCTCGATTGGCGTAAATTTCAACGCTCTTGGGCTAGGCCGGGCGCAATATACTCTAAACACTGGCACGACCCTCTGAATACAAGCTAAAAATTATATAAACTTTATATACTGCAAATATTTTTTATTATCGTTTTCAGAATATCTTTCGCCTGATTTCTTAAAATTTTCTCTCTCATAAAAATTTTTCAGCTTTTCCTTATCTTCACAATCTAAATATACAATTCCTCCTCCTATACGCTTCTGTACGTCAAGTAACACTACATCTACATATTTCATCATTTCAGAGCCAGTTATTCGTCTTCCATCATCAATGGCATAATTCTTACCGAACTGCGCAAGAAGAAAAGCTGAAGTCATGTAGTTTCCAGTTTCATTATCAAATCGCGCATATCTCATCAATTTTTTCTGAGTCGTCTTACTCAGTCCTTGATTATTTACAATTATTGATTTATGCGTCAAGGTGAAATATCCTAACATTACTCCATCTTGAGAATCACTTAATATATACGTAATTGATAATTTACGCCGAGCAAAATCTATGGCTTTTTCTCTGATAAATTCCTCGATTTCTGAATTTTTCTCGCTCACAAATTTTGAAAGTTCACCTTTCAATACGTCTTCTCCTAAAGTAGCAATGCTGTCCAGAATATTTGTTATCGTAATCTTCATTTACTCATGTCTCTATTCTTCATTCGCAGTTCGTGTAACCTCAATATTTCACCTTTATCTGTCAACACGTCTGCCAATGAAAATTCAGGTCTAACATACGGATCAGCTTCGGACGCTTCTAACGCACTCACAAACGCCTCAACCTGTTTCGGATCATTAAGAATTACGTTATGAAAAATACTCGATGTCGCCATCATTTTCCTCCTGTATTTATAAATCTTTGTTAAATTCTTCCATCATTTTCTTAAATTCTCGGTACTTGTCAAGATTCCTCTCTAAGTCCCGACGGATCAAATTGTTTATGTACGCCGTTATATTTCCTCTGAAAAAATATGAACCAAATTCTACTCCCTCATATAATTCTACGGGTATCGAAAGGGAAATTTTATGAACTTCTCCTTTTGAAGGTCTGCCGCTTTTGCCCTTTTCAGCAACTACAGGAGCAGGTTCAGCTTCTCCGCGAAATTCTGCTACACTTTGCGCCGCTTTATTTGTGTAAACTCCTCTGGCCATTTGATAGTTCCTCCAATATTTCCTCCACTAAATTTTTATAGTCCTGCGCTGTCGTACTTTCTGGCGCATATTCACTTAACGGCACATAATATTCCGTCAGAGCTTCCGCACATGCTACGCTTTCTCGGATTTTTGTCCTGAAGCATTTCGTCTCTA
Source organism: uncultured Fretibacterium sp. (assembly GCA_937915755.1). Lineage (GTDB taxonomy): Bacteria > Synergistota > Synergistia > Synergistales > Aminobacteriaceae > JAFUXM01. Next base: position 21,770 of record CALGGR010000134.1, on the reverse strand, counting down.
ACTTTTTTGCTAGGCTTGAAGCAAATTCGCTCATGCGTTTCGATTTGCGCGTTCGCTCTTTCGCCTTTATCGTTAGTATTCCCATGACTTGTAAGTTTTCGTTGTTATCTCGCGCAAGGTCAAGGGCTTCGGCTAAATCCATTAGCCCGTCCAATGACCAGCCAGATTCTTCTACGGGAATTATCACGTAATCTATTGCTGCTAGAACATTTTTCAATGCCACTCCGATTGACGGCGGCGTATCAAAAATTATGTAGTCGTATTTGCCTTCAAGTGATTTTAGCGAACGTTTCAGGTGCGTAAATCGACGCTCATCTACTTTCACCATATTCTCCGCGTCCGAGAGCTGTTTATCCGAAGCAATTATGTCGCCTTTGGCTGTATGTTGAACACAACTCATCGCTGGCTCGTCCCCGCAAAGTATATCCAGCAATGTCGCTGTTCCTTCCGTCCGCGCCTCATAAAATTTCGTGCTATTGCACTGCGCATCCGTATCTATCAAAAGAACTTTGAAGCCTCGACTTTTCAATTCCTGCGCCAAACAAAGGCTTGTTGTCGTCTTTCCTACCCCGCCCTTCTGATTCGTTACTGCTATTTTTAACATTCTTTTTCTCCATAAATTATTTTTCCAATAATTTATGTTTATTATATATTTATTTTTTTGTCCTGTAAAGTTAAGAAAATAATATATATAATATATTTTTTATATGCAAATTATTTTCTCAATGATTATTCTCGAAGGTAAAAATTTTTTCATAGCTAAATTTCTAAATTCAAAGTAAAATACTATTAAAGTAGCGTTATATTTTGTTATAATTTTAACAGATTAAGGAGGGCGAAATGGCAGAAAATCGAATTATTTATCACGGCGGCAAAGAAACAGTGAAATTTCCTGAAATACGGACAGCAAAATATAATAAAGATTTTTATTTCGGTTTTTACTGCACTTATTTCAAAGAACAGGCCGAACGTTGGGCTACTAGATACGGGAGAACAGGCGTAGTAAGCGAATATTCTTATACTCCGCTAGAAAATCTCAGATTACTTGTTTTCCCTGCTATGACCGAAGAATGGCTTGATTTTATTGTCTCATGCAGGAGTGGAAAGTCTCACGATTACGACATCGTTGAAGGCCCTATGGCGAATGACGCAATATTTAATTATATTCAGGGGTTCATTGACGGTGAGATTTCACGAGCCGCATTCTGGGAGCTTGCAAAATTCAAGAGGCCAACTCATCAGATAAGTTTTCATACTGCGCGTGCGCTCGCAACATTGAAATTTTTAAGAGGATATGGGGTGAATCACAATGACTAAAAATGACAATAATTTATTTTTCCTTTGCAGTCTGATTGAATTTATCGGGCGGCAACAAAAACTAAGCAGATATAAAGTCGTTTCTTCGTTGGGAGATAAAACTTTACGGCACATATACGATTATTCTGACGTACTTCACTGTGAACCGATTTCAAGAGTTGCTGAAGAATATATTGAATCCTGCAAGTTAAGCACTGGAAATTTTGATAACGTTACGGCTTGCAGATACTCAGTTCCAAGCTACTGGGACATCGGAAAAGTTTATGCTCGACTCGTTCAGGACGTTACAGAAGGTGTTTCAGAAAAAGACAAAATTATCATAAAACTCAATGAAGTTTATGGCTCATGGATCAGCGACAGCATTTCCAATTTCAATTCGGACTTCTTTTATCAGCCGCACGATTATATAAGGGAATGCTACCTTGAGGGGGAAATTTTATGAAAATCTTTTTTTTGCGAAAAGTAAAACACCCTTAAAGTATACGTAGTACTTTGCTATACTACCCCAAAAGAGTAAATTTAGTAGCGAAGGAGGAAAGAAACAGTGAAGTTAAAGTTTAATCTTAATTTCGGCGGCGAGCAAGTCAGAACGATTGAAGATGTACGAACTCAGGCAATAAATGCACGAGAAATTTTGAGTGAAATCATCAAAACTTTTCAGGGAAATGAGGAAACTGACCCTGCTTACGTTGAAGTCGATTTTTCACTTTTCAATTACTTTGACGGCGGAAATAAATTTAGAGTTGATTTCAATCCTGAAAAATTACACGCAAAACTTGACGAGGCTTTACAATCAGGCAGTGCAAAAGTCATTCAAGAATACTTCAGAGGATACGAGGCACTTGTTCAAGACATTATTGCACACCCCGATGACTTGACTTACATTTACGACAGGCTCGATTACATGATGTTGAATTATCTGCCGTTGATAGAGCTGAATTCCGTAAACTTGTTCAATCGTTTTAAAGCGGTATCTCCTCTGCCTGCTATCGCGCTTTACGGACACAGCGGAACACTTAAGTGTTATAGGAATACTCCGCTTCTTCGCGAACTTCTCAAACCTCAACAATCTTGTAGCTGGCCTAATGAGGGAATATTAAAAAAATTGAAGAGGTATGTGAAAAAATTTGAGTGTAAACAGGAACAGAAACAGTGGCGCAGTATACAGCCTTCAGGAAAGAAATTTTTAATTTTCTATGTTTATGCTCGCGACGGTGATAACAAATTGATGATAGCTTCCCCTGAAAATCATGATAGCGCGGTCAAATTTGAAACTGACAATGACGGAACATGCACGGGAATTATATTTAACGGTATCGATGTCAATTTCAGATATAAACCTTTTGGCTGGGGCATCCCTTACTTCTACTACATGGAGGCACGATGATGAGTTTTCCGCTGTTCGAGAAATACGTCAATAACGACTGGGCAAAAGTATTAAAGTCAGAATTTGAAGCAAATTCGGCAAAGCTCCAAGAACTCAACGATAACATATTGAGCAAATACAGAAGGGCTGATGAAGAGCCAGTTTATCCACGTTGTAGGCGAGATATTTTCAAAGCCTTTAGCTTTACAACATTTGCCAATACCAAAGTTGTAATTATGGGACAAGAGCCTTATCATGATGCCAATGCTTGCGGTCTCAGTTTTTCCATATGTGCTGGAAAGCCATTAACACGTTCCCTTAGTAAGATTTCTGAAGTGCTCTCGAATGATGTAGGTCATTCAATTCCGCAGAATAATGGTTGTTTAGAATCTTGGGCTTCTCAAGGAGTTCTATTATTAAATGTGTTTCTTACTGTTGGAACAGAGGCATGTTCTCACGAAAATATTGGATGGGATACCTTTACAGATATAGTAATCAGAAAGCTCAACGCTAAAAATCCACCAGTATTTTTCTTGCTATGGGGGACAAAGGCAGGCGATAAAAGTTCACTAATATGTGAAGACAAATATATTAAATCATATCACCCATCTCAACGAAAATGTTACGACTCCTCTAGAGAAGGATACGTAAATTTTTGCGATGAAGAACATAAACCATTTTCGGGAGCAAATGATTTTCTCGCAGAAAAAGGCAGTACACTAATCGACTGGAGGCTTTCAGAATGATGACATTACCGCTTGCACGTCATGCAGTCGCAAAACACCCTCTGTTCAGCTCTTTCAAGGTTGATTATCTGTTCGCTCTGGAATATTTCTTGAGAAAGTACGGAGAGGGCAGCATTCAGGCACGTGAGGCCTTCAAAGTTTACGAAGCAAAATTATCTTCGCGTAATCCGTACTCGTATTGCGGCGATGATAAAGCTATTGAGATTGTCCGCTCGTTTTTAGGAACAAGATTTGATTTTTTGACTGCCCATTACAGATGTTATAGAGCTTGTTTGCTCATGGATTGTCTTTTTATGCTGGCATATTCCGACCCCGACAAGGCTCAAATAATTTTAGATGATTTTTGCAGTCTGTCAGTGAAAAGATACCATAAACTTTTTTACAGGCTGTTTGATTATCTTTACGCAGGGAAACGTTCTGAACCTTTCAGGGGAATACGCTACATCAAACATCAGCTTGAATGTTTGGACGCAGAAAAAATCTTTGAGCGAAAACCGTTACGTAGAATTTTATTCACCGCTTCAATGAGTGCAGGAAAATCAACGCTCATTAACGCCCTTATCGGAAAGAAAATAACTCAAACTCAAAGTGAGGCTTGTACTGGAAAAATTCATTTCATTTATAACAAGCCTTACGAAGACAGCTTCACGGCAAAATGGGAAGATAGTCTCAACATGAATGCTACCGAAGAGCAGTTAATGGCTTACGACGGAAACAGCGATAAAGTGCGGGTCTGGACATATTTCCGTTCTTTCCTTTCAGATAATTTCCGCTGGTGTTTGATTGATACTCCGGGAGTTAATTTTTCGTTAAACTCCGAACACTTGAACATAACGCGCAGAACTATTGAGCATGAAGCATGGGATTACTTGATTTACATCGTAAACGGCGAATATACCGGAACAAATGACGATAAAAATCACCTTGAGTACATATTCCAGCACGTTCCAGACAGTAAAATTATTTTCGTGTTGAATAAGCTGGATCGTTACAGTGCAAAAGATGATTCAATTCCAGACGCGGTTATGAAATTGCGGAATGACCTTGAGCAAATCGGCTTCAAGAATCCTATAATACTCCCAATTTCAGCTTATACTGCTATGTTGGCGAAAAAGTGCATTTTCAGGACTGAATTTAATTCAGATGAGGCTGATGAGTTTGATTTTCTGCGCCGTAAATTCCTTAGAACTGAGTATGACCTTTCAATTTACTCAACAGGATTAACGGAAACTGACAGAATGCAGAGATTTGCTATTCCTAAGAGATTTCTTGAAAGGAAAAATCCTTTAGCTTCTGACTGTTACCAGTTGCTTATAAACAGTGGCCTTCTTGGATTTGAAAAAATTTTAGGAGATAAAGAATGAATTTGAATGACAATGAATTTTATGTATACGTTATCGCAACAATGTCTGCGGGAAAATCTACTTTAATTAACGCTCTCTTAGCCCGTAAACTCATGCCCTCAAAGCAGGAGCCTTGTACCGCAACGATAACAGAAATTAAGGATTGTGATCTCGAAGACTTCAGAGCAGTTGTTTACGACAAAGACGGCCATGTTATTGAGGAAGTACCAAGCCTGACTTATGAAGTTATGCAGAGGCTCAATGAGAATAAAGAAGTATTTGAAATTGACGTTGAGGGAAAAATTCCTTTTGTTTCCTCAAAGGATATTTCGCTTGTCTTAGTTGATACGCCCGGCCCTAATAATTCACGTGATGAAGGGCACAAAGCGGCAACCTACAGAATGATTGATCAGTCCTCAAAAACTCTCGTTCTTTACATTCTGAACGCCTCACAATTTGCCGTGAACGATGATAACGCATTGCTTTCTGACGTAGCCGCAAGTATGAGCGTTGGAGGGAAACAGTCAAAAGACCGCTTCATCTTCGTTGTTAATAAGCTGGACGATTTCAGAATGGGTGAAGACAGCGTTGAAAGTACACTCAAAAAAGTTCGGGATTACCTTGAGAAACACGGCATTCATGATCCGAATATTTTCCCGGCTTCGGCTTTAACTGCGCTCAATATAAGGACAATCCTCAGCGGAGTAGATTTGAAAAGTTTTGACCCTGACAGTGCTGATGATGATACTTATGAGGCTGTTGGAAAGATTCGCAAATTCAACCGCAATTCAGGCTTACACCTTGAAACATTTGCTACACTTACTCCAAGCCTTCAAAGGGAAATAAGAGAAACTTTGGAGCGTGCAAAGAAAGAGAAGGACGCTAAAACAGAAGCTCTTGTTCATTCAGGAATTATCTCGATTGAAGCGGTAATAAAAGCTCATGTTGAAGAAGAAATATTACCCGCCCAAAATCACGAAGAAAATCCAAACTTACAACCCGTTAAAGATTATCATAGAGGTGATAAAAACATGATTGAAGTTTTCATTAAGTACAATCCGTACAAACTTGAAACTGAAGTAAAAATTAACAATGAGCATGTGAAAGACAATAGTCCTTTCCGTGAAATAGCAGGAAAAGAAAAACGCTTACAGGAATGGATTGAAAATTTGCCCGCCATGCTCAGGGAAGAATGCAACGACAGAGATTATCACGTCGTATTTCACGGCATAACTCCAGATTTTGAAGATTTACAGTTCATTGCGGAGAATGCTAAAAAGGACGGGTTTAATATAACCTGTGAACATATCCCGGCAACCGAAACAGAAGACAAAGAGCCCGTAATCAGGCAAATATTTGAGGATATTCAAAAAGGCCCGTTTGACGAACTGCGACAGCCCGATTTAATTAGTTCCTTCGAGAGTGCAAGCAGTGATGACTTCCCTGTGAATGTCATCGCAACAATGAGCGCAGGAAAATCTACCCTGATTAACGCTCTTTTGGCTCGTAAACTCATGCCCTCAAAGCAGGAGCCTTGTACCGCAACGATAACAGAAATTAAGGATTGTGATCTCGAAGACTTCAGAGCAGTTGTTTACGACAAAGACGGCCATGTTATTGAGGAAGTACCAAGCCTGACTTATGAAGTTATGCAGAGGCTCAATGAGAATAAAGAAGTATTTGAAATTGACGTTGAGGGAAAAATTCCTTTTGTTTCCTCAAAGGATATTTCGCTTGTCTTAGTTGATACGCCCGGCCCTAATAATTCACGTGATGAAGGGCACAAAGCGGCAACCTACAGAATGATTGATCAGTCCTCAAAAACTCTCGTTCTTTACATTCTGAACGCCTCACAATTTGCCGTGAACGATGATAACGCATTGCTTTCTGACGTAGCCGCAAGTATGAGCGTTGGAGGGAAACAGTCAAAAGACCGCTTCATCTTCGTTGTTAATAAGCTGGACGATTTCAGAATGGGTGAAGACAGCGTTGAAAGTACACTCAAAAAAGTTCGGGATTACCTTGAGAAACACGGCATTCATGATCCGAATATTTTCCCGGCTTCGGCTTTAACTGCGCTCAATATAAGGACAATCCTCAGCGGAGTAGATTTGAAAAGTTTTGACCCTGACAGTGCTGATGATGATACTTATGAGGCTGTTGGAAAGATTCGCAAATTCAACCGCAATTCAGGCTTACACCTTGAAACATTTGCTACACTTACTCCAAGCCTTCAAAGGGAAATAAGAGAAACTTTGGAGCGTGCAAAGAAAGAGAAGGACGCTAAAACAGAAGCTCTTGTTCATTCAGGAATTATCTCGATTGAAGCGGCTATCAGAATTTACGTTGAAAAATACGCAAGGACAGCCAAGATTAAGAATATCGTCAATACTTTCAGGAAGAAACTTGAAAGCACAAAGGCCCTCGAAAAGCTCAAGAAGGAAATTGTATCAGGTCAGGAACGCTCTCAGGAAATCCAGAAAAAAATCGACGTTATAAACAAAAAACTTCATGATGGCAGAGAGGCTAGGAAATTTCAGGAGGAAGTATCAAGAATTGATTACACGCAAGACACAGAAGCGATGATCAAATCCATTAGAAGGGAAATTCAGGATGAGATTACAAATAGGCTTGAACTTTCCAGAGTAAAAGTCGAAAAGACGCAAGCTGAAAGTTTCTGTGATGGACTTGCAAGATTTGCGGAAACGCTACAAGCTAAATTCGTGGTCAAACTTGAAAAAGGTATCTCTGAACATGTCCAGAAAACTGCGCGGGCTTACCTTGAAGCATACAAACAAAAACTTGCTAATCTGATAGAAGATTTAAAAGTTGGTGATATTGAATTGAGTCCGCTTGAAATCATGGAGGGAACTCTTGACTTTTACGATTTTGAAGAGCTCATTCGTGATTCTACAGAAAAAGAACGTGTTCAAACTGGTAGACATTGGAAGGAAAATGAAGATAAGCACTGGTGGAATCCTTTTACTTGGTTTGACGATAGCGGCTGGTGGGTTAATGATTACAAGGATGTCGAATACGTAATGGGGGAAGTGCTTGCACAAAAATTCTTTTCAAGATTGGAGGACGGCTTTGAAGATAATATTGAAGCTGCCAAGAATTATGCTGTTCAACAAGCCGAAGTTGTCAAAGATGCTTTCAAGAAAAAATTCAAAGAACTCGATGAAGCCTTACAAAAAAAGCTGAATGAGTTGTCAGCATATTTAAAAGACCAGTCGGATACCGAACAGGCAATTAGAGAATCAGAAGACAGACTTCGCTGGCTAGAGGAAATCCGCAAACGTGTTGACGCTATTCTGGAAATTTAGAAGGAGGTTTAATCATGCCCGTAACAACAGATTTCACAAATGCAGTACGTGATAAAAACGTCAGAAGAGTCCGTATCATGATGAAAGACAGTTTGATCCGCGACCCTTCATTTGCAGAATTTGAGGAAATGAGCCGTGAAGCTGAAAAAGGTCTTGGTACAAGAACCCTCTACGATAGGCACGACGGCGAAAATTTCAGTCTGAATAAATCGGACTGGAATAAAACTTACATGAACAATCAACTTGTCGATCTGATGTCAAATTTCTCGCGCGAACGACTCAATCATCTTAAAACAGTATGTAGCTTCATTTATGCCGACGAGATTCAGAATATGAAGCAACGCAACAGAGAAGAACAGCATTACGATGATAATCGCGCTCATGGAAACAATAGCGGTTGTGCGACTGTGCTTCTTATTGCGGCGGTAATCGTAATTTTGGTATTCATCTGGCTTTTATAAAGGAGTCATCATTATGAGTGATAAGAATTTCCCAATGGCAATCTCTGACGAACAGCAGAAGAATTTTCTTGAGAAATTAAACTCCGCCCTTTCTATGGTGGATGATATTGTCTCAAAAAATTATATAACCCAGCTCAGTCAATTTGACGTTGTGCCTTTCCCGCTGAATGATAAAGAAGCAGAAAACGATTTGAACAGTAATTTGAGGCTTTTCAAGATTACTGAAATGGCTTATGAGAAAAACGAATTCGCTTCTCATAAATTCGCTACAGCCTTTAACGCGCTATCGTCAATAAAGTGTGCAGTGTTCTTAATAATAAAAAGCGACGGACAAAGCACGTCATTTTACATGGGAATACGCTCTAACGATGAAAAACACACTACGACTTCAATCAAAGATACCCTAAAAAGGGCAGTTCAGGGACAATTTCCGGGAATAAAGATTGGCGATGATTATCTTAATCCTGATGTCCATAAATTGATTTCGAGCATTGAAGCTGATGGTATTTGCTCCGTATCATGCGTTGCAAACAGCAGAAATAGCGACAATAGAATCAATGATGCTTTTGTTCAGGGTCTCGAAAAATTTGCACTGTCAATGCAGGGTGAAAAATACACGGCTGTAATTCTTGCAAACAATACATCGCGAGAACAGATTACAAAATTACGCAAGGATTATGAGTCGATTTACACTCAGCTCTCGACATTTGCCTCAAGACAGATTAGCAACGCTTCAAACAGTTCAGTAACTTTTTCTGAAGCAATATCACACACTGATACGCAAGGGACTAATGAAGCAAGAAGCACAACGAACACAACAGGACACAGTTTTTCAGCAACTGAGGGAAAGAATGAATCAAAATCGTCAAAATCATTTATGGGTGCGATTGGGGCTTTGACGGTAATTCTTGCTCCCTTAATGCCAGCATATACAAGCGGGACAAGTTCATCAAGTTCTGAAAGCAACAGTTCTTCAGAAAGCACGAGCAATACCTACGGCGCGAATAAAAGCACAAGCGACGGACAAACACACACAACTGGGAATCAAAGCGGAACTTCACAAACGATAACGTTTACGCAAAACGACAAAAATATCAGCGGTATCCTCGAAAAAATAGATACACAGCTAAAACGGATCAGAGAATTTGAAAGTCTCGGAATGTGGGAATGTGCGGCTTATTTCATGTCAGATAGTGTTTATACTGCTGAAATAGCGGCTTCATCATATAAAGCCTTAATGAGCGGTGAAAATTCAGGCGTTGAGACAAGTGCAATAAATTCTTGGAGTATTAGCAGCAGAGACAGTCATGTAAAATCTCAAACTCCGCAGGTTGCAAAATACGTAACAAACTTCACCCATCCTGTTTTCATCTACCCAAGCTCGAAAGGCGATATCCCTGTAACCCCGTCATCTTTCGTGAGCGGTAATGAACTAGCTTTACACATGGGACTTCCCCGCCATTCTGTTCGCGGTCTTCCAGTTATCGAACATGCAAGTTTCGCTCCTGAGATTGTTCGTTACGATAATAAAATTCCAGAACACACGGTTGCAATCGGTAACGCTTTCAACATGGGAAGCGAAATATCTGGTTGTATAAATCTTGATAGAGACAGCCTTACAATGCACACTTTCATTACTGGTTCTACTGGTGCAGGAAAAAGCAATACGATTTATGGAATAATCGAACAGCTTAATAACTCTGGAATAAAATTCATGGTAATTGAACCAGCAAAAGGCGAATACAAAAATATTTTCGGCAACCGCAGTGATGTTTTAGTGCTTGGAACAAACCCAAATTACAGTAAATTGTTGCGGATAAACCCGTTCAAATTTGCTCATGGAGTACACGTTCTTGAACATATTGACAGGCTACTCGATGTTTTCAATGTCTGCTGGCCTATGTATGCCGCTATGCCCGCAGTCTTGAAATCTGCAATGAGTAACGCATATGAAAATTGCGGATGGGATTTAGCAACATCACAAAACCGTTTCACCGAAGAGATATTCCCGACATTCTCGGACTTACTATCTGAACTGAGCGAAGTAATTTCAATTTCGGCATACTCTCTTGACACAAAAGGAGATTATATTGGGGCTTTAAGCACACGTATAAGTTCTCTCACAAACGGAATCAACGGTCAGATTTTCTGTGCAGATGAAATAGATAATGCAACCCTATTCGATCGCAACGTTATAATCGACCTGAGCCGTATAGGGTCTATGGAAACAAAATCGCTCATCATGGGTATGCTTCTCATTCGGTTACACGAACATAGAAGTACAAACAGTGAAAATATGAACCTTGCCTTACAACATGTTACAGTTCTCGAAGAAGCTCATCACCTCATTAAACGCACAAGCACAGAGCAGAATATCGAAGGAGCTAATATCGCAGGGAAATCTGTTGAGATGTTGTCAAATTCCATCGCTGAAATGAGAACGTGGGGAGAGGGATTTATTATTGCGGATCAGTCTCCTAACGCATTAGACGTTTCAGCAATCAGGAACACGAACACAAAAATTATTATGCGCCTTCCAGATGAAGCCGACAGAAAAATGGTCGGGAAATCCGCTTCACTTACTGATGAACAGATTGACGAAATTGCAAAACTTCCGGGAGGCGTTGCGGCGGTCTATCAAAACGACTGGTTGGCTCCTGTTCTCTGTAAAGTAAAGAAATTTGAGACGGAGAGTAAAAAGTACGAATACACTCCCGACACAAGAGAACAATTCAATGAACGCCTCTTGAAAAACGAGCTTATCAAGTTATTGCTGAAAAAGAGAACGTCGGATGAAGTCGAACCCAATATAGAAATTATTGAGCGCGACTTGAAAAAACTTCCTGCAAAAGCAAACATAAAACTTGTAATAGCACGATGTGTTCAGGAGTACAAAAAAGGCGGCGAACTGTCGTTATGGGAAGAAGATAAATTTTCCGAACTCTCACAAATCATCACGGACTTACTTTGCGGCAGAGATCGCCTTGAAAAAATAATAACGTTGGATACTTCCGCTCCCGAAGCGCAGTCATTACTATTTCATGAGGTTGAAAGGTATATTCCCGATTTATCTTTCACAATGAAAATAGCTGCTTGTCAGTGTCTCATGAAGCAATACTCAAAAACGGACAATGAACGGCTAAAATTATATGCAGAGTGGCGTGAGTGCATTACGAAAGGAGCTGAGATCAAATAATGTTTGAAAAAATATTAAGCCACCCAAAAACTCAGGAAATATTTTCTGAAGTTGCAAAAAAAGGTATCGAGAAAACTGTAGCATGGACTAAAGAAAAAATTGACAGTCTCGATAAACCTGTTGCAAAAGATATTCCGTCTAACACTACGAGTTTGCGAGAAAACGGAAATTACATTACCGAACTTGATAAACCAGTTGAGATAGAATCTACCTTTTCGCAAGAAATTAACAAGCATATTTCTTCACCAAGAGAATTAGAGCTTTACAAAAATGCCGGTCTAAAAGAAGGAATTGTCAATGACAGACCTGCATTACTAAAAAATGACATCAACTGGGAACAAAAAGACGAATTTGGTCTGAGCAATCGCGAGCGGGTTCAAAATGGTAACCCGCCATTAGCTTCAAATGGAGAAATAATCGAACTGCACCACGTAGGACAAAAACCCGATTCTCCGTTAGCTGAATTAACACGCTCGGAACACAGAGGCAAAGGCAATGATACAATTTTGCACGACAAGACTAAAGAATCTGAAATTGACAGAAATGTTTTTCAGAAAGAACGTCAGGCACACTGGCAAAACAGAATAGGAGTTGAAGTTTAATGTGTTCAATCATAAAAGTTATTGAAAGTTTGCAAAACCTTCGCTCTTTGCCTCCATTGAGCGAACAAGATATTGATAACGCTGAAAAAACTTTAGGACTTCATTTTGCTGATGAGTATCGAAGTTATACAAGAAAATTCGGCGCAATCTCTGCAAACGGTATCGAACTTACAGGCGTAGTTTCCGCTCCCCGTCTAAATGTCGTAAACGTTACAATATCAGAAAGAAATTTGAATAAATATATTCCCAATGATATGTACGTTATCGAAAATACCGGGATTGAAGGAATCTTAATGTTACAAAATAACGAAGGGGAAATTTTCAGTATTGCGCCTAACTCAAAGCCAGAAAAAAAATTTAACAGTCTGGCTGACTATCTTAAAGAAGGATAAATCATATGCCGCAATCATTATCTTCAATGCGCATTAAAAGATTAAACTCTCTTTTAACAGTACTAAGCAATGATTCATACATTACCTTAGAAGAACTGTTAGAAAAGGTAAAGTATCCGTCGGCTCGTGCTCTCGGCAGAGATCTTCAATTTTTGAGAAAGGCGTTTAACGTAAAAATAACTTATAGCAGACATTTTCACGCTTACCACCTCATACATACTGGAGATTTCGTATTACGGACACTTTCAAGTAAAGAGGAGTAAAAAATGCCAGTGCCTTTGATTCCAATCTTTATTGCAGGTACTGGCAATTTATTTTCAGCAATAGAAGGAATGAAAAATCGCATACCTAATATAAACGAGCAAGATATACAAGCACTTGAGAAAACCATTCAATGTGCTGAAAACGGTGATGTAATAAAAGTAAATCGCGGATTATATGACCACTATGGAATTTTTGTGAAAAATAATCAGCATGTCGTTCATTATACCGGTGAAAACAGTCCTAATGACTTTAACGGTATTGTTCGAGAAACATCTCTAACAGAGTTTTTGAATGGAACTAATAATTTCACTATATGCCATTTTCCTGAGAAAATCGAACAGCTTACTTTTTTAGACAACAGAAATTTACTATCAGATTTATGGCAAAAAATCAAGGAATTAAAGTTCGAAAATTATCACCTCTACTCAGGTGATGAAACAGTGAACAGAGCAAGGAATGAAATTGGCAGAAGAGGATATAATCTTCTTTGCAATAACTGTGAGCATTTTGCAATCTGGTGCAAAACAGGAATCAGAGAATCATCTCAAGTCAATAAATTCATTGAAGCTCTAATAGCCTTATGCTCAGCAAAAGAATAGGAGATTTCTATGGCACGTGCAATTTCATCTTTCAGAATACGAAGACTTATTAACCTTCTAACGTTCCTCCGTAAGAAGGGAGAAAATGGCGCAGAAATAGACGAAATTATGTGTCATTGCGAATATAAGGATCGTCGTGCACTCCAAGATGATATACGAATGTTACGCGATGAATATAGAACCGAAATAATCTTCAGGAGAGCAAAACCATACAGGTATTCTCTGAAATCTGAAGGTGATTTTTTGCTTTCATTAAATCTCAATGAGCAAGATATTATTGCATTAGTCGCCGGTTTAGGAATGGTTGCACATTTTATTCCTCACATGAAAGATAATTGCAAATTCTTATGGGATAAGATTAAAAAAATTCTTCCTGAAACTTCTGTTAATTTCGGCCAGTGGTTAGCAGGTGCAGCAACTGTCGCAACGCCTGTTTCCGGGATGAATGCTGATATTTTTGGAATAATACTCAAAGCGTTACGTGAAAAATCAATGATTGAACTTGAATATCTTTCGCCCTATAAAAAACGCGAGACACGTTCACACATACTTGCACCGTGGGGCGTTTTCTTTCGCGCTCATGCTTGGTATTTATTAGCAGGGAAACAAAAAAAGCAAGTTCCCTATTTATTCCGTCTTTCCAGAATAAACAGGGCTGTCATTCGTTCTGACATTCCATTTATTGCTCCTCCTGAAAATTATTCTCAGGAAAAATTTACTGCGTCTGCTTGGTACGCTACTCCGGGAGAATTGGATTATAAAATAAAGCTAAAAATAATCGAACCTATGGCAACTATTGTCGCAGAAACAATATGGAATCCGACACAAAAAACTCAAAGAATTGACAAGGAAACAATGGAATTAACTGCCTATGTTCCAGACTTAAAGGAAGTCGCACGATGGATTTTATCGTCTTCTCCATACATAACAGTTGAAGAACCTCATGAATTACGAAAAATCGTATGGGAACTAGCTCAACAAATGATAAAACTAAATAAAGTGTAAAAAACTGTTCATAAGTTAGCACTTTTGGTTATTTCCGGCGGACGTTGTAAAATTTAATCCGATTGATATTCATTACTTTTATCCATAAGTGGAGGTTCGTTTTCATGGTTTTCGGTTACGCTCGCGTCAGTACTATGGGACAAGCAAGGGATGGTAATTCTCTCGACGCTCAAATCCTCGCCCTTCAAAACGCAGGAGCTGTTAAAATTTTTTCCGATGTCTTTAGCGGCACTAAGAATGACCGCCCTCAACTTGATAAACTCCTAAAAATCATTCAGCAAGGCGACACACTTATCATAACAAAACTCGATCGCATTGCAAGGACTCTCATTCAGGGTATTCAACTCATTGAAGACCTTAATGACAGAGGCGTTATTATTGACGTGCTTAATTTGGGCGTTATTGACAGTTCCCCTACTGGCAAGCTCATACGAAATATTATGCTCTCTTTCTCTGAATTTGAACGCGATATGATTATACAGCGTACTCAGGAAGGTAAAGCCGTCGCTCGTCAGAGTCCTAATTTTCGGGATGGCCGTCCGAAGAAATTCAGCCGCGCACAAGTCGATCACGCTCTTGAGTTATTAAATGACCATTCGTATAAACAAGTCTCCGCTATGACTGGTATCAGTGTTACAACTCTTGTCAGAGCTAAATCGAAATTAAGAAATTCAGACAATGAACACGGGTGCTAAATACAACGCGGAATAAAATTTGAACTGTATAAAGTATTTCTCATTGATTTCTACGGGAGAATAATCCTCTGAGTATTTTCAAAGGACTATACTTCCTAACGAGTTTCATTTCTCGAATGAAAGTTAAAACTTATTGTAACTCACATACTGGAACGTTGCCTGTCAGTCCTTTTATCAGGTCTTGACGCTCCTGCTCATACGATTCTACAACTTTCGGCAATGAAGTATCATTGAGCATTGAATCGCCGCGTATCGCAAGAATACAAAGCTCTTTCGACGACATAAAAGCTACTGTTTGATACTTTAACCCCCAATTTTCCCACAATGCTGCCTTAAATATTTCTGGCAACACCTGATAACTACACCACAAGAACAATGCACAATCATCGGCTACTAAATTTTCCACGTGCAACTTCACTAAA
The DNA here is from genome assembly GCA_937915755.1 of uncultured Fretibacterium sp. Taxonomy (GTDB): domain Bacteria; phylum Synergistota; class Synergistia; order Synergistales; family Aminobacteriaceae; genus JAFUXM01. Next base: position 6,036 of record CALGGR010000134.1, on the reverse strand, counting down.
TAATCACGATTAAATTCAGTGCCTAAACTCAAAGATATGACTTTGTACTTCTCAGAACTTGTCTCATTTTCAGAAGTCTCCGCCGTCATATCTTCAGGTTCACCTTCTAAAGTCAGCTGTACTTTAGAATCTTCTTGCGTCGATTCCGATCTCTTAGCCTTATTATCCCGCTTAGCTTGTTTTTGACGTTTTTTTACGTCTGCAACAACAGCTTTGGGCTTCTCTCCATGTTCAATACGTTCTGAAATTTCAGCCTGCTGTTCTTGAGACATTTTCGTAACTTCATACGCCGCATCTATTGAGAGTTCTTTGTTACGGGCTGCTTCTACTACAGGCTCAGGTGCTTTATCAAGCATTTCTGTCGCGTGTTCATATGTTCTGCCTGATACTCCGGCCATCGCTCCGAGTTCATCTCTTGCCTGTTTTCCAGAGTTCTCCCGTTCAGGAAAATTTTCCTTAACGGTGTCTTCATTCTGAATAAGTCCTGCAAGTTGTCGTTCTTTTGCTTGCGCTTTGACCGCATCTTCACACTTGCGCACCAACTCAATTCGCTGAAGATCATTCAGATTTCGTTTTGATAACTGATTGCGCATTACCCACAATAACGCTTCGTCTCGACTGACAAAATTCATCTGAACTGTATTGAATGGTATGTCATGTGATGAACAGATCTTATAACGATTATGACCGTCAATCAACACATCGCCCCACACGATAAGGGAATCCCGACAACCTTCAGCTACAATGCTGGCTTCAAGACCGGCTTCAAGACCTTTGAATTCGTCGGTCGAAACGAAAGGCTACCTCTTACGTTTACGCTTGCGTTTACCCTTACGGCGTTTAAGGAAAGCAAAGGACTTCCAGCGAGAGACACAAAACCTACGACAATTACGACAATAGAGAAGCCCCCATAAAGACAATAAAGACAAAAGCAAAGACAAAGTGGAATAGATTGAAGAAAAACCCTCCTGATGAACTAAAAACGCGCGATTGAAACTCTGATTTTGAGACCGAAGGGCAATTTCACAACAACGAATAAGAAAGTCGATGTAGCGCGCGCTCATAATATATAAGCACCAGTCTAAATGTTTTTTGCCAGCATCCGCCACTTGAACAGGAGCAAAATTATCCTCCTCCGGCCATTCAATTTGCGAAGGCAACTTCCCAGCTTTCTTCCAGTTAAAATATGTCGCACGGCAAACCCCTAACTTCTCCCACGGTTTTTCTTTCTCCTGAGTATGTTCCGCAAGCCACTCCTCGCGGGATTGGTGTTTCTTTGCCGTCGCACGAACTCCGACTAACAATACTTTCATATGCTTCTGATATTCAGGCGTTATACGAAGTATTTTTATCAACTTGTTCGTGGTTACTAAATAATTTTTCCTGAATGCACTTGAAAGAGTTTTAACAGTGCACTCGCCTGTAAACTGAAGACCACAGAATCTTATTAGCTCCTCTGCCTTCACCTTAAATTCTTCATACGTCGTTACAAGCCCGGCCTGTCGTGCGCAAACTAATGCCCAGAAACAGCATAATTCCCTCGTATTCTGCGGAATTTCTCCGTTCTCTAATCTCTGAAGCTCCAAATATTGGATTATGTCCATGTAACGCATGAGAGCCATTATTCGGAACTCCACGTTTTTGTATTTGGACTTGCCTTCAGCTGTCTGCGGAGTGTTAATAATCTTCTCGCTGACGTTTTCAGGCAATGCGATCTTACGGGCTGGCTTGTGCTTCGCTTTCTCGGCAGCTTTCTTCTCCTTGTAGTCCTTGACTTCCTTCTGCGAGAAATTTAATACTGCGTTCGCAAGACGATTGAACGTGTACCGCTTTGATAAATCACTGTACTCAAGACGGGCTGTTTCTCCGTCATAAACGAATCCCGGTACTGGCAACAACGCCGTCGCTTTCAAATATTCGAGGTCGTCCATTGCTCCCCAGTCCTCGAAATGATGACATAAATATTCCTGCGTTACCTGCCAGCGCGATAATGCCCGCCACGTCAATACAGACTGATACGTCCATTCAACAAGCAACGTACTTCCGATTTTGATGATCTGATTCGGTTCGGGGATTCCGACTTCACGATATTCATGACAACGAATAAAAATATTTTTCTTCTGCTCGTCAAACGTCTCGCCGGGACAGCGCGACAACACAACGTAATTACAGGGAATCCACTCGATAGCGTCCCGCTTTTCCTCACGTTCCTGCGCTTTTAGTTCGGACAATGAGAGCTTCAGATTAGGCGTTCCGTAGAGCATCTTCAAACTTTCATGAAGATGGTATGTCTCTATCCATTTCGTTACTCCTGAAATTTCTGCCGCAAGATACGTCGCTCGCGGGTGGTGATGATGTAACGTGCTGTTCAGCCAGTAATAGCCGTCGGCTTTCCTGTAGTCTTCTGAATCGTAATCGATAATTTCAGAATCAGGCCGGAGCATGTTCGCTTCTTTAATCGAAAGTTGCGATAACGTTCTCTGCCACTCGGATTTGACGGCGTTAAATTCTTCGGGATTTTCGGGCTTGGAAGACTCTAAATTTTTCACAAGTTCCCTTAACGAGATTTTTGCGCCGGAGAAAAATTCCCGGTCGATTACATGAACAACTCTCTCCTTAATTATCGGGCTGTCTTTATGATTAAGCGTTCCTACAAGCCTGAGCACTCGTGCCGCATCTACTGCCGCAGGGTCTGCTCCGAGCGTCCTGAACTGTGAAAGCAATAATTTTTGATTGTACTGCCATAATGGAAGCTCGACTCTTGAGGCGGGCTCGTCATAAATCCATTTCAGATGAACGCCTCCACCAGAAAATACTACGTCGTTCGGCAACGGGATTCCGAATTTCTGACAATGAGCTTTGATGAGATTTTCCCATTCTTCAGGGCTGGGATTCTCTGTAATTTCCGGCCTGTACTTCACTAACTCCTTATAATCTAAGTCAACAAAACTGACATTGATTGAAGCCAGATTATCCACGTGCCTGTTATTACGGCTGAAAAATTCTCCCTGCGAGACGTAAAAATCGCACGAATTAAATTCGGGCCTGTAAATAAGCCTCAATAAAAATTTCTGAAGCTCATTTGCTCGTGTCCAACGATTATTCCATTTGCGATTCTCGTCGATGAAGCCGAAGCAAATCCAGTTTTTGCTCGACGAGTGAATCTTCAGAACGTCCACAAGCCAGTCCTTTACGAGTTCAGAATTATCTATGCTGAACTGCTCCCACTTCTGCCTGTCCAGTTCGTCGTACAGGTCAGGCCGCTCATCGCAATAGGTCTCTTTTATTCCGAGTATCCGCTGAATGTTTCTGTACGATTCAACAGTTTCGCCTTTGTGAATTTCCCGGATTATTCGGTCGTTCGACTTCAGAGATTTTCTCGTATCCTTTGAGCCGGGTATTGAGAACATTACCGTAACACATAGCTTCTTCGGATCAGCTCCAAGATACCAGAACTTTTCAAACAGTCTTCGCTGAATTACGTCCCAATCTTTATTAAACTGACTGTTAAACAGGTCATGCTCGTACAATATTTTTGTCATTCTGTCCTGCCAGTACCATTTAACTTCAAGACCGTCAGGGGTCGCAGTTATATAAGGCTCTGGAAGTCCAAGTTCACGACAGCGCGACAAAACAAGTTCCTTGCCATGCTCAGGCGTAGGCGTAAATCCGAGTTCCGACTTCGACCAGTTAATAATCAGGAAATTACAATTGATCGCGGCTATATTTCCTCTTCGTCTGAATCTCGAATAGTAAGTCGCCGCCGAAATCCAACTGTCCGATTCTGCGTCAAATTTTGGTAAAAATCCCCTCCCGTTGATTTCAAGCCATTTATAATTTTTCTTTGAATTTCCTGCGATTCTGTATTGATAATATCTATACTCCTGAACGTCGCTATTTTCATATCGTAATGCTTCGACAAGAGTATCCGCCCATGACTTCGCCCTATCCGTGATTTCCAGCTCTACGGGTGATTCAACGGGCTGAACATTCGTTTTCTTTTCTGAACGTGATTTTTTCGAGGCCGATTTTGTGTTCTCTGCTTTTTTTGCGCGATATTCCTTGATTTCGGAGATACTCACAGGCAGTTCCGCTATAAATTCAATCGGCGAAGCGCAAAGCTCATCATTGCTGTAAACCGTCGTGATTTTTTCGCACAGGTCAAAGTCGCTGTTTGAAAATCCCGGCACAAAAAGCATTGCCGTCGCGTCCTGACAAATCGAAGCATCTGAACCTATCTTTGCAAAGTTCTCATGTAATTTCTTCTGTATAAATTTCCATAACGATATTTCGCTCCTTTCAAATCCTTTGGTGAATTTCCATTGAATCTGGTAACCATTGACAACACACACGATTTCATTCGGTGTCGGTATTCTATGAATACGGCAACGTTCCAGAAGACTCTTCACTGCCTCTTCTGTGTCGTTGAAATAAAATTTTTTATTGTTAAAAATCCGTAAAATTAATGATTTTACTTCAGAAATATTTTTTTCATCTAATTCTGACTCGGCGTATTCCGCTAACGAAACACGGCAGTCAAAAATACTATAACCATGACCTTCTGCGTTTTCTCTTAAATCTTCTAATCTGGTGTTCAGTTCTGAGCCTGCTTTATGCCATTCGCGTTCCTCCTGCTCAAAACCAATTTCTTCAAAGGTCTTTTTGTCAAATTCGCTCCATGAAGCAACATAAACGACAGAAACTAATCCGTTTTTCCCGGAGGCGTTCTCAGGCTGACGTAAGGGCAGTGAATCTTTTGAATAAGGTTCACTAACATTCTCGATTGCTTGATTTTTCTGTTTCTCGCTTTCACTTTCCATCAGCCCGTACACCACCTTTCACATTAAAAATTTTTTATCGCTCTAATGGAGTAAAAAAACTTTATTGTTCCGCGCCGGTCTGTTTTTACTAGTCTTGTTCCGTTGGCCTTTTTGGCTTTTTTGTGATATACTTACGGAACAGTAAATTAGTAATTACAGACAAGACGCGCACCCTAGCTGGACTCTAGGGTGTTCGTCAATTTTAAGGCATTTATCTTTCCTATTATCTCTGCTGAAGGATGTAATAATTCTGTTTCTGATACACCAAAAACTCTGGCTAACTTCACAAGGTTTGAAGCCTTGGGTTCTTTTACCCCTTTCTCCCAGTATGCTACGATAGAATCAGAAACTCCTAAAAGTTCAGCCAATTTCACCTTAGTCAGATTCAAAGAACGTCTATAAAATTCCACGACTCCACAGGAATTTTTCCACTCAAATTTTTCTTTTAGTCCAGTTTCAGTTTTCACGTTCTTCACCTCTCATATAATTAAATCTGGAAAGATTATACCACATCATAAAACTTTAGTGGGTTTGATTTTTATATTCTTATTTGGCTACTTTATATTCAACAATAACATCACTTTTCTCCGGCGCGTCGATTTTTGAGCGTTCTGAAAATGTCTTATCCAGAAAATATAATATCTGCTTCCCGTACACTGGCGGAAATCCTGCCGCAAATACTAACATGTCGCCGGGTTCGGTTATATTCTGGTCTGCGTCCTTCACGGGGCCGGGCAGTCTCATTATTTCGTCCGGCGTTAAGACCGCACGCTGAACTTCCTGCTGAGACTTAGTTATGCTCTTTTTCGCGAAAATTCCCGTCCCGCCCTGAAATGAAATGCTCTCCTGCTCCTTGATTACTGTAGTTACTCCTAATCGGTCTGATAAATATTTTGCCGTCTCTACTTTATTCGGTGCATAAGCAACTGTTACATGACAGTTTGACGTGATCGATTCGTCTTTGCCATATGCCGCGTCTAGCTGGGCTTTGTCCTGACAGATTAAATATGCTTTGATATTCCACCCTCCGAAATATGCGATTGCCTGTTCAAATATCCCTAATTTCCCTAACGCCGGGAATTCATCAAGCAATAATAAAAGTCTGTGCTTATACGGGGCTTTCATTTGCCCGCCCTTAAATTCCATTTCCGGCATTAAAAATAAAAACTAACTGCGATATGAAAAGCCTCACAAGCGGCTTCAATCTCTGAATATT
>CALGGR010000133.1 GCA_937915755.1 uncultured Fretibacterium sp. | reverse complement strand
ATCGTTTACTGAATTTGCCTCAACTTTCTTTCTTTATAGTAATATAATACAACTTTAAGGCTTATTAGTCAATACTTTTAGCAAAGCCTTTAAGAAAGTTTTACGAGAAAATTTTTAGCTAAAATCACTGCTTTGCAAAAGAATCCGTGAGCCATTCATCAACAGCAGAATTGAGAGGGCCGCCATAATTAAACAGCCATTCTAAATTCTCACTGTCCCAGCCCCACTGCTTCCTGATTACATCCAAACAAGCTGCCAGCATACCACTGAACTCATCATCCGACAGGTAAGCGGCATTAGGGTTCTTTGCTTTGAAGTCCTGAATAAGCTGGTCAGCACTCGACTCAAAACTCATCCAAGCCCTGCTGTAAATAACAGACTCCAACAAATAGCAGTCCCAGCATATTTGCTCCCACTCAAAATCTTGCTCCTTAGACATTGAAAAACTGCGGTCAAACACATCATCTTCGAAATTGTAATCAGGAAGCTGAGTATGTAAGTCTGTTACTAAAAGCGTGTGTCCGTCTGAAGCCTTGAGTTCGACACCGCTGTCAAAAACCCACTCCCATGTATCACCCCAACTTGTTACACCGCTATGCGAAAACACCGCGATCTCACACTTTTTCATGCCATTCACTGCCTCCTGCACTATGGCTCTCGTACATATCTTTCAACTTATCCGCGACAAGGTAATGATGAAGCAGACTATTCTGGCTAAGGCATTCATCCTGCCATACACCCCATTCAGGGAGAGCTGCCAGACACTGCTCCATGATTTCAGGCTCATTATTGCGGGCATACTCAGACACCTCATCATCGCCTATCATTGCCAGAGCCAGCTCTATACATACGCTAATTAGATCACGATTCTGAATATCCTGCCACATGTCATGAATGGCTATGACTTCATTCTCCGTGTAACTCTTTCCGTTGACTTGATATATTTTCACTGCACTTTACCTCCTTCACCAAGTCCGACGCAGACCTGCCGCTTCAGTCAGCCTAACACCAATGCTCCCCATGTCTGAACAAAACGGGAGGTCACGATTATAAACATACGCCGTTACTTCTCCTTCTTTCAGAAGTCTGTGGTCATCAGGCCATTCTTCAGGATAATCACTCACAAACAAATAACTGTCCAGCGTACCTGCTTTCGTATAATTGCGAATGACAGCATAAACAAGAGCGTTGAATTGCTGCTCGAACTCTCTGACCCGTTTTAAGTCCTCAACATCAAGCGAGAAAAAAGCACCAGCAGATGGTTCGCTGATGCTAATTTTTCCTAACTTATCAAACTGTTCGATGGTCTGACTGTTGATACCTAGCTCCTTCATCCGGCCAAGTGCCTCAGCCTTCTTTGCCTCCGCACTGACATCGCCCATGCAATTACCTCCTAATAGCCTTTGCAGCAACTTCCAGCAATCTATCAAATGACTGACCATGTCTTGCCAGTTGCTCATCAAGAATCCTACGAACTTCCGGCAGAGCATTATCATCAATATCAATCATTTGCGACATGCTGTCATAGTCCATAAACTCAATGCACGTGTCAGTCTTCAACGGGAGAAAACCATTTAAACCAATAAAGAAATCGTAGACATTGTCGTCCTGCTCAATTAACTTGCCTCTTGTCTCTGCCGCTAACCTGTACAGCTCATTAGTTGCCTCAATAGGCACTAGAACCGTTGGGAAGACTGCCGGATATGTCACGTATGCCTGATCCCACCCGAAATAATCGGGATTGTCAACTCTTTTAGCAACCAATATTGCCTCTCGTACTTTATCTTTTCTCAGCATGGTTATTTCTCGCTTTCAGTACGGTAATACTTGCTGTTCTTAGGGCGTTGAGATGAGTTCCACCTGTAACCAGCCTCTCGGTTTGTCTGAGAGTTCAGGCGGTTATGCTCCCTCGTCCTTTCCCGTGCCACCTCAAAGCGGGTCAAGAGAGTCTGAAGTTGTGCGGCAAGTTCCTCCTTGCCGCTGCTCACCAACTCCCAATGAATGCGCTTCAACAACGTGTATTCATCGTTCTTCAATCTCATCATGCGTCTACCTCATCATTGTCTGTCTGAGGGTCATGCCACTTCAATCCACGCGCTTCATAGAGCGGCAACCAATGCGCTTCATAAAAGTCGTAGCCCGCTCCGTCAATGCCGAAGAAATACCCAAATTCCTCGCTCTTGAAAATACGAAAGCCACACTTTGACATAGCTGCAAGGCCGTCTTTCTCTTCAAGCCAATATTCATCACAGTTATCATCAAATGACCACATAGTGCTCCACATAGGCAAACCATCCTCACGATTAACCTCGATTCGATTCTCATGATAACGAGCCACTTTGCCCTCGCCTAAATCGATTTTGCACCAGCCCGTTTCATAATCTACCGAAACAATCTCGCCCTCTCCAACGTCAGAAGCATATGCCCAGTCTCCAACAGTTGGGCGGGTAACCTCGCACCAGTCGTCTATTTCTGCTGCCATTAACTTTGCTATCATATCAGTGGGCACAGCATTGAAGCCGTGCACCCACTCTCTTGCAGCATCAAGCCGCGTCATTCCTGCTTGTATCACTACTACTCATTCTCCTTTCTAAATCTAAGCCATTCGAGATAGGCTTCTTCATCTTCATCCTCTGGTATGTTCTCTGTGTCAAAAAATGGGCCGAACTCTTCGTTGTACAGTTGGCAGATAACACGATCTCCGTATACTTTGCGATGCCACTCCAGCTCGTCCTGAGTGTAAAACTCCAGCAAGTCGTTATACATCTCCGTCATGTAACTTGGCAGGTCGCTAGGCATGTTCGCATCTGTTGCTTCTGTTTTTGAAGATAAGGGCACTTTTTTTACTTCATAGCCTCCCACATCCCCATGCCAATACCACAAGTCGTAGCTTTTGTTAGCATTTCCAAATTTCCATACACGCTCAATGTACTCATACTTGGGGAAATTCAGCTTGACTGCATCCGCTACAATTTCAATGACCTTTTGGATCACAGCATCAATCTGCTTGCGGTTAATGTATTCGTGGAGAGTGTGCGCGTTATAGTAACCGGATGACAGGTTGACCGCCGCTACTCCCATTTCAGGGGCGATGATGGATATATCGCTAAAAGAACCGTTTTCTGTTACAAAGCCCTTGCTAGTGATATACGCTTCAAACTCAGGGTTGTCGCAACTGTAATACACCGCGTCTTTGCTGCCTTTTCTGTCAATCTCAACTAAGAGCTTCAGTGCGTCTAAGCCTTGCGGCACTTTGCCCTTTCTGTAATCATTAGTGAACTTTTCAGCTCCAAGACCGCCAACTTCTTCATCACAGGTAAACAGAAGCCAAGGTTTAATTGGCGCGAGTTCGTAAACTTTAACCAGCGCATAAACACCGCATCTGTCATCACCGCCAATGCCTTGCGGGGACATAAGAATATCCCCGCTAACAGACTTGCAGATGTACTTAACCGGCTTCGCATGAACCGTGTCCATGTGAGCCAGAAGCATAACCGGAGCTTCCCCCGGTACTAAAATGTAGCTGCCCAAACGAGCTACAGCCTCCCCGCGATATTTCTTGCGGAGTAGGCTGAACAGCTCTTTCTGAGTAGGCTTCAAAAAATCCTCTAAATTTCTCAAGCAATTTCCTCCTCAACTTTTTCATCAGCGAGCTTTACTGTACAGTCAGGGCAGAGGCCGTCCTCCAGTAAGTCTGACTTGAACAGCCTGCCGCAATCCTCGCACCTCTCGTAGTCATGAATGCAGCAGGGGCCAACATGACGGCACTCATGACCGTGCTCATCACAGACAGTTTCAATGTCGTTTTCATGAACCCGCGTCTCGCAGTTGTCGCAGCAGACGTAGTGATCGTCAATGCAGCATTCGCAGACATAAACATCGCGTCCATCAGAATCTACAGCAGAGTAGCAGATCGGAAGAGCGTCGTGTAGGGAAAGAGTGTAGATC
>CALGGR010000132.1 GCA_937915755.1 uncultured Fretibacterium sp. | reverse complement strand
GAGAACAACAAAATTTACTGGCACGGTATTAGGCGTTAATTCATTTATTAGCATAGTAATTTAGTTGATAATAAGGTGCGGGTTTCTATAACAGGAAGCCCGCTTTTTATACAGAAAGGAGAACAGCAATGATAGGAACACTGAAGAAATACCGCGAAGAAATAACAGCGAAGGTAATTGAGGCGTTGAAGAACGGTACAGCTCTATGGCGCAACCCGTGGAGCGGAGCAAATACTGTTGTGCTAACAATGCGGGGCTTTGAGCTTGACGGCTGTGCAGACCCGCGTTGGATGACCTTTAAGCAAGCAAGCGATAACGGCTGGAAGGTAAAGAAAGGCGCAAAGGGAACGCATGTAACTTTCTGGAAAGACATAATTAATGAAACAGACCCAGAAAAAGAAGCCAAGCAGAATACATTTTGAAATTAAGTATGGAGGAGTAAATCAATGGTAAGAATGATCCTATACCAATAGCTGCTATAACACATAATGTTATAGTCATCTTCTTGCGTATTCGTTCTGATTCTTCGAGAGCATCGAGTTTTGATTGTGCTTCCTCAAGCAGCTTTTCCGAATCTTTATATTCATCCATAAGAAGCCTCATTCACGCTCTGCCCGAAAACATTACGCTTTCTGACCTTGCAGCCGTTTGGGATACTTACTTCAGGAAAGTTAAAGGCTCTCAAATGTCTATCTACTGAAGTTATTAACTATATTCAGGACACTATCAGGGAAATTATAGCCTCTGCACAGCCGATCACCGTTCAAGGCTCGGACAATGCAAAGTCTAAGAAATCCGACAGCAAAAAGTCATCAAAGAAAAGTAACGTCAAGTGTCCTCGCTGTGGCTCGGTTATGTTCTTACGCAACAGGAAAAATAACGCATTCTGGAGTTGTTCTAATTACCCCGATTGCACAATGACTGCTGATGACAAGAACTGCAAGCCCGTTTTCAGGAAGTGAGGCTTATCATGTGCAGACTTAAACGAAAACGAAATGCCCTCATCGTTATTCTTGTCGGCTCAGTCCTCGAACGGAGTACCGTTCCCGAACAGTACGCCGCTCTCCCATGACAGGAGCGGAAGATTTTTACGGGCTGTTCCGCTTCTAGTAACATAAAAATTTCTTTCGCACTATCTTCCAATCTACGAATAATTTTTAATGGCTTCGGGTAATATCTTCGAAACCGTTATTTATTTTTTCCGCAAATAACGCTGTTGAGCTTGTTCATATTCGCGTGTTTTTATTTCATGCTAGCGTGATATTCACGTTGGCGTGTCCTAAAATTTCGCTCAATGTTCCGGGTTCGACAAATTTATTTTTTTATCCGCTGAGAACGTATGCGTCCTTGACGTAAGCCGATTTAAGCTATTTCATGAGTTCCGCAGGAATAGGAATTTTTCGGAGCGAACAAAGCCTTAACGGAATTTCTACGGCATTTGGAACGTAATTGACTTCATAGCCCCGAAGCACGGCAAAACGGCGAATGCTTTTCATGCGCGAAAAAATGTCCGAAATAGTTTTTGGCGCAAGTTTCTGCCCGTTATGCCCATCCATCAGAAGTTTATTGGCGAACGAAATAATATCTTCGTTGCCTATGTCGTTCAGGTTAAAATTCCAGAATGCTGGGATTATGTAGTTTTTAAGCTGGCTCATATACTTGACTATGGTCGATTTTTTCCGTATAGGCTTTAATTCTTCAAGCCATTGAAGCGCGATATTTTCAAAGTTAGGATTTTTTGCCAGTTTCTGCTTTTTTAATAGGGACTGCCCGATTTCAAGCTGACGTACGGCTTCGGCTTTTTTCCGTAAGTATTGCAAAATTAAGTGTTTTCACGTAAAGTTGTCCGCACAAAATTATGATTGATAATCTTTCGAGGAGTGGAAAAATCTACGAAAAAATTTTCTAAAACTAAATAATGAAAGCAGGGAGTTTTTTGACGGAAGCATGTAATGAGAAGGATTTATTTGATAAAAGGCTTAAACTATTCGAAGAGATTGTACGCGATTATGAAGGTAGGGAAAACTATCAAAAAGATATCGCTGAGAAGCATGATATGCCTGTCGAGGTGGTTAGACAAGTATTACATTGTGCTAACTTTAGACATGGCAGATTGAAGACACACGACAATCTAAGAAACGGAGAAAAGATGAAATTAATGGTACATTTGAAGAACTGAGTTTTTTAGATACATATCTTCCGGAAGAGTAAAACAAATTTTTTTAGACTTTCCATTGGGTAATAATGCAAAAACCTCCGACAAGAAATTTCTTAAGCTCTGCAAGCATGGTTCTGTTCAGGAAATTTCAGATGCATTGAAGGACGATGCCAATCCCAACGCGAAGGGAAAGGTCTATGGTTATACAGCGTTGATGAATGCTGCCGAACAGAATAAAGCTCCAGAGGTTATAGCAACATTGCTCAATGTCGGAGCAGATATCAATGATAAGGATACTTTGGGTATGACTGCATTGAAGTGGGCGCAATGATGAAGATAATGAAGGCAATACTGCTCTCATATACGCCGCAATAGACAGCAAAAATCCAGAAATCCTAGTGTCTCTGCTAAGGCTGGGGCAAATCCTAACGGAAAAGACAAATACGGTAATACTGCATTGATAAAAGCTGCTGATAAAGGAAACAAAAACGTAAAAATTTTTTCTACTTTAGTTGAAGCCGGTGCGAATGTTAATGCAGTTAACGTTAATGGCGGTACAGCTTTAATATATTCCGCAAGAATGGAAATACTGAGATTGTTTCTGTTCTTCTCAAAGCTGGAGCGGATGTCAACGCAAAAAAGGAAGATGGTCGGACGGTTTTAATGGTGGCCGCAATGAACGATGCTCCATATGAGATTCTTGCCATGCTGCTGAAAGCAGGGGCAGATATATATGCTCGTGATAAAGATGGCAAAAGTGTAGAGGCTTTGGCAACAGGTGAAGCCGGAGAAATAATTTACGACCCTGAGAATTTCGTGAACTACCGCCACTTATAGAAGTGTCGGCTTCCTAATTCTACGAGGCTGCGCTCCAACTCTTTGGCTGAATACGTCTTACATCCCGCAGCACCTGCGGTAGACTGGAGTATGCATTCATTTCCCAGCTATAGAGGTTGGAGTCTTCTTGCGGATTTTTGATAAAAATCAATATTTTCCGGCTTATATTCTTCTTCCAGCATTTTTTCTACCTTCTCAAATAATCTTGTCTGTAATGCTGTTCCAAGATTAGTCTGTTCAGTAAATTTTTTGATTGTCTTTTGATTGTCGCAGCAATTTGCAGCAGCACTTCTCGAAGCGGTAAATTTCTTATTACTTCCGGCTGACTTATGCAGTACGAAACCCAGTCATATATATCATTCTCAAACGATATACACTTCATACTTTCCGCAGGCACTCCATCTGAACTTTCCGGGCTTAGTAGCTTACCGCTTGGAGTGAGGTAAAAAATCTTTGCATCAGCGTCATATTTTTTCGCCTCATCGTAATAGTCTTTGCATTGGTTGTTGAGATCTGAAGCCCATATTTTTACTTCAATTTTGAAGACATTGAATCGTTCTATAATGCTTTTTTGTTCATGTGCTGCGTAAAATTCTTTCGACAGCTTTGAAACTTCTTGTAATAAGTCTTCAGGTTCCAGCATAGAAAAACTCCTTTCAACTTTATTCTTGTCGTCCATTCCAGCGATAAAAGTAACCTGCAAATCACCGCCAATTTCATCATCAATTACATGTCCCCATATAATTTGAACTTTGCTTTTAGTTCTTCGTTGTTGGTGAGAGCAATCCCAATCGTCAGCTTGCTTGCGTCCTTAGCGGCTTTTGCCATATCCTGAACAAGAGGACTAAAATTTCATCGCTTGCCTGAAATCTTACACCAGCAAATTCAACGTTCTCAATTTTTCCGAGCATTTGTTCAACGACCTGACAGCCTTTTCTGCCTACTCCTAATGCAACAATGTTTTCATTTGTCTGCATTTCCTGTTCTCCTTTCTTAATTGCAGTATGCGTAAAAGTGCTTTAATCCTACTGTAAATTTTCATTTGCTGCGGAGTTAATTTTTTTATTGAGGCTCTTTCAGCTTCGCATAAGTGAATATGTGCATGTGCAAGCCCTAAATCCATTTCAGTCTTAACAGGATAAGACAATTCATAACACAAATAGCATTCATCAGAAAAATCACAGTGATCAATTATTAATAACGGAAGAGAACCGACATAATAAAATTCACTGCCTTTACGGATAACATCTCCCCGCTTAAACAATACCGGGAACCCGCAAACTTCTAAAAACGGATATAACGGAAAGGCATAGTGCGGAAAATATTTATCGTAAATTTCCTGTGTTATATCACTATAAAAATTATTACCGTCTTGAAAGTCCTTAATTGCAGAACTCAAAAGCAGTTTTTCAGCTTCATCGTTTGTTCCTTCGAAAAGAATTTGAAACAAGGATAAACGATCTTTTTTATCTGCATATTCAAATACTATTGTAGCCTGCTGCAATGCTGACATTTTAATAGGCTTCGCAGTTAAAAATTCTCTCATAGCTTTAGATGGAATACACGCAATTACTTTTTCATTCATGATAGAAAACCTGCCTTAAATTTTTCATGCTTCATTGACATCTCAAGCCTTAAAGCATTGATTAAATTTTCATGTGTTACTGTATCTTCATTTGATAACAAAGAACTATACTGCGAACGTACAGAATGAAAATCTCCCGGCGTAAGTCTTGTGAAAGTTTTTAACTCACGCACAAGCTCCGAAGAAAGTTCAGTTCTGCAAAGAGGCTTTAATAGTGAGTTATAAAGTGCTAAGACTTGCGAAGTTCCAGAATAATCGAATTTGATCTTATAAGAAAAACGCCTCACTGAAGCCGTATCAAGTTCGTTAATCCTGTTTGTTGTGCAGATACAGAAACATTTACATTCTTCAAGATTTACGAGAAATTCATTAACAAAGCTGACTTCCCAAGAACGTACAGCCATATCCCGGGAAAATAAAAACGTATCAGCCTCATCAATCACAAGCACAGCACCTTCACTTTCAGCATTACGGAAAGCCCTTGCAATTCTTTTTTCAGTTTCGCCTACAAAGCAATTCTGTAAATCGCTTGCTCTCTGAATAAAACATTCGCGGTCAAGTTCGTGGGCTATGTGCCTTGCTAATGCCGTCTTGCCAGTACCTGGAGGCCCATAAAACAACATTGTCGCACAGCCTCCTCCAACGTTAGATTTTGTGCTTCTCATAAATTCGTCAGCTCTGAAACATCTTTGCATTAAATCAGAAACTGCTGCTCCATCAAGTGTAAGGCCGTCAAGCGTAAAATCTTTTACTTCATCTCCGACTCTGCGTGCTGCTTTTTCACCGCCTCTCAAAAATGTTGTGTATGCTTTCATTGAACATTCGACAGCTGGTACAAA